>NZ_VPBT01000032.1:0-25862 GCF_013418555.1 Acinetobacter sp. YH12134 | reverse complement strand
TTAATGGAGAAATCTGATAGATATGTTTTACCTGAGAGACGGATGAGGAGTTACCCAAGAGTTGTAAAAGGAAAACCTCAAAAATACCCAAGAAAAAGCCAGTCAATCTCTTAACTGACTGGCATTATCCTGATGGAGGCTTTTTTAGGACTTACTTTTTCTGAAACAGATATATCTGGTATTGCGCATTCAGCGGGAACTGATCCTGCTGCTCCAGCGCCTGACGGCGTTCCGGTTTGGCCTTATAGGCATATGGCGTCATCGCAATCAGATGTTTTAAATCGCTCTGATTTAAGCACATTGCTGCATCAACAACATCTTCACTGACCAACTCAAACACATCTTTTAGCTGTTCCACAAACTTCTGTGGTTCATGCACTTTAACTTCTTCAAACAAGGCTTCGCGCATCGCAAACAGATGCTGCGGTCCCGGGGTTACCACCATCAGATAAGCTTCCGGTTTCAGCACCCGCAGAATTTCCTCTTTCGGAATTGGGCTAAACAGACTGGTACACAGATCAATTGATTTATCCAAAACCGGCAAAGTCGCACCGGTTCCCACCACCCAGGTCACGTCTTTATTCAGTTTGGCGGCCACTTGCACTGCATTTTTGGCAATATCGACGCCCACACATTGCAGCACTTCAGCCTGCATGGCGTTGGTGTAATAGCCTTCCCCACAGCCAATATCGAGCAGGTTTTCAATACGCAGGCTGCGAATTTTCTGCACCACCGCCTGCTGCAGCGGCGCATAGTGTCCTGCACTTAAAAATGCCCGGCGCGCCTGTACAGACTCCGGAGTATCGCCCGGATTTTTACTGTGCTTATGTTGCACCACATGCAAATTGACATAGCCCTGTTTGGCCACATCATAACTGTGCTTGTTGTCACAGCGCCATGTTCGGTCGGTCAGGCTTAAGGGCTGACGACAGACAGGACACATCAGCAGGTTCATGTTTTTCTCCCAAGCTTGCTGCCATAAAAAAAGCCGGCAAGCGCCGACTTTTCAGTTCAATTTGCTTAGCGCAATTTTAAGGTCATTAAGCCTAAAACCACCAGCATAATTGTAATAATCCAGAAACGAATCACCACCTGGGTTTCACGCCAGCCTTTCTTTTCATAGTGATGATGCAGCGGCGCCATTAAGAACACACGTTTATTGCGCATCCGCAGTGAGCCAATTTGCAGGAAGACCGAAATCGCCTCAACCACAAACACCCCACCCATAATCGCAAAAACGATTTCCTGACGCACCATCACCGCAATTGTGCCGAGCATCGCACCTAACGATAAAGCGCCGACATCACCCATAAAGACTTGCGCCGGATGCGCGTTGTACCAGAGAAAGGCCAGACCGGCACCAATCATGGCGGCACAGATCACCACCAGTTCAGAGGCGTATTTGACATAAGGAATATGCAGATAATCGGCAAAGCGCACATCACCGGCCAGATAGGCAAATACACCTAAACCGGCCGCAACCAGTACAATTGGCATGATCGCCAGACCATCCAGACCATCAGTCAGGTTCACCGCATTGGAAGCACCATTAATCACCAGATAGGTGAAAATAATAAAGCCAATACCCAGTGGAATCATGGATAACGGAATGCTGAAATCTTTAAAGAACGGAATTAAGACATCCAGCATATCGGCGGTTTGCGCCGGGTTCGGCTGCTGTGTGGCAATATAGTACAGCGCAATACCTGCGCCCAAAGAGGCCACCGAAGTCCAGAAGAACTTCTTGCGTGCCGGTAGTCCGGCATTGTCTTTATAGCGGATTTTAATCCAGTCATCGGCCCAGCCAACCGCACCGAAGATCACCATAACCGCCAGCACAATCCAGACATAGGGGTTGGAAAGATCGGCCCAGAGCAGGGTCGAAATCCCAATCGACAGTAAAATCAGCACACCGCCCATGGTCGGGGTACCCATTTTTTTCGCATGCCCTTCTGGCGCAAACGAGCTGACTGCCTGACCGTATTTTAATGCCTGTAACTTACGAATCATCACAGGTCCAAGCAAAAGACCAATCCCGAGCGCTGTCAGGACACTCAGCAATGAACGTAATGTTAAATAACGAACCACCTGAAACGAGCTGTGATAGCCCGCAAGCTGTTCAAACAACCATAACAGCATTTAAAGTTTCTCCATCAATGCAGTCATCAACGTTTCCATATGGGTATAACGAGAACCTTTGAACAGGAAACTCATGGACTGAGGTTGATGTGTTTCGACTAGACTAATTAAAAATGGCAAGGCCTGTTCCTGATTCAAAAAGGCCTGGAGTTTTTTGCCGTATTGGGTACTGCGTGCCCCTTCCTGGCTAGCCGGAGCAAACTCGCCCACCGCCACCACAAAGTTCAGGCCTTTGAGCGACACCAGATCGCGGCCGAGCTTATAATGCTCAATTGCCGCCGATGCACCCAGCTCGCCAATATCACCGATGACCATGACCCGAATCCCCTCCTGCTGCGCCAGCACTTCACCGGCCGCCCGCATTGAGGTCGGGTTGGCATTATAGGTATCATCAATCAAGAGATGCGCACCGTGCTGAATAAAATTCAGACGACCTTTGGCACCTTGGGCCTGTTCCAGTCCGACAACAATATCATCCAGACCAATGCCAATCGCCAGCGCAAACGCCGCTGCGGCTGTAGCATTCTGGATATTATGTTCACCAGCAAACGGTAAATCGACTGCACGCACGCCTTGCGGCGTATGCAACTGGAAACGGGCCGATTGGGGCTGAAGTTCAATGTCGGTGGCAAACACATCACCGCCGTTACCAAAACTAAGCTGCTGTTCAGTGCGAACTGCCTGACGGATCGAGTCAGCAAAATCATCTGCGGCCGGTACAATCGAACATCCATCTGCCACAATATGCGCATAAATTTCAGATTTGGCCCGGCAAATACCCTCACGACCACCAAACTCGCCCAGATGTGCGGTGCCGATATTAATGATCCCGGCTACCTGTGGCTGTACCAGCTGTGAGGTATAATCAATTTCACCCTGATGGCTGGCCCCAAGCTCCATCACCGCATATTGATGTTCCGGACGCAGCTCCAGCAACATCATCGGTACGCCTAAATCATTATTCAGGTTACCGCGGGTAATTAAGGTCGGCGCCAGACGCGATAAAATACTGCCCAGCATTTCCTTGGTGGTGGTCTTACCGCTGCTACCGGTCAAGGCAATTACTTTCAGATCGGGATATTGAGCACGACGATAAGCACCCAAATGACCCAGTGCCAAGCGGGTATCCGGCACCACCAACTGAAAAATATCGGCATCGACCGGCTGGCTGACAAGCGCCACCTGACAGCCGCTGGCTGCCACCTGTGCCACAAAATCGTGGGCATCAAAACGCTCACCTTTCAGTGCTAGAAAAGCATCGCCGGCTTCGGCATGACGGGAGTCGGTTAAAATACGTTTAATTTCAGTGCTTGGTGCGCGATCATTCAGCCAATAACCCTGGGTGGCCTGTTGTAACTGCGCTGCGCTCCACGGCGTCAAGACCGCAGTACTGGTGGTTGAAGTATGCATAAGAATTCCTGATTAGGCGGGATAGGCAGAGCTGGTAGCATGATGCTGGGCATCAATTGCAGCCTGAACTTCAACGACATCATCAAACCAGTGTCGCACCCCATCAATTTCCTGATAATTTTCGTGACCTTTACCGGCAATCACCACGATATCGCCCGGCTGGGCCTGCTTCACGGCAAACTTGATCGCTTCACGACGATCACGGATTTCATGATAGCTGTGGCCACTAAAATCAATGCCCTGCTGCATGTCGGCAAAAATCTGGTCAGGCGATTCAGTCCGCGGATTGTCCGAAGTGAGCAAGGCGATATCAGCCTGCTCTAGCGCGGCTTGGGTCATTAACGGCCGTTTGCCGCGATCACGATCGCCGCCACAGCCAAAGACAGCCCAGAGCTGCTGCGATACATGCCGTTTCAGGGTAATTAACACCTGTTTCAAGGCATCTGGTGTATGCGCATAATCGACCACAAACAGACGTTCGCCATCACGAATCACCTGCATCCGTCCCGGTGCACCTTGCAGCTGTGGCGCGCTGGCAATTAAATCCGACAAGTCAAATCCGGCCTGCTCAACGGCAATCAGACTGGCCACCAGATTTTCCACATTAAAATGGCCCAGTAACGGACTGTGTACACGATAACGCTGCTGGGCGCTGATCAGTTCAAACTGCGCACCAGCCAGACTGTATTCGATATTCTGCACCTGATAATCCGCCGCTTGCGTGGTGGAATAAGTCAGGATTTTTGGTTGTGCCGGATTCTGACGCGCGGCGGTCAGCATAACTTCCGCAAAGGCATCATCCAGGTTAATGACCGCCACTTTTAAGCTGGCAAAACGGAACAGCGCGGCTTTGGCTTCAGCATAGGCCTCCAGCGTACCATGATAATCCAGATGGTCACGGCTTAAGTTGCTGTACACGGCAATTTCAATGCTACAGCCATTTAAACGACCCTGTTCCAGTCCGTGTGAACTGGCTTCAATTGCCGCAAATTCAGCGCCTTGCTGGGCATAGCTGTGCAGGGCCTGCTGGAGCTGTAAGGCATCCAGCGTGGTATGCGAAGAGGCTTCCAGATTCGGCAAAATGCCATTGCCGGTGGTGCCCATCACCGCACACGGTTTGCGCTGTAACATCAGCAGTTCTGCCATCAGACGGGCGATGGTGGTTTTGCCATTGGTACCGGTAACCGCCAGAATACGTGCAGCCTGCAGCGGCTGCGTGGCATGCAGATACTGTTTTTGCCACTGCCCCATTAAGTGACGTACCTCCGGTACGATCAGCTGATTCGGCAGACCCAAATCGGTTTCTGCAATAATGGCCAACGTGCCACGCGCCAACGCCGCTTCGGCAAACTGGACGGTTTTTTCAGGCTGCGAAAAACTGGTCAGGGCAATAAAGATTTGCCCTGCTGTAACTTTGCGGCTGTCTAAGCTGAAGCCGGCAAAGGGTTGTGACATCCATCCAGCAACATGCTCAACGGTGTAAAGATCTTGAAATGTAATGGACATTCATCACCTATTTACTGGATTTGTGCTGTATCTAGAGGTTTATCTAAAGGTACATTCATTAAACGTAAGGATTCCTGCATCACCCGTGCAAACACTGGCGCAGCAACCAGACCACCATAGTATTGACCGGTCGGGTTTTCTACCACCACAAACATGGCCAGACGCGGGTCACTGACCGGTGCGATGCCGGCAAACAGGGCGCGGTATTCATTTTGCGAATAGCCTTTGCGGTCGGCACGCAATTTATGCGCAGTACCGGTTTTACCGGCAACACGATAGCCTGGAATATTGGCCTGACGCGCCGTACCGCCCGGTAAAGTCACCGCTTCCATCATCAGCAGAACCTGCTCGGCAATTTTCGGGTCAAGAATCTGCTCGCCCTGCACTTCGCCTTCCAACTTATACAGACTCAGCGGCAGTTTTTTGCCCTGATTGGCAATCATGGCATAGGCATCGACCAGTTGCAGCACGGTCGCATTCAGACCATAACCATAGGACATGGTTGCCACTTCAGAGACATTCCATTTGCTTGGCGGTAAAATCAGGCCGGCACTTTCGCCCGGGAATTTCACAGCCGAACGCTGGCCAAAGCCTAAGCGTTTATAGAAGGTGGGTAAGGTTGGATAGGGCAAAGACAGGGCAATTTTCGCCACGCCGACGTTAGACGATTTCTGGATAATGCCAGCCAGGGTCAAATTGCCATAATTGTGGGTATCACGGATGGTATGGTTACCAACACGCATCGAGCCCCCCCCTAAATTGACCACAGTATTGGCCGAATATTTACCACTTTCCAGCGCCATGGCCACGGTAAATGGCTTCATGGTCGAGCCCGGCTCAAAGGAATCGACTGCCCCGCGGTTACGCATGGCATCTTTGTTCTCCAGGCCCTTTTTGTCATTCGGGTTATACGATGGCCAGCTGGTCATGGCTAGAATTTCACCGGTTTTCACATCGACTGCAATGGCTGTGGCAGAACGGGCATTATTGGCCACGCCAGCAGCGGTCAATTCACGATACATAATGTATTGCAGGCGCGAGTCGATACTTAAAGTGATATTTTCACCGTGCTCGACTTCTTTAATCACTTCCGGATCTTTAACCCGGTTACCACGTTTATCACGGATAATTTGCTGTTCGCCATCGACCCCAGCCAGACGGCTGTTCAGCTGCATTTCCAGACCTTCAATCCCGGTGCCTTCACTATTGGTCAGGCCAATAATCTGGGCATTCGGCTGTGGCTGCGGATAATAACGCTTATAGTTTTTCTCGGTATAGACACCCTGGAAGTTGCGCTTCAGGATCAGCTCCGCCTGCTGTGGCGGTACTTCTTTTTGCAGCACCAGATAACGCGAACGCGGACGCTCATGCATTTTCTGATGCAATTCCTGACGGTCCATGCCCACCGCATCGGCCAGTTCATCCAGATTCAGGTTTTTATTGGGCAGTTGACGCTTGAGTTTGCGGTTATTCGGGTCTTTGGCTAGCTCGGCCATGGTGTCGTCATACAGCTCTTTGGCCTCAAAATAATCACGCGGATCAATCACCACTTTCATGATGGGGGTACTAATCGCCAAAGGCACGCCATGCCGGTCGTAAATCACGCCGCGCATGGCTTTGAGTTTTTCAGTTCTTAGAATATTGGCATTGGCCTTATTCTGCAGAAAATCATGATTGATAATCTGCACATAAAAGGCCCGGCAGACCAGCGCCACAAAGACCAGCAGCACCGTTCCCCACATCAGGTAGAAGCGCCACATATCGACATTTAAACTGCTTTTTTGGGTAACAGACTGCTGTTTTTTACCTGTTTGCTTCTTACGCGAATTTACCATGTACAGCCAGCCCTATTGTTTCTGTTCTGAAGTCGTCGGCAATGAAATCACCACAGTTTGTGCGGTGGGTGGTGAATACATGCGTAACTGGGTTACGGCACGTGTCCCGATCTGGGCGGTGGCACCAAAGGTCTGCTGTTCAATCAGCAGACGGCCCCACTCGGCATTGAGATCATCGCGCTCACGCATAAAAGAACTGAGCTGACGATAATCATGTCGATATTCAAACACCTGAAAGACCACCATGAGCGCACTGATAAACACCAGGGCCAACAAAATCAAATAGACGACCATTTTTTTCAGTCGTGACTGTTCTGTATTGTTTTCAACTGCTTTGGTTTTCATTCTTCGCCTGTTCAAGCTAACTTTTCAGCCACACGCAGCCACGCACTGCGTGAACGCGGATTGGCTTTGACTTCCTCTTCACTCGCACGGATACGAGCAATCTTTTTTAAACGGCGGGTATCTTGTTGTACTTGCGGCAGCCCCCAACCGGTATCTTCTGCCAAGCTTGATTCTTTTTGAATAAACTGTTTAATCAAACGGTCCTCTAAAGAGTGGAAGCTAATGACCGCCAGACGGCCTTCGGGCTTCAGCACTTCCACGGCCTGAGGCAAGAAAATATCAATATCTTCTAATTCTTTATTAATAGCAATACGAATGGCCTGAAATGTTCGCGTTGCCGGATGTTTATGCTTTTCCCATTTTGGATGGGCAGTTTTTACAATTTCGGCCAGCTGGCCGGTGGTTTCAATCAAACCGGCGTTTTTAATGGCTTTAGCTATACGGCGGCTATAACGTTCTTCGCCATATTTAAAAATAATATTGGCCAGTGCTTCTTCTTCAATCTGCAGCAGCCACTCTGCCGCGGTTTCACCTTGCGAGTTGTCCATACGCATATCCAGCGGGCCATCCTGCATAAAGCTAAAACCACGTTCAGCCTGATCCAGCTGCGGAGACGATACGCCCAGGTCGGCCATCACGCCATCGACCTGTTCAATACCACGTGCGGCCAGTTCCTGCTTTAAATCGGCAAAGCTGGCATGAATAATTTTAAACCGCGGATCTTGCTGTTCCAGTTCTGCTGCAACCGCTAAGGCTTGTGGGTCTTTATCAAAGGCATACACACGCGCATGTTCATCTAATTTGGACAGCAATAAACGGGTATGCCCGCCGCGGCCAAAGGTGCCATCGACATAAATTCCTGTATTGCGTTCTGCCAGCAAGGCATCAACAGTTTCGTGGAGTAATACAGAAATATGCGACATAAGGATTCAATCAATACAGCCAAAATTTAACTGCACATTATTACCTTGTTTTGACAAAGCTCCAAACGACTTTTTGTACAGAAATATTACTTTTCATAGAGAAAACCGTTTTGTGATTTTGCCAAATATTCAAAAAGCCTCACAAGGAGGCTGTTTGAATTTATTTTTTAACCAGTATGCAGACAATTAACGTTTGCTGCTATAAATCTGGTCGAAGATGGCGCCGTTCGCAAAGTGGGTTTGCTGTGCTTTGGCCCAGCCACCAAATACTTCATCAATGGTGAAGGTTTTCAGTTTCGGGAACTGATGCGCATACTTGGCCAGTACCTTTTCATTGCGTGGACGATAGAAATGTTTGGCTGCCATTTCCTGTCCCAGCGGTGAATATAAATAGTTGATATAACCGGTTGCCAGCCACTTGTTGCCATTGCGCTCTACGGTACGGTCAACAATTGCCACTGAAGGCTCGGTTAAAATCGACATCGATGGATAAACAATATCGAACTTGTCTTTACCCAAGGTTTTCAGGGTCACCAGCGCTTCGTTTTCCCAGGTCAGCAGTACATCGCCAATGCCGCGTTCTGCGAAAGTGGTCATTGAGGCACGTGCTGCAGAGTCCATCACTTTAACGTTGTGATACATCTTGCTGACAAAATCTTTGGCTTTGGCTTCATTGCCGCCCGGCTGGTTCAATGCATAGCCCCATGCAGACAGGTATACCCAACGTGGCAGACCACCGGTTTTCGGGTTTGGGGTAATAATCTGTACACCCGGTTTGGTTAAATCGGTCCAGTCTTTGATGTGCTTTGGATTGCCCTTACGCACCATAAATACGATGGTTGAGGTATATGGTGCCGAGTTATGCGGGAACTCTTTTTGCCAGCCCGGCTGGATCTGGCCCGATCTGACGATTTCTTCAATATCGTTGGCCAGTGCCAAAGTCACCACATCACCTTTCAGGCCATCGACCACTGAACGCGCCTGTTTGCCTGAACCGCCATGAGACTGCTTGAAATTCACGCTTAAACCGGTGCGCTTTTTCCAGTAATCACCAAACGAGGCATTAAATTCATCATAGAATTCGCGTGTCGCATCATAAGACACGTTTAAAAATTGACGATCTGCTGCCTGGGCAGAATTGACTGTTGCCGCAAGGCCGGTTGCCAGCAAAGCCGCTGAAAATAAAGCTTTAATTTGAGATTTCATGACAGCACAAATAGGTTATCTACATTAATGCTAACTATATGAAATAAAATCATAAATCGCAATTCAGAAAAATTTTTACTTTCGTTTTAAGATGGGCAATTTTTTCTTTTAATCATTTGTTTTTCTTTTAAAAAGCAGCATAACCGATGGGCCAAAATCAGGTTATAGCTTTTTATGGAATAGATATTCAAAAATATGAATAAACCCGGCTTTCAGACGCTTGGCAAACCGTGCTGATTTAAAGCAAGATTAAGATGAGATAGCCCGCGCTTGATCCATTCACCTAAATACCCAGTTACATATCAATAAAATGCGAAACTTGCATAATTATATATAAAAAAATATGATATAAGATAAGTTTTGTTGCTGATCTTCACTTTCTCTTCACAGTTATTTGCTAAAACATGTACTCAACAGCGAAATGTGAATAGAAGTAACCAGCAGCCTGACATTTTTTATATTTTTGTAAAAAGTGTGATGCAGTTCTTACTTTTTACATTTTATCTGTGGTTATATAGTAGCCACAACGTAAAAAAAATTAAATCCAAAACCAGTTTGGGGGAGTATCAGGATGAAACAGTCAGTCTATGTACTGTGTTTAAGTTTAGGATTGGGCCTGATGGCGCAAACCAGCCATACGGCAGTGGTTAAAAATACCCATACTGCGGTGAAAATGACGCCAGCAAAACCTTCCCTCATTGAAAAAGCCCTGTTGCAGCAAAAAGAACAGTTAGGCACCACCAAAACAGACAAGCTGCAAGCCGATAATGACCTGAAAATGATGACGTCAATTAAAGCAGCGCCAACCCAGAATTTCTTTGCTTCACAAAACCAGCGTTTTAGCCGTTTTGTACAATCCTTCTTCAGCTCGAACCAGTCTTAATTGACCGGATTGAACTGAACCTGCGCGCGACTGACTCCCCCTCAAGCCGCGTGCTGTTGCAGCCTGATCATCGAATGCACAATAAAGCATTAAGTGATCAGGCTTTTTCGTTATAATAGATTCCAATTTACATTCTGACTCATTACTGATTATGACTGTTCGTACCCGTATTGCTCCTTCTCCTACCGGTTTTCCGCATGTAGGCACTGCATATATTGCCTTGTTTAACCTGTGCTTTGCCAAACAGCATGGCGGCGAGTTTATTTTACGTATTGAAGATACAGACCAACTGCGCTCGACCCCTGAATCTGAACAAATGATTCTTGATTCTTTGCGCTGGTTAGGCCTGAACTGGTCAGAAGGTCCAGATGTGGGTGGCCCACATGCGCCATACCGTCAATCGGAGCGTATGGACATCTATAAACAGTATGCCCTGGAACTGGTTGAAAAAGGTCATGCCTTCTACTGCTTCGCGACTGCAGAAGAACTGGACCAGATGCGTGCTGAACAGCAAGCACGTGGCGAATCTCCACGTTATGACGGTCGCGGTTTACAGCTTTCTGCCGAAGAAGTTCAGCGTCGTCTGGCGGCAGGCGAACCACATGTAATCCGCATGAAAATTCCAACCGAAGGCATCTGCAAATTTAACGACATGCTGCGCGGTGAAGTGGAAATTCCTTGGGCGCAAGTCGACATGCAGATTCTGCTGAAAACTGATGGCCTGCCAACCTATCATTTAGCCAACGTGGTCGATGACCATTTAATGCAAATCACCCACGTCATTCGTGGTGAAGAATGGATTCCATCAGCACCAAAACATCAGTTGCTGTATCAATACTTTGGCTGGGATATGCCAGTACTGTGCCACATGCCGCTGCTGCGTAACCCGGACAAATCCAAACTGTCAAAACGCAAGAACCCGACTTCAATCAACTACTATAAAGACATCGGTGTACTGCCAGAAGCCTTGCTGAACTATTTGGGCCGCATGGGCTGGTCAATGCCGGATGAACGTGAAAAATTCACCCTGGCAGAAATGATTGAACACTTTGACATCAACCGTGTGTCTTTGGGCGGTCCAATCTTTGATGTGGAAAAACTGAACTGGCTCAACGGTCAGTGGATTAAAGCCCTTTCTCCGGCTGAACTGCTGGATACCTTGTTAGCCTGGAAAGCTGATCGTGCCAAACTGGAAGAAATTGCTGCCGCGATTCAGCCACGTATCAACTTATTATCTGAAGCCGTGAACTGGTCTGCGCACTACTTCAACCATTTCCCGACACTTTCAAAAGAACAGTTTGAAAATAAAAAACTGTCTGAAGAACAGGTTCGTCAAAGCTTGCAGTTTGCCATCTGGCGTCTGGAAAGTCTGTTCACCTGGAACAATGACACCGTGAGCCAGACCTTAATGGACCTGGCCGCACAAATGGAAATTAAACTGCGCGACTTTATGCCGGCATTCTTTATTGCCATTGCCGGTTCAACTGCCTCTACGCCAGTGATGCAGACCATGGTCACTATTGGTCCGGATTTAACTTTTGCCCGCCTGCGCCATGCGCTGGAAATTGTGGGCGGACCAAGCAAAAAAGAGCTAAAAGCTTGGGAAAAACTCAATGAAAGCTTAAAATTGCCGAAAAATGATGCAGTTGATGCAAGTTAATGCAGTTTTTTGTTGACGTGTGAGCATTATCTTCATAATATAGCGCTCACACAGACTGGGGCCATAGCTCAGTTGGTAGAGCGCTACAATGGCATTGTAGAGGTCAGCGGTTCGATCCCGCTTGGCTCCACCATGGTTTCATAATTGTGTTGCCTCAATAAGTCCCTATCGTCTAGAGGCCTAGGACATCGCCCTTTCACGGCGGTAACCGGGGTTCGAATCCCCGTAGGGACGCCATATTTAAGCTCACTTTTAAAGTGATCTGATAAAAAACCCAAGCATTATGACTTGGGTTTTTTATTGCCTGTTGTTTTATTTTGCTGTGCTTTTTTGCTTTCTGATGTATTCCGATTAAAATAAACCACAGATTAGAATTTTGGAGTTGTAATGCAATACCGTTGCCCGAAGTGTCAAAGCCCGAAAATCATGCCTGTTGCGCAAGCAGGCCAAGCAGCTCCACGTCCGGTGGTGCCAAAAAGCCTGGTATTTCTGATTCCAGCTATTTTTATTTTATTGCTGCTGGTGCTGATTAGTATTGCCATGTGGATTTTTGGGGATGGTGCGGGCACGACCCTGCAAACAGCAACCGTAATTGTCTTTGTGATCTGTTTAATTGCCGGCTTCATGTTCTATCGTGATTTGCCAGATTTTAAAATTTCAATGCAGGCTTTTATGCAAAACCAGAAGAAATGGAAATGCCGCGAATGCAACCATGAGTGGGAAATCTGATTTTTCTCATTGATTCAAACAAAGCTGCATCTGGCGTTGATCAGGATAGCTCCCAACGCCAGCCCATGATTATAAAAAGATAAAAATCATCTCCTTCAATGAAGTGCTAAAAGTATTGCACCACTTCCTGCTATCACTGCACGCCTTCCTTCTATATCTATATAGCGCGACCAGGATAATACCCATCTCTTTATAGCCCTCTATTCAAACTACATCAAAAAACCAGCCCGAAGGCTGGTTTTTTATTTAGATGGGATTAACCACCAATTTTGCGATATTTCTGACGCTTGGTAATCAGGTCATCACCATCACGTTTACGACGGTATTCTTCGAACTCCGCATAGTTACCAGTGAAGAATTCAGGAGTTTCACCTTCGAATGACAGGATGTGTGTTGCAATACGGTCCAGGAACCAACGGTCATGCGAGATCACCATCACGGTACCCGGGAAGACCAGAATTGCATCTTCAAGCGCACGTAAAGTTTCGATGTCCAGGTCGTTTGACGGTTCATCGAGTAAGATGACGTTGGCGCCCATTTGCAGGATTTTCGCCAGTTGTAAACGGTTACGCTCACCACCTGACAATTGACCAACACGTTTTTGCTGATCTTGGCCTTTAAAGTTAAAGCGGCCAATATAAGCACGTGATGCAATTTCGTATTCACCAATACGTAAGATGTCTAAACCGCCAGACACTTCTTCCCACACAGTTTTATTGTCATCTAGCGTGTCACGAATCTGACCCACGTAAGCGACTTTAACCGATTCACCCAGTGTTACCGTACCGGTATCTGGCTGCTCTTCACCAGTCATCATACGAAACAGTGTGGTTTTACCTGCACCGTTCTCACCTACAATACCGACAATTGCTGCAGGTGGTACAGTGAAGGTTAAATCTTTATACAGGGTACGATCACCAAATGACTTGCTGATGCCTTCAACCTCAACGACCTTGTTACCCAAACGTGGACCAGGTGGAATGTAGATTTCAGAAGTTTCGTTACGCTGCTGGAATTCGCGTGAGTTCAGCTCTTCAAAACGCTCCATACGCGCTTTGTTTTTCTTTTGCTGACCTTTAGCATTTGAACGAACCCATTCAAGTTCTTTTTTCAATGCCTTCGCAAAAGATTCTTCCTGCTTCTGCTCTTGCTCTAAACGCGCGTTCTTTTGCTCTAACCAAGACGAATAGTTGCCTTGATATGGAATACCATGTCCGCGGTCAAGCTCCAGAATCCACTCGGCAACGTTATCAAGGAAGTAACGGTCGTGCGTAATCGCCACGATGGTGCCCGGGAAGTCTTTTAAGAAACGTTCTAACCAGGCTACAGATGAAGCATCTAAATGGTTCGTCGGTTCGTCCAGCAGCAGCATGTCTGGTTTAGACAATAGCAAACGGCACAGTGCCACACGACGGCGCTCACCACCTGAAAGCTTAGTCACATCTGCATCCCATGCTGGCAGGTTTAATGCCGCTGCGGCTTGCTCCAGCTGGTTATTCAGGTTGTGCGCATCCCAAGTCTGAATAATGGCTTCCAGCTTTTCCTGCTCTTTTGCAAGCGCATCAAAGTCTGCATCTTCAGCTGCATATTCAGCGAATACTTCGTCCAGACGCGCCAATGCATCAAGCGCTTCACGTACGCCATCTTCCACGTTACCACGAACGTCTTTGGTTGGATCGAGCGGTGGTTCTTGCTCAAGGTAGCCGATTTTAATCCCTGGCTGTGCACGTGCTTCACCAGAGAAATCTTTATCTACGCCCGCCATAATACGAAGCAAGGTCGATTTACCTGCACCGTTTAGACCAAGCACACCAATTTTTGCGCCTGGGAAAAATGATAAAGAGATGTCTTTTAAGATTTCGCGCTTCGGCGGAACCATCTTCGACACTCGGTTCATCGTATAAATATATTGGGCCACGTAGGACTCCTCAATAGAAAAACCAATTTCGGGGGCAAAACCGCCACCCCTACTCAAATGAGCGAAAAAATAATCGGCTATTATACCTGAAAGCCAGAAAAAGATAAGGGATCGGCCTCATCTTCCACGCTTTGTTACAACTCTTTAAAGTGCCCAAAATTCAGGCATACATTGCAGCCTTATCCGCCGTTGAAATTTTAAAATGAGGGCGTCTTTATGAAATCTAAAGATAATTATTGCAGATATTTCCCTCTTTATTTCATAAATAGACCTGCTACACTTGATCAAAATATAACTCACGCAAGATGAACGAAAAATGATGTATAAAGCTGAAACTTTGGCCATTCATGCTGGCTACACCCCTGAACCGACCACCAAAGCTGTGGCAGTACCCATTTACCAGACCACCTCTTATGCCTTTGACAATACCCAGCACGGTGCCGATCTGTTCGATTTAAAAGTACAAGGCAATATTTATACCCGTATCATGAACCCGACCACGGCAGTGCTGGAACAACGCGTGGCAGCGCTCGAAGGCGGGATTGGTGCGCTGGCACTGGCCTCGGGGATGGCTGCAATTACCTATACCATTCAGACCCTGGCCGAAGCCGGCGATAATATTGCATCAGTTTCAACCCTGTATGGCGGTACCTACAACCTGTTCGCACATACGTTGCCCAAACAGGGCGTCGAAGTCCGTTTCTTTGATTATCAGAACCCGGAAGCCTTACGCGAACTAATTGATGACAAAACCAAACTGGTTTTTGTGGAATCCATTGGTAATCCGCTCGGCAATATTATTGATTTAGAAGCCATCTCCCAAATTGCGCATGAATATGGCATTCCGGTGGTGGTGGATAACACGGTGGCCACACCGGTGCTGCAAAAATCCTTTGATTTTGGTGCCGATATTGTGGTGCATTCACTGACCAAATATATTGGCGGCCATGGCACTTCGATTGGTGGAATTATTGTCGATAGCGGTAAATTCCCGTGGGGCAAATATCCTGAACGTTTTAAATCTCTAAATACCCCTGACCCAAGCTATCACGGGGTGAATTATGTCGAAGCCTTGGGCGAAGCAGCCTTTATTGCCCGCGCCCGCGTGGTGCCGCTACGCAATACCGGTGCAGCGATTAGCCCACATAATGTTTTCCTGATTCTACAAGGACTGGAAACCTTAAGCCTGCGCATGGAACGCCATACCGAAAATGCCCAAAAAGTGGCGGAATATTTACAGCAGCATCCAAAAGTGAAATGGGTCAATTACGCCGGCTTAAAAGATCATCCACAACATGCGCTGGCGCAAAAATATGTCAAAGGCAAACCATCTGCGATTCTGTCTTTTGGTGTGCAAGATGGCCGTGAAGGCGGTACCCGTTTTATTGATGCGCTGCAACTGTTTACCCGTTTAGTCAATATTGGCGATGCCAAGAGCCTGGCCTGCCATCCGGCTACAACAACGCATCGACAATTAAATGATGAAGAGCTGAAAGCGGCGGGTGTAAGTGAAGATATGGTGCGCCTGTCGATTGGTATTGAACATATTGATGACTTGATTGCCGATCTGGAGCAGGCGCTGGCTAGCGTTTAATTATTGCAATTTCACGACAAATGGTCTGCTTTTGCGCTGCAATGGCAGACTTTTTGCTTTTTAAACATAGAAACAAGGACTTGCTTTTTCGAAAAATTTTAAGCAGAATTTACCAAACAACCCAAATATCCCATTAGAGCAATTACTCTAAAACAACTTTTAATTTCAATCACTTATTTTATGGCTTTTTTTAAACTTCGGTTATTATAATGCCCATCATAACAGCCCGAACCAATGAGATTGGGCGCAAAAATTCAAATAACAAAGACCATTGAGTCTGATCTTTTAATCAAGCAGGGATACAAGTGTGAAGGCAAAACTAGAGAAACTTTTCAAGAAAAAAGTAAATGGAAAAACCGTACTGATTACCGGTGCATCCAGTGGTATCGGACTGACCACGGCTTATCGTCTGGCAGAGGCGGGAGCGCATGTGCTGTTGGTGGCACGTACCCAGGAAACCCTGGAGCAGGTCAAAGCAGAGATTGAAGCCAAAGGCGGCAAAGCATCTATTTTCCCATGTGATTTAAACGATTGGGAAGCCATTGATCAGACTTCAAAAGATATTTTAGCGTCTGTCGATCATATTGATATTTTAGTTAACAATGCCGGACGTTCAATCCGTCGTGCCGTGCATGAATCTTTAGACCGTTTTCACGATTTTGAACGCACCATGCAGCTGAATTATTTTGGTGCAGTGCGTCTGGTGATGAATATTCTGCCACAAATGATGGTACGTCGTAGTGGCCAGATTATTAACATCAGCTCGATTGGTGTATTAGCCAACGCGACCCGTTTCTCGGCTTATGTTGCCTCTAAAGCTGCACTGGATGCTTTTAGCCGCTGTCTATCGGCCGAAGTACATTCACACAATATTGCAATTACCTCCATTTATATGCCACTAGTGCGTACTCCAATGATCGCACCGACCAAGATGTATAAATATGTTCCTACCCTTTCTCCGGAACAAGCTGCCGATTTAATCTGCTATGCCATTGTCAAACGTCCGAAGAAAATTGCCACACATTTAGGCCGTTTGGCTTCAATTACTTATGCGATTGCACCGGATATTAACAACAAGCTGATGTCGATTGGTTATAACCTGTTCCCAAGTTCATCGGCTTCGGTGGGTCAGCCACAAAAGCTGAACTGGGTACAAAAAGCGTATGCCCGTTTGTTCCCGGGTGAACACTGGTAAAATAATCCTTTTAAAGACCTGTCTAATGACAGGTCTTTTTATGTTATAAAACCCCTCATTTTGAACAGTTAAAGTAAGACTATGCGGACCTTTTCCCTTATTCTGCAATATGGGTGTTTTGCCTTTGCCCTGTTTCTGGGCTATCAGGTGGCGATGGCGCTATATCATCAGGATTATGAGCTGATGGAACTGATTGCCGATGTGGGCACGATTCTGATCTGTATTGATTTAGGTGTGTTTTTATTTTCCAGTAAAGCTGCCAACAAGCTGAGTTTGCAGGAATATGCCAAACAGCTGGAACAGCCGCCTACGCCACTGGTGAGTTTTACCCGCAAGCTGGGGCATTTGGGCATTATGCTGATTTTATGTAGCTGGATTGTGCCGATGGTCAATTAAATAGACCAATAAAAAACCTCCCTATCGGGAGGTTTTTTTAAGAGCTAAAGATTACTTCGAACCTTTAATCCCGGCTTGCAATAACAATGCACCTAAACCACCAATCTTATTGTCTTGTGGTTTTGCCGCTTGCGGTTTCTTGCCCTGAGGACGATCACCCTGCGGACGCGCCTGTTGCGGACGTTTACCCTGCGGCTTACGCTCAGTACGCTGTTCATTTTGGTCACGGCGTGGCTGACGTGGCGCTTTCGCTGCAGCAGCACCTTCCGGACGCATCGACAGGTTCACACGGTTACGCTCAACATCTACCGTTAAAACACGCACCTGAACAATTTGACCCGGTTTCACCACTTTATGCGGATCAGACACGAATTCATTGGCCAGTTCAGAAATATGGACTAAACCGTCCTGATGCACACCGACATCCACAAAGGCACCGAAGTTGGTGACATTGGTGACCACACCTTCTAGCTGCATGCCTTCAGACAATTGTGATACTTCAGTAATATCATCACGGAATTTAGCGGTACGGAATTCCGGACGCGGGTCACGGCCCGGCTTTTCAAGTTCGCTCAGCACGTCCTGAATGGTTGGTAAACCAAACTGGTCATCCACAAATTCTTCTGCATTGACCTGACGGATAATTTCAGTATTGCCAATAATGTCTTTTACAGTCGTTGCTTTGGCTTCAACAATTTTAGACACCAGCGCATACGACTCCGGGTGCACCGCAGAGGCATCTAAAGGCTCAGAACCATTTTGAATACGCAAGAAACCTGCCGCCTGTTCAAAAGTACGCTCACCTAAACGTGGCACTTTTTTCAGAGCCTGACGGTTATCAAAACGGCCATTTTCCTTACGGAAATCCACAATTTGCTGCGCGATTGATTTGTTCAGACCTGCGATATAACCCAAAATCGCAGCAGATGCAGTATTCACATCCACACCGACCGAGTTCACACAGTCTTCCACCACCGCTTCCAGGGTTTTGGCCAAACCAGTCTGGTTTACATCATGCTGGTACTGACCCACACCAATTGATTTCGGATCAATTTTCACCAGCTCTGCCAATGGATCTTGTAAACGACGGGCAATGGATACTGCACCGCGAATCGACACATCCAGTTCTGGAAGTTCTTGAGAAGCCAATTCAGAAGCAGAATAAACAGAAGCACCTGCTTCAGACACAGAAACGCGAGTCAGTTTCAGGTCACTGTTTGCTGCCATCATTTCAGCTACTAGCGCTTCAGTTTCACGGCTTGCGGTACCGTTACCGATCGCAATCAGGTCGACATTGAACTCGCGGCATAAACGTGCCAGCTCGGCCAGTGAACCTTCTTTATCATCTTTTGGAGCAAATGGATAAATGGTGCTATGTGCCAGTACATCGCCAGATTCATTCACGACTGCCAGTTTCACACCGGTACGGATGCCCGGGTCAACGCCCAGCGTCGTACGTGCGCCAGCAGGTGCAGACAGCAGCAGATGACGTAAGTTTTCAGCAAACACCTGCGTCGCTTCTGCTTCAGCCGCCAGACGTTTTTCAGTCAGCAATGAATGCTCAATGGTCGGGCGAACTTTACCCAGCCAGAACAGTTTTGCGGTCTGCTTTAAGTAGTCCTGACGCACTTGTGGCTGCACGGCATCTAAGTTGTATTCGGTTTCAATACGTGCCAGTGGTGCTTCATCTTCACCATCGACTTTTAAGCCCAGCACGTTTTCCTGACGGCCGCGCAGCATGGCCAATAAACGGTGCGATGGCACTTTGTTCAGGCTTTCAGAGAAATCGAAGTAATCACGGAATTTTTTACCAACTTCTTTTTTCTCCTCACTGGCCACCAGACTTTTCAGTACGGCGGTTTTGGCAAAGGTTGCTTTCAGTTCAGTGGTGAGTGCAATATTTTGCGCCCAGTCATCAATTAAAATATGCTGAATGGCATCGAGCTGGCTTTCCAGGTCTGGATAATCTTCATGGCTAAAGCCTGCAAGCGCTTCTGCTGGATCAATCGCTTCTGCAAAGATTTTTTCTGCGATTGGACCCAAGCCCGCTTCTTTGGCTTTAAAAGATTTGCTGGTACGTTTTGGACGGTACGGCGCGTAAATTTCTTCTAAGGCATTTTTAGTTTCAGCCGCATTCACACGTGCCAATAAATCATCAGATAATTTATTTTGTTCTTTTAGTGATTCAATCACTTTTTCACGGCGTTCAAACAAATCACGCAAATACGCTAAACGTGTATCGAGCTGGCGAAGTTGCGTATCGTCTAAGCCCTGCGTTACTTCTTTACGGTAACGTGCAATAAAAGGAACACTGGCACCTTCATCAATGAGTTTGATGGCAGCTTCTACCTGATTTGGACGTACGGCAAGTTCTTTTGCCAACTGCTGAACTAAGTCAGTCATCGTGTTTGATCCCACAAGGATAAGTACTAAATGGCATGATTATAAAGACCAGGCCCATAAAATCCACAATTGTTTTATGAAATTTACAGATGGCGATTCTTGCCAATTCGCAGATATTTCACATTTTTGCGGTAAATTCATCATTTCAGGGCCTTTTCTTCCCCAAATTGTGGGATTTATCTTCTATCATAGATGTATATATTTGGTATCTATGTCTTGATTTTAACTGCAATATTTGTTGCTTTAGAGCATAGTCAAGGCATACAGATGAATCGTATACTCAAAGTCAGTGAAAGCTTTGCATACGACCACAATAAAGAATAAAGGAGCACATCATGAGTTTAGTTGTACCTGCTGAAAATACAGATGCCGTACATACCGAAACTGACCGCGTTGAACGCATTCTCGTTGTCGATGATGATGTGCGTTTGCGTACGCTGTTACAGCGTTTTCTGGAAGATAAAGGTTTCGTGGTCAAAACTGCCCATGATGCTACGCAAATGGATCGCCTGTTACAACGTGAGCTGTTTTCCCTGATCGTGCTCGATTTCATGCTGCCGGTTGAAGATGGCCTGAGCATTTGCCGCCGTTTACGCCAGTCCAGTATTGATACGCCAATTATCATGCTGACCGCACGCGGCAGCGACTCAGACCGTATTGCCGGCCTTGAAGCAGGTGCCGATGACTATCTGCCAAAACCGTTTAACCCGAACGAACTGTTAGCGCGTATTCGTGCCGTATTACGCCGTCAGGTACGTGAAGTCCCAGGCGCACCAAGCCAGCAGATGGAAGTGGTCAGCTTTGGACCGTGGGCGCTAGATCTTTCGACCCGTACCCTGACCCGTGAAGGTCAAGTCGTGACTTTAACTACAGGCGAGTTCGCAGTGTTAAAAGCGCTGGTACAACATCCTCGTGAACCGCTGACCCGCGACAAGCTGATGAATCTGGCGCGTGGCCGTGAATGGGGGGCAATGGAACGTTCGATTGATGTGCAAGTGTCTCGCTTACGCCGCCTGATTGAAGAAAACCCGGCACGTGCGCGTTATATTCAAACGGTGTGGGGTGTGGGTTATGTCTTTGTTCCAGATGGTGCGGAATAAAGCTCACTCATCGAATCTATGACGGAGTCTTACGGTCTATTCCCCACTGATGGGATAAAACCTGCGGTTCGCCTTACTTTTGTTTCGGCAAAAGTAAGCAAAACCATTGTCATCCGCAAAACTCGGCAAATTCCGTCATTTCAACCAATATTTCGCAGAAACATAAGTAATTTACTTGAGTCCTGCCTCAAACAGTTGCGGATGACCTAACGCGTATCCAATTTTGGGGGAGAACTTTCCCTTTTTAAAAAGGACTCATTGTGAAACTCGACCCCATCGATCCACAAGACTTTACCGACTTTGAAACCTATTCAGAACGCAAACGCACGCCGTGGGAACGCTTTCTGGATAAAATCAAACCGCGCTCGGCTGCCATGCGGACCACCGTGCTGGTGCTGTTTGTGGTGATTTTCAGTCTGTTTATGTCACTGTGGTTCTTTTGGCGCACCCTGTATCTGCCAGAAATCCAGCAACATGCCCGTTATCTGGCGGTTGAGCTGGAAATTCTGAACAATCCGGAATTACGGATTTTCCATAATGATGCCGAAGTCGATGTGGATGCCTGGCTAAAAAACCGCGTCGGGATTGAATACATTACCGATCCCAAGGAATATCCAAATGTCCGTGACAAGGTTATTGCCGAATTCTTTACCCGACAAATCGAGAAAAAACTGGCCAATGAACTCAAAGCCGATGATGTAACCGTGTATTTCCAGTTCAAGCCCAGCCCACGTATCTGGATTCAAACGCCGGAAATGAACGGCCACTGGGTTCGTGAACCATTAAAAACCTATGCCAACTACAGCCCGGAACTGGTGTTTGGCTGGCTGCTCGGCATTCCACTGCTGTCTGCCATTATTATTCTGACCCTAGTGCGTCAGCTAAACCGGCCATTACGCCGTTTGCAGGAAGCCGCCAATACCTATAGTCAAACCGGTAAAGCGCCTTATTTAGAAACCAACCACGGGCCGCTAGAAATCCGTCAGGTGAACCAGGCCTTTAACCAGATGATTTTTACCCTGGAGCAGACCGAGCGCGACCGCCGGATTATGCTGGCCGGAATTTCGCATGACCTGCGCACACCCCTGACCCGGATTCGCCTGAGTGCAGAAATGATGCCGGATGAAGACTTTTTAAAAGAAGGCCTGATTTACGATGTCGAAGATATGGACGCCATTTTGGACCAGTTCATTTCCTATATGCGTGATGGCTCGGATGAAGAACTGCAAGATACCGATTTAAATGCCTTGTTACAGGAACTGGTGATCCAGTTTAAACCGCTGGACATTCGCTTTAGCCCGGAAGAATTACCGATTTTGCAGGCACGTAGCCTGTCGCTGAAACGTTTAATTGGCAACCTGATTAACAATGCCAAGCGTTATGGCACCGAACCGATTGAGCTATCTGCCAAGGTACAGGAACAGTTTATCTGCATTAGTGTGGCCGATCATGGTGAAGGCATTCCTGAAGATCAGATTGAATCTTTAATGCAGCCTTTTGTGCGTGGGAATGCCGCACGTACCGTCCAAGGTAGCGGTTTAGGTCTGGCCATTGTGAAACGGATTGTCGATATTCACCAGGGCGAGCTGATTATTCACAATCGCGAGCACGGTGGACTGGAAGTCATCATCTCTTTACCGCTGCCCGAACAGCCAGATGATGAAAAAAACAACAGCAGCACCCTAGAAAAAATTAAGCAAAGTATTACAGAACATTTCTAAATCATGCTTAAATATTGATCAATCAGTTCTTGGTGAAGATTTGGCTTTTAATTTTTATTATTGAATTTTCAACAAGATAAAAAGCATCAAATATATTTATACCTGCATTTTTTGAAAAAATTAGACCTTAGCCTAACAGGTATGCAAAATGGCTTTTTTGATGGGTACAATCGCCATCAGTTCTGATTTTTCAAACGAGAGTAAACCATGTCCCTAGATCGCATCCGTTTAGCTTCCCTACATGACAAGGTTATGAGTGCGGAGCAAGCTGCTCAATTCATCCAAGACGGTATGACTGTTGGTATGAGTGGCTTTACACGTGCCGGTGAAGCGAAAGCTGTTCCTTTGGCTTTAGTGAAACAAGCACAAGCGAATCCTCTAAAAATTACATTAATTACTGGTGCGAGCTTAGGGAACGATCTCGACAAACAACTGACTGAAGCCGGTGTACTGGCACGTCGTCTGCCTTTCCAAGTGGATAACACTTTACGTAAAGCCATCAACAAAGGCGAAGTCATGTTCATCGATCAGCACTTGTCTGAAACAGTTGAACAAATGCGTAACCAGCAGCTGAAAAAGCCAGATGTAGCGGTAATTGAAGCGGTTGCGATTACTGAAGATGGCGGCATCGTGCCAACCACTTCTGTAGGTAACTCTGCCAGCTTTGCAATTTTCGCTGAAAAAGTCATTGTTGAAATCAACACCAACTTAAGCCCGGCGTTTGAAGGCTTACACGACATTTATATCCCAACCTATCGTCCAACCCGTCAACCAATTCCATTGACCAAAGTTGACGAGCGTATCGGTACTCAAGCAATTAACATCGATCCTGCAAAAATCGTTGGTATCGTATTTAACAGCGAATTACATGACTCTCCATCAACTGTCACTGCACCAGATGACGAGACTCAATCAATTGCCAACCACTTGATCGCATTCTTTGAAAAAGAAGTAGCTGAAGACCGTTTACCGAAAAACCTCGGTCCTTTACAAGCAGGTATTGGTTCAATCGCTAACGCAGTATTGACCGGCTTGAAAGAATCAAACTTCGAAGACCTGATCATGTACTCAGAAGTACTGCAAGACTGTACTTTCGAACTGATTGATGCCGGTAAAATGAAGTTCGCTTCAGGTTCATCTATTACCCTGTCTGCGAAATACGGCGAGAAAGTATTTAACAACCTGGAACAGTACAAAGATAAACTGGTTCTGCGTCCACAGGAAATTTCAAACCATCCTGAACTGGTACGTCGTTTAGGTATTATCGGCATTAACACTGCGCTTGAGTTCGATATCTACGGTAACGTGAACTCCACTCACGTATGCGGTACCAAAATGATGAACGGTATTGGTGGTTCAGGTGACTTTGCGCGTAACGCACACCTGGCCATCTTCGTAACCAAGTCTATTGCCAAAGGCGGCGACATTTCATCTGTCGTTCCATTTGCATCGCACATTGACCATGCAGAACACGACGTTGACATTCTGGTGACTGAACAGGGTCTTGCCGATCTTCGTGGTCTGGCACCGCGTGAGCGCGCTCGTGCGATTATCGACAACTGTGCACACCCAATGTACCGTGATGCATTAAACGACTACTTCGACCGCGCATGTGCAAAAGGCGGCCACACTCCTCACCTGTTACGTGAAGCGTTGGCTTGGCACAGCAACTTCGAAGAAAATAGTCACATGCTGGCCCAAGAAGCAGCGGTAAAAACGGCTTAATCTCGGCCTGAATCAGATCTAAAAAAACGCTCCTCTGGAGCGTTTTTTTATGGTTGGATAGTTTCCCCTATCACGTCATCTATTATCGGGTCGGGTTGCGTAACTGTGAGCTAATATCGGGGAACAAGCTATTGCCCAGATTCATCTCATAATCGACCACGCCTAAAGAGATATTGGGTAAATCAAGCTGAATCTGCCCATCCGGGCCACGAAATGGCGCCAGCAGGGTTTCCAAGCCACGTAACGGGTTATCCGACTGCAAACCGGCGGCAATCGCCAGAATATGCTGCTGCAACGCCGGAGAAAGGTGATCCATATTGACCGGTTCTTTGGCCGGCATGGTAATCAGGACAGGCGGGTCCGGGTCAATGACCCGGTTTTGAGTGTCCTGCTGAATTTGCATGATCCGGTGCTGTAATGCCTTACGCTTTGCACGATCTTCCTGATACGGAATAAAGCCCACTTCCTGACGTAGTTCAGGTTCTGCCATGACCTGAAGCGTTGCTAGACGCTCGGGTTGCGCCCAGACCGACGTTGAGCCGATTCCCAGCATAATCATTACAGTCGAGGAGAACATCTGAAAGCGCGTCATACACGGCCTCCTGAACAGTAATGAAACATGTCTCTCTATTAAGCGCCAGAATGCAATTTTATTCAGCAGGATTCGTGTTATTGAGCTGTTATTAGCGTAACACTGCTCCTGATTTGATAGCCAATCAATCCTGAAGATGAAAGATGAAAGATGAAAGATGAAAGATGAAAGATGAAAGATGAAAGATGAAAGATGAAAGATCATGCTGCCATTTTTAAATACCATAAAAAAAAGCCCCTGCAATGCAGGGACTTTTTGAATATGGTGGCGAGACCCAGGATCGAACTGGGGACACACGGATTTTCAATCCGTTGCTCTACCAACTGAGCTATCACGCCGATGCCGTGTATTAAGCCGCATCTGGGGAAATTAGTCAATATAAATCATGACATTTTTATTTAATCGCTCTGTACACGACAAATTTCACAGAACCCTTATCCTATCAGGATTCTGCTTTCTTAAAATTGCCAAAATTTCCTTAAACTCTTCTTTTTTCCCAAAACCAATTAAACGCTGAATCGCCATTTGAACATAGTCTAAACCATAGCGAAATAAACTCATTGAGAGTCGTCCATGCTTCTT
>NZ_VPBT01000002.1:0-294233 GCF_013418555.1 Acinetobacter sp. YH12134 | reverse complement strand
AAGAACAGCTCAACTTTCCAACGATCTTTATAAATCGCCGCAATGGTGGAGGCGGCTAAATGAAAGTTATTGCTGAGAAAGCTAAAGTGCTTGCCACTTTGCTGATCTCTATATTCAATTCTTCTTATCACTGGGGCTTTTCTTTTTAGGGCATGTGCGCTATTCAGCTGAATGGTTTCATCTTTTAGAATACCTTTGGATTCAAGCACTGGATGTTGCTGGATCACCTGATACACAGATTTAGGCCTAAAACGTGTGACAAATCCAATGTTTTGAGCAGTCAGATTTGCATACCATTGGTAATCGACATAGCCTTTATCAAAAACTACAATGCTGCCAGCAGGAAACTGGAATTTACGGCCTTGTACCATGTCATTTTCTTTGCCATTTTCAACTGCAACAAACTCAGGAATATCATTGCTGTGATTCAATCCTATACTGAGTTTCATGCTGGCTTTTGAGTCGTGAACTTTGGCCCATTCACATAAGGAAAGCGACAGGTCAATATGACTGGCATCCAAGGAATACAAGGGATTCTTAAAGCGAAATTTATGAGCTACTTTTGAGTGTTCATAGTATTTAAGCAACTTGTAAAATAGCTGTTGATACAAGGCAGCAGGCTGCTGCTCATTGATTCGTGCCAGCGTGCTTCGGGGAATAGATTTTGCTCCGAGATGACTTAGCTTTTCCTGTTGGCACTCCAAATTGGATTGAATATCTCTCAGACTTTGCCTACAAGAGAATTGAGACATCAATATGGCAATAAACTGATCCCACCGGGAAGCCGCTCTAAATTTCTGTCCAACATGGTGTACTTTAGCAAGTTGTTCAAAATCCTGTCGCACAACAGGTTTAATTAGCTCATGAAATACGGTATTCTGATGTGACAAAACCTGAATCCTGGTCGTTAAAGTGTTTGTTTGCACTCATATTTTAACTGTTAGGACTCAGGTTTTTTTATTTAAAGCAAACTATGGGACAGCAGTGGTATTGAATCCAGCTTTTTGATTTTAGGGGGGAAGAAAATGGATTTCTTTAAGATCATCGCCCGGTTTCAGCAAGCACAGACAGCAAAAAAGGGCAGATCGCCCTTTTTTAACTTTAGCACTCTGGAATCATCACTTAGTTAGATGACATTGCCACTTTAATTTTTTCCATGGCATTTTTTTCAAGCTGGCGAATACGCTCCGCAGAAACATTATATTCAGCTGCCAGTTCATGCAGGGTCGATTTATCATCATCTAACCAGCGACGCTGCAAGATATTACGCGAACGGTCATCCAGCTGCTCCATGGCTTCATGCAGGGCAGAGGTACTTTGTGCCTCATAATCTTCATCTTCGACCAGACGGGCCGGATCGTAACGGTTATCTTCTAAATAAAGCGCCGGCGCAACATGGGTAGTGTTTTCACTTTCATCATCATTTTGCGCTTCGAAAGCCGCGTCATAAGCGGTCAGACGGCCTTCCATTTCCAGGACCTGTTCCGGAGTGACATTCAGGTCGTTGGCAATCGACTTGGCTTCTTCCAGCGTCAGTTTTTTGCTGGATTTTTTCAGGCTGCGTAAATTAAAGAACAGTTTACGCTGTGCCTTGGTGGTGGCAATTTTAACAATACGCCAGTTACGGATCACGTATTCGTGAATCTCGGCTTTAATCCAGTGCACGGCAAATGACACCAGACGCACGCCCATATTCGGGTCGAAGCGTTTCACGGCCTTCATTAGACCGAGGTTGCCTTCCTGAATCAGGTCGCCTTGTGGCAAACCATAACCTGCATAACTACGCGCAATATGGACTACAAATCGCAAATGCGACATGACCAGCATTTTTGCTGCATCTAAATCTTGATCGTAATAATAACGTTCAGCTAACTCTTTTTCTTGTTCAGCCGTTAAAATAGGAATTTGATTGACGGTACTAATATAAGCACCGAGATTTACGCCTGGCGCAGATAATGACAGGGGCATCAACTGATTGCGGCTGTCACTCATGAGTTCTCCTTATAGGATCGGTGGGTCGTATTACCTGTAAATTTCATCTTAATACCAATATCCTTGCAAATTAAGGAAAAAAGGTAGAGAAATGTAAAGTTTTATGCCAATGCATGCTGTTTACTTTAATTGAAAATTATTTAATTTCAATAAAGTAATGAAACTCGTTGGCAGAAATTTGTGTCAATTCACAGCCGTACTGGTGAATCTGACAATAGCGGCTGACATCTTGCTGACTATGCGGGTCAGAGGACTTGAGCAGAAAGTGTCCGGCGCCGGTTTTTTTTAAAGCGCGTTTTAGCATCAGTAAGGGCATGGGGCAGGGTTGTCCCATCGCATCAATGGTGATCATTTCATCGACAGAGTTGTCCATAATCTGCTTTAATCGGGTCTTTAAAAAAGGACTCAAAATATTAGCAAATTTGATGCCAAATCTAAAGTTTATTTGCGGTTTTTATCAAAATATAACATTGAAAAATCTTGAATTAACTTTGTCAAAAAAAGCATGAATTCTGAATAAGATAAATCAAAAAAAATCTATTATTTGTCATAAACCCGTGTTAAGCTCGATGCGTATTTAGGATTTGAGATAGGCAGTTGTTGTTTGTCGCCCTATTACAAATTGGATGTAACCGGGATTTTGTTAATAGTTATACAGAATGATTACAAGCTTAGAAATAAAAATATTTTTAAACTTTGTTTACTCTGCTGTTTGCAACACCGGGTGGTCCTTCTTTTTAATCAATGAGGATTAACTTATGACAGCTCGTGAACAAGGCGTAGTTAAATGGTTCAACGACACTAAAGGTTTTGGCTTTATTCAACGTAACGGCGGCGACGATGTATTCGTTCACTTCCGTGCGATTCAAGGCGAAGGCCACCGTTCACTTCGTGACGGTCAACGTGTTGAGTTCAGCGTAGTTAAAGGTCAAAAAGGCTTCCAAGCGGAAGAAGTACAACCTTTAGACTAATCGTTGGATTAATCTGAAAAACGCTCCATCTATTGGGGCGTTTTTTGTTTATAATATGATACGTTTTTGTGATTAATAAGTTAGAGCACATTTTTATGTCATCTGGTTTTGAAACCTTAAATTTACATCCGAAACTGAGACAAGCTATTGCGGCCTTAGGTTTTAAGGAAATGACGCCCATTCAGCAAAAGGTTTTAAAATTTACTTTGGCTGGACATGATGCCATTGGTCGCGCCCAGACCGGTACCGGCAAAACCGCTGCCTTCCTCATTAGCGTAATCAATGACTTATTGAATAATCCTGTGAAAGAGCAGCGTTTCCGTGGTGAGCCGCGTGCCCTGATTCTGGCACCGACGCGTGAACTGGCCTTACAGATTGAAAGCGATGCCAAAGAGCTGGTGAAGTTTACTGACCTGCATGTGGTGACTTTGTTGGGCGGTGTCGATTTTGACAAGCAAAAAGCGCAGCTGGATAAAAACTTTGTCGACATTATGGTCGCGACCCCGGGTCGTCTGATTGACTTTGTCGAGCAAAAAGAAGTCTGGCTGGATCAGCTGGAATTTCTGGTGATTGATGAAGCCGACCGTTTACTGGATATGGGCTTTATTCCATCGGTAAAACGGATTGTGCGTTTTTCACCGCGTAAAGAGCAGCGTCAGACTTTAATGTTCTCGGCCACTTTTAGCTATGATGTGCTGAATCTGGCCCAGCAATGGTTATTTGAACCGGTGACTGTCGAAATTGAACCGGAAAAGAAAACCAATGCCGATGTCGAGCAGCGCGTATATATGGTGTCGAATTCAGACAAATATAAACTGCTGCAAGATATTTTGCGCGACGAGCCGATTGAAAAAGTCATGATCTTTGCCAACCGCCGCGATCAGGTGCGCCGTCTGTATGACCATCTGAAACGTGATGGCTATAAAGTGGTGATGCTATCTGGTGAAATTGCCCAGGATAAACGCCTGAAAATGCTGGACCAGTTTAAAAATGGCAAACACAACATCATGATTGCCACCGATGTCGCCGGACGCGGCATTCACGTCGATGGTGTATCGCATGTGGTGAACTTTACCTTGCCAGAACAGTCAGATGACTATGTACACCGTATTGGTCGTACCGGTCGTGCTGGTACGCGTGGGGTGAGTATCAGTTTCCTGGCCGAAGATGATGCCTTCTATTTGCCAGAAATTGAAAAAGCCATCGGGCAAAAACTGCCATTAACCCGTTTAGATGGTTATTGCTAGGTTTTGATTTGCTGGGTGGGTGCTGAGGCAGCTACCCACATGAAATAAAAAATGGATCAGCCCAAAAGGAACTGATCCATTTTTTATTTCATCTTTTGATTACGTTCAGATTAGTTGGCCTGACAGCGGAAGGTGAGTACGGTCTGATAATCATCATCCTGCGCCAGCTGGGCATTACGACCCGAGATAGTGCCGAGTACAGTCGCGGCAGCCTGAATCATCTGTCCGGTCTGTTCATCGACCACACCTTTTAAAGCGCCGTTATAAGTGGTCTGTTCATCGACCACCACCGGTGTAGCGCGGCTACCACAGGTTTTGTTGGCCGCACTAATTGCGTTGTTTTTGGAGATGATATTGCTTTTCCCTAAACCGGTGACTTCGTACTGATTATTTTCTTTCTGAATTGCCAGCGAAGAGGTCGGGTTTGAGGCACAGGCGGTAAAAAACAGCGCAGCGGTGGCTGCAGCACTTAAACCAATCAGCTTGTTCATATGTAGTCCCCATATTTTATTTGTTGAATCAGTCATCTATCTAAACATATCTACACTTTTAGAGTTTGTAGAAGCTGTAAAGAAATGCAGTTTTATATAGTGGCTCTGTGACAGATAAGCCGGCCATTAAAACTCAGGATTCATACAAATAACCCAACGCAAATAGAGTAAATTCTGTGGTTTATGCTAATCTTGAAGCAGATTTTACAGATAGATATAAGCCAATGACGGATACAGTGGAAGCTACGGTTCATCAGAATATTCATCAACGTCAGTCGATTGGGCATCTGGTCGAGCCGGCACCGAATGCAGCGCAGCTGGAGCGTGCCTTTCAGGCAGCCTTGACCGCGCCTGATCATCATCGTTTAAAACCGACCCGTTTTGTGGTAATTCCGGCAGAGCGCCGTGAAGCCTTTGGCGAATTGCTGGTACAGGCCCTGGCCGATTTGGGCCAGACCGATGCGGTGCAGCTGGAACGTGTGAAACATCATCCTTTTCGGGCGCCATTACTGGTGCTGGCACTGACCAAATTCCAGCCGCATCCTAAAGTTCCGGATTTTGAGCAAACCTTAAGTACCGGGGCGGCGGTACAGAATTTCCTGCTGTCTTTGCAGGCCCAGGGCTTTGCCAGTATGTGGCGCAGTGGTGCCGTGGTTGAATCAAAATTATTGAAAAAAGCTTTGAAATTAAATGAAGATGATTTAATTTCAGGCATCATCTATATTGGAACTGCCGCAAAAGCGATTGCGCCGCGTGCGGACATTCAGACTGACGCCTATGTCAGTTACTGGACGGAATAAGCATCGCATACGGCTGAGGATATAAAAATAATGTCAGAATTGAATTTTGCCAGTCTGGTAGAACCGGTCAATATTGATCAGAAAACCGCATTAAGAATTACCGTCTTGGGTGGGGGCAGTTTTGGTACCGCCATGGCCAATACCGCGGTGCGTAACGGCTGCGATACCATGATCTGGATTCGGGATGAAGCCACCGCTGAAGAAATTAACCGCACTCATATCAATAAACGCTATTTGCCAGATTTTCCTTTAGAGCCGGGCTTAAAAGCAGTATCGGATCTGGAACTGGCGGTGCGCGACCGAGATATTATTCTGGTCGCCATTCCAAGTCATTCTTTTCGTGATGTGCTGAAGCAGATTAAGCCGTTTATCACCTCGCAAGCGGTGGTGTCCCTGACCAAGGGTATTGAGGCCAAAACCTTCTGCTTTATGAGCGATATTATTCGTGCCGAATTGCCGGAAGTGCCGTATGGGGTGCTGTCTGGCCCGAACCTGGCCAAAGAAATTGTAGCCGGGCAGCCTGCCGGAACCGTGATTGCCAGCCAGTCAGAACTGGTACGTTATGCGGTGCAGCAGGCACTCCATAGTGCTTTATTCCGTGTATTCGGTAGTGATGATGTACACGGGGTGGAACTTGGTGGGGCGTTAAAAAATATTTATGCCGTGGCCATGGGCATGGCCGCCGCGTATAACGTCGGTGAAAATACCAAAAGTATGATTTTAACCCGTGCTTTAGCTGAAATGAGCCGTTTTGCGGTCAAGCTGGGCGCCAACCCGCTGACATTCCTCGGTCTGTCAGGTGTCGGTGATTTATTTGCCACCTGTAGCAGTCCACTGAGTCGTAACTATCAGGTCGGGTTTGCACTGGGCAAAGGCAAAACCCTGGAACAGGCCACACAGGAACTGGGCCAGACCGCAGAAGGGATTAATACCATTGTGCAGGTCAAAGCGCGTTCTGAAGAGCTGGATGTGTATATGCCAATTACCAGCGCCTTGTATGATGTAATTTATGAAGGACAGCCGCCGCTGACGATTGCACTGGCACTCATGAAAAATGGCCATCGTAGTGATGTAGAGTTTGTATTGCCGCATCATGAGGTATAAATTGGTTAAAATATGACAGTTTGATGAACTGAACTGTCATATTTACTGCTTATAATGCGGACAAAATGAAATAAGGAAATGTATATGCAATTGACCCTAGTGCGTCATGGTGAAGCTTCACCACCCGTGCATGGTAATGATATTAAACGTCCCCTGACCGAACGTGGGCATACCCAGGCACAGCAAACGGCAGAGTATTTAAAAGATCTGATCCGTCCGGATGTGTTTGTGGTTAGTCCGCTGTTACGTGCCCAGGAAACGCTGGCGCATATCCAGACCTATTTTAAAGATGTGCCTGTGGTGATCTGCAATACCATTAAACCGGAGGATGATGCGACTCAGGCTATTGAGTGGTTATCGCATTTGCCTTATGAATCAATTGCCGTGGTGTGTCATATGAATGTGGTGGCACATATTGCAGAGCAGTTAACCGGGGAATCTTTTCATCCTTATGCGCTGGCAGAAGCGCGTATTTATGAGCAGGCGGTCATTGCTGCAGGTTTATCGACACAAATAAAAAGTTTTATTCCAGACGCATAACAACACACTTTATTTCATGGCAGTACAATAACAATGTTGCAAATATGGATGCCGGAAGCCAATGGGGTTTGGCAATGGTCGAGCGGGGAGTACTGGGTTCAGGCCAATACCCTTGAAGACCTGATTCAGGCGATACAGCTTCATCAGGGTGAAGAAGCAGTGGTGTATTTCCCGAGCCGGGATATACAGATGCTGCAACAGCAGATGAACAAGGCCCAATACAAGCAGCTGGGGCCAGAGGGGATTAAATTCCTGCTAGAAGAGTTTGTGGTATTGCCAATTGATGCCATGAAAGTGCTGCATCATTTTCAGCAGCCGGACCGCCTGACTTTACTTGGTGTGGCGCAAAGCCATGTCGAAACCTTGCAACATGCTTTGGCGCTATTGCCGGTCAAAGTCACGGCCTTATTGCCAGACTTTTTATTGCTGCCAGTGCCTGAGCCTGATCATATTGTGCTGGCCAATGTCTGTGGCCGGTTGCTGGTACGTGAAAATGAATATCTGGGCAGCTCGGTCGATGATCTGGCTTTATTTCTGGATTATCAGGCGCCTGAACAGCGTTATCAGATCAGTAATTTTACCGCCGAACAGATGCATAGTATTGAGGCTATCAGCACGCATGAGCAGTTAAGCTCTTTCCATTATGAAGTGCCGGTGCTGAAAAAAGTCAAACAGCATCCTTTTAATATTTTACCCAAAGCCAAAAGTGAATCGGGCATTTCGGGTTACTGGAAAGCCTGTGCTGCGGTATTTTTGGGGATTCTGGTGGTGCAGTTCAGTTATGATGCCACGCGCTGGTATCAGTATAAAAAAGTCGCGAATCAGACCGCGGTGCAGGCGATTGATCAGTTTAAATACTGGTTTGGGCAAAACTATCCGGTCACCGAGCAAAATATTAAAAGCCAGTTTGAATATCAGTTAAAACAAAGCCAGACTGCCGATACCCAGGCCTTACAGTTGCTCAGTCGGGTCGGGCCGGTATTGATGCAGAATCAGATTGTGGCCAGACGGGTCAATTATGATCTGTCCAGTCTGAATATGGAATTGCAGGCCAGTTCCGCAGCCAGCTTGCAGGCATTGACCCAGCAATTAAACCAGCAAGGCTTTAAGGTCGAGCTAGGTAATATTCAACCGGCCGCCAACGGCGCAATCGGACTGGTGAAAATACAATAATGAAAGCAGTAGAAAAAATTCAGCAGCGTTGGGATCAGTCGCTGGAAAAATTAAATGACTATTTAGATACGCTGAGCTTGCGTGAACGGATCATGGTGATTTTTACCGGTATTTTTGTGCTGGTGGCCGCCGTCGGATCGGCGCTGTGGTATATGCACGGCGCAGCAGATCAGCAGCAAAAACGGCTCAATACCTTAAAAGATCTGGTGGTGTGGATGCAAAGCAACGCCGTGACCATGAAGCCGGCCGGGGATGTACAGCTCAGCAGTCTGGAAAAAGTACAGCGCGTGGCACAGCAGCAGGGTTTGTCGGTGGCATCGCAGCAGTCGGGTGAAAAAATTCAAATTGTAAGCAGTCATGCACAATATTCTGTGCTGGCCAATTTCCTGACCCAGCTGGCACAAATGGGATTAAGCATTGAAAAAATGGAATTAATTTCTGATGCCGGGCAGATTAAATTAACGGCGACAGTGCAATAACCGGTAAAAATAAACAATGGTCAAGCATGGTGTTTTCAACAATCTGGGCCTATAATAGGCCGACTTAAAAAGCCGTAGACTTTTGCCGATATGTTGTATTCTCTTGCCCGCCCTTTGTTGTTTTCTTTGGCACCGGAGCGTGCACATGAGCTCACATTATCTTTATTAAAATCAGGTCATAAAATGGGCCTGATGCGTCAGCAGGTGGCAGCAAAATCGGTCACCTGTATGGGTATTGAATTCCCGAATCCGGTAGGTCTGGCTGCAGGCCTGGACAAAAATGGTGCCTATATTGATGCACTGGCCGCTCTAGGTTTTGGTTTTATTGAAATTGGTACCATCACCCCGCGTCCACAAGCCGGTAATCCACATCCGCGTCTGTTCCGTTTACCGCAGGCCAAAGCCATTATTAACCGCATGGGTTTTAATAATGATGGCGTCGATAAGCTGATTGAAAACGTCAAGGCCGCCAAATTTAAAGGCGTACTGGGGATTAATATTGGTAAAAATGCCGATACTCCGGTAGAAAAAGCGGTTGATGATTATCTGATCTGTTTAGAAAAAGTTTATAATTACGCCTCTTATATTACGGTCAATATCTCATCACCAAACACCAAGAATTTGCGTAGTCTGCAAAGCGGCGATGCCCTGACCGAGCTGTTGCAAACCTTGAAACAGCGTCAGTTGGCGTTGGCCGAAGAGCATCAGCATTATGTACCGTTGGTGCTGAAAGTCGCGCCAGATCTAGAACCGTCCGATATTGAATTTATTGCCCAGCAATTACTGCAATTTAAAATTGATGGTTTAATTGTGACCAATACCACCTTGTCTCGTGAAGGGGTAGAGAATTTGCCACATGGCGATGAAGCCGGTGGTTTATCGGGTGCGCCAGTATTTGAAAAGAGTACCGCGTGTCTGGCAGCCTTTGCCAAAACCTTAGAGGGCAAAATTCCTTTAATTGGTGTTGGTGGTATTCTTTCAGGTGAGCAGGCAGTTGCGAAACGCAATGCCGGTGCAACTTTGGTACAAGTGTATAGCGGTTTGGTCTATACTGGCCCGGAACTTGTGAAAGATTGTGTAGACGCACTTTAAAGTCATGAACGCCATCGATATCTTTATACTGATTATTCTGCTCATTGGAGGGCTTAACGGTTTGCGTCAAGGATTTATTAAAGCCTTTGCGAACTTGGTCGGTTGGATTTTTGCCCTGATTGTGGCGGCAAAATATGCTTCCGTTCTAGCGCCTTCAATGACCGCTCTCAGTGCTGATCCGGTGGTTCAGAAAATTGCGGCCTTTGCTTTTATTGTGTTGGTGATTGTGGTGCTGACCTGGATGGTGAGCGCATTATTAAACCGCATCTTGAAATCGCTGAAACTGGGCCCATTAAATCGTTTAGCCGGTGGTGCGTTTGGTACCCTCAAAGGTCTGCTGATTGTGCTAATTGCCATTCAGGGCATTGGGCCGTGGGTCGAAAGTTCGCCGCACTGGAAACAGTCCAAATTTATTCAAACCCTTTTACCTTATGCGCCTTGGGCCACACAAATGTCCAAAGATGCCGCCAATGAGGCTTTACAGCACATCAAATCAGAAGATGCTCCGAAATCTTCTGGTTCTTCATCTGAACCTGAACGAAAGGGCGCAGATGAGTCAACGAATAATCCTTTTTATTAATCCTAGCTGGTCTGCGAGGTTGCTATGTGTGGAGTAGTTGGTATAGCTGGTAAATCACCTGTTAACCAAATGTTGTTTGATGCATTAACGATGTTACAACATCGGGGACAAGATGCAGCTGGGATTGTCACTTGCCATGAAGGTCGCTTGTTCTTGCGTAAAGACAATGGCATGGTGCGTGATGTATTCCATACCCGTCACATGCGTGCCTTGCTGGGCAACTACGGGATTGGTCATGTGCGTTATCCGACGGCAGGTTCATCTAGCAGTGCAGAAGCGCAGCCGTTTTATGTGAACTCGCCGTACGGTATTACCTTGGCGCATAACGGTAACCTGACCAATGCCGAAGAAATTCATGAAGACCTGTTCAAGACTGATTTACGTCACATGAATACCGATTCAGATTCAGAAGTACTGTTAAACGTTTTTGCCCATGAATTACAAAAACGCGGCAAGCTGGAGCCGGCAGCAGAAGATATCTTCCATGCGGTAACGCGTGTGCATGAGCGTTGTAAAGGGGCTTATGGCGTGGTGGCCATGGTGACCGGTCAAGGGATTGTGGGCTTCCGTGACCCGCATGGGATTCGTCCGTTAATTTACGGTTCGCGTGAAACCGATGAAGGCATGGAATACATCATTGCCTCTGAATCGGTGGCAATTACGGCACTGGGCTTTAAAGTCGAGCGTGACCTGGCACCGGGTGAAGCCATCTTCATTGACTCTAACGGCCAGATGTTTACCCAGCAGTGTGCGGCGCAATCTGAATATCATCCATGTATTTTTGAATATGTGTATTTCGCGCGTCCAGATGCGACCATTGATGGTATTTCGGTATACAAAGCCCGTTTAAAAATGGGTGAGAAGCTGGCGCAAAAAATCCTGCGTGAATGGGGTGAGGAACACGATATTGATGTCGTGATTCCAATTCCAGATACTTCGCGTACTTCGGCCTTGGAACTGGCCAACACCTTAGGTGTTAAATTCCGTGAAGGCTTTATGAAAAACCGTTATATCGGTCGTACCTTCATTATGCCAGGTCAGCAGCAGCGTAAAAAATCGGTACGTCAAAAGCTGAACCCGGTTGAGCTGGAATTTAAAGGCAAGAATGTGTTACTGGTAGATGACTCGATTGTGCGTGGTACCACCTGTAACGAAATTATCCAGATGGCACGTGACGCTGGTGCCAAACGCGTATTCTTCGCTTCAGCGGCACCGATGGTGAAATATCCAAACGTGTATGGTATTGATATGCCGGCTAAATCTGAGTTGATCGCCTCTAGCCGTAGCGTCGAAGAAATTCGTGAAATTATTGGTGCTGACCGTCTGATTTTCCAGGATCTTGAAGATTTGAAAGCTGCAGTACGTACCCATAAAGTGCCAGAAGTGAATGATTTCGATTGCTCGGTGTTTGATGGGGTTTATGTCGCAGGCGGTATTGATGAAGCCTATCTGGATAATCTTCAGCAAAAACGCAGCGATACAGCCAAAAAGAAAAAAGACAATTATATCGATGTGAATATTGATGCTGCATCGGTAGATTTGACCGGTTTGAAAGAAGAATAATTCTTGTAAAACTGGCAGGAAAAGCGGGAAATTCCCGCTTTTTTCATTTATGATGTCGCCTAAAGACAATGTAATTTAAGGAAATTTACATTGAAAGATGTAGGTTACTACTTTATTAAAAACAAGAATATGATGTGGTCTGCAAGCCTGTGTCTGCTTGCGGTCATCCTGACCATTTTTATTTTAAATACTGTACTGGGTTTGCTGGTGCATTATATTGATGCTTCGCAGTCCATTTACTGGCATAGCTTAAGTCCTTATCTGGTCGCGGTACTGCTGTCTTTAATGGGCATTTCCATTGCCATTGAATTATATATTTTCCGTTCTGGCGGCCACTCACTGGCCAAGCAGCTGTGTGCACGCCGTTTAAGTCTAATTGAAAGCACGCCGGAAGAAAGTGTTGCCTTAAAAATTACCGAACAGCTGGCCGATACCTTTGCGATTGATACCCCGGCGCTGTATGTCCTGCCGGATGAAGTCGGGGTAAATGCACTGACCGCCGGTTTTTATCCACGCGATATTGCGATTATTCTGACCTGGGGCGCCTTGCAAAACCTGGATGAGCAGGAACTGTATGGGTTGCTCAGTCATGAGTTTCATCAAATTTTAAGTGGTGAAACTGCGGAAAATACCAAGCTGAAAATTCTCTACAGCAGCCTGACCACGTTTAGCCAGTGGGGCAGTAAAGTGGCCAAACTCGGCTTTGGCAAGCAGTATTACAACACCGCTTATGCACCTGCCACGCCTTTTGTTGCACTGGGCGGCATGATCTGGCTGATTGGCAGCTTAGGCATGCTGATTACCCGTTTTATTAAATATTTAAACCTGAGCGGGCGTACCTTTAAAAACGACCTGAAAACCAAACGTTTAATCCAGAACAATGCCAATATTCAAACCCTGCTCAGGATTTATGTGCATCATGCCGGTTCGCAAATTCACAGTGAATATTCGGAATCGATTGCGCATATGTGTTTTGCCAACTCGCTGAGTCCGCAAAGCTGGTTGAATATCCATCCGAGTATTGATGCGCGGATTTATGAGTTAAATCCGGCACTGGTGCAGGATCTGCAACTGGAAAATTTAAAAAAGCTGCGCAGTCAGCCCTGGTTTGGTCTGTTTCGTTCACTGGAAGAAGTCAATGGTGAATATTATGCACCGTGGAGTTCGCCGCAACCTTTGCCTTTGTTGCGGTTATCCCCGATTAGCTTTGCCATTAAAGATGCAATCAAGCCGCTGAAACCGGAAATCCGCCGTAATATGCCGCGTCCGGAACTGATCCAGCGTGCCTTGCAGACGGCCACTGGTTCGCGGGAAGTGATGATGGCGATTTTAATGATTCGCCAATACCGCGAATTTATTCCGCCTGAAGTAGAAGTCAGCCGTGCCATTGTCGATGCCTTGTTGAATCTGGATGGTCGGGTGCATATCTCCATTTTTCTGGAAGCCTGCCAGAATATTGGTGGTATGCCGGCCAGTATCGCGCGGCAGTTTTTGACCAAGCTGGCCAAAATTATTCAGGAAGATGGGGAAATTGGACTGCTGGATGCCTTGCTGCTGGAGCGGGTCAAATCCGAGTTGAACCTGCTGCCGCTACATACCCCGACGGCGCTGGATGAAGTTAAACCGCAAATTGTACGTTTAATTGATGCCTTGCTGCATGTGCAGCAAATCAATAGCGGCAACCAGCTGGAAGTGCGGGAAAAAATTTTACAGCGCGTACTGACACCGTATGAAATGTCGCTGTATGAAGAAATTTCCGATGAGCCAATTGATCTGGCAGAAATTCTGAATGATATGGCCGGGCTGTTGTTGCGTGACCGTTTAAGTATTCTGGGTATTGCTGAAGCCTGTTTGTGGAATGACCGGATTATCACTCAGGATGAGCTGGATGTACTGGAGCTGCTGTACTGGCGTTTAGGCTTTGCCACCGAAGAAATGGTCGAGCGTATGCAGAAGAAAAACAGTTTAATGATTATCTAAGCACTCTATTTCTAAGTGCGGTGGGCGGATCGTGTCATCATCATTGAGCAGCTTTAATATGACTGGATGCAGAAAGCACAGCAAAACCGGACTAATCCGGCTAGAATAGCCCTATGGACATAAGTGACGATAGCAGATGATTGGGCATCAACGTGAGATTTTGGCAAGTTTGGGAATTGATATATGGATTCCCCGGGACGTTGCATCTCAAAATTTGCCAGCATCTTCCTTATGGCGCGATCAGGCCCCGGCAGAACTGCTGACTGAAATTGTCATGCCGGCAGCTGTCGCGGCGATGGCGCCTCAAGATATTGCCTTACAGCTTAGACAGCCTGTTGCGGAACCACAAGTCTCTCCGCAAGAGAATCCAGTCGAAAGCCCGGCAGAACCTGTCACACCTGCAGCCCTGGTGGAAGTGCAGCCCGCCTTACAGATTGATGCATTTCATCTACAAGCCATTGTTAAAGAACAATATACGATTGTGCTGGATGCCACCCACATCAATGAGTCGCAGCAACAGTTATGGCGCAATATCCAGCGTGCGGCACAGGCAGAATTTTTTGAGCTGAATTGGCCTTTTGTTTTGCCTGAGCTGCAAGATGGTCGAGCGGTTTCGGTATATGTACAAGGTTTTCTGGATGCGATTGCACTGGAGAAAAAGATCATTGTGTTGGGTCAATTGCCTCATGTACAGTTAACGCAAGCTACAGCATTGCCCGCTTTGGCCGAGATGCTAGAACAGCCGCTATTGAAAAAACAGCTATGGCAGGCTATGCAAGATAAAAAACACATGACGGATCAGGAATGAAACAAAAAGTTATCGCATTTAGTCAGGTTGATCAGGACGTTTTAAGCCAGCTGAAACAGCAGTATGACGTGGTAGAAATTAGCCCGAAACTGGGTGATGTTAATGAGCAGATTCGTACTCATGTCCAAGATGCTGATGGCATGATTGGTGCGGGGCGTTTGCTCAATGCCTCTAACCTGACGGGTGCGCGCCGTCTTAAAGTGGTTTCCAGTATCAGTGTCGGTTATGACAATTATGATGTGGGCTATCTGACTGAGCAAAAGATTTATCTGTGTCATACACCGCATGTATTAACCGAAACCACTGCCGATTTGGCTTTTAGTCTGTTAATGGGAGCTTCGCGTCAGCTGGCCTATCTGGATCGCTGGACCAAACAGGGTGAATGGAAACGTACCGTTGGCCCGGCACAGTTCGGTCAGGATATTCATGGTAAAACTTTAGGGATTATTGGTTTGGGTAATATTGGTGCCGCCATTGCCCGTCGTGGGCGTTATGGCTTTAACATGAATATTCTGTACCATAACCGCCGTGAAAATCTGGCGCAGGCGCAGCCCTTAAATGCGCAATATCACAGTCTGGATGAGCTGCTACAACAGTCGGACTTTGTGGTGGTCGCGGTGGATTTAAACGCCGACTCGACCGCTTTAATTGGTGCGCGTGAATTTGAGCTGATGCAAAAACATGCGGTATTTGTGAATATTGCCCGTGGTTCCGTGGTCAATGAACAGGCTTTAATTGACGCGCTGAAACAACAGAAAATTTTTGCGGCCGGTCTGGATGTCTATGAAAAAGAACCGCTGCAAAGTTCGGAGCTCTTTGGTCTGGACAATGTGCTGACCTTGCCGCATATTGGCTCAGCGACCGCAGAAACCCGTAAAAAAATGGCCTGGCTGGCCTATAAAAATCTGGTGGATGTGCTGGAAGGCCGGCAGCCGGGCTACGCGGTCAATGGCGGATTTGCGTAAAACTTCCTAACACTTCGTTGCATATTTCTTCGATATTGAATGCTATATTCAAGACACGAGCAGATAATTTGAGAACGGCAATTTGAAACGGTTGTTTTTAGCAGGTAGTTTAGGCCTGCTTACAGCATTCACTTCGACACATGGGGCAAACTTCACCACTTCACCACAATTTAATGTGCCAGAAATTGGTGCAGGGGTGGGGCTGATCGATCAGCAAAAAGAACGCATGATTGGTGAAAAAGTCTATCGTGAAGTGCAACGTCAAATGCCGGTGGCGCAAAATCCGTGGCTGGAAGATCAGCTGTTCTCGGTCTTCTCGCATCTGCTCAGCCAGACCCAAATGGGCCAGCCTATTGGCCTGCTCATTATTAACGATCCGCAAATTAATGCCTTTGCCGTGCCAGGCGGTCTGTTTGCCTTAAATACCGGTCTGGTGACTTCTGCGCGTAATATGGATGAAGTGGCCGGGGTGATGGCGCATGAGATTGCCCACGTGACCCAGCGTCATTATAGCCGTTCACAGGAAGCATTTAAGGGTCAGGGGTTGCTGGCGCTGGCCGGTGTGCTGGTGGGGGCACTGGTGGCATCCCAGGCCGATGGTGATGCCGGTGCTGCCGTGATGATGGGCTCGCAGGCCGCATTAATGGATAAGCAGCTGACCTATAGCCGTAATCAGGAACGTGAAGCCGACCGGATTGGCATGCAATATATGTATACTGCCGGTTATAACCCGCAAAGCATGGCTGATTTTTTTGAGGTAATGCATCGTGCCACCAGCCGGGTCAGTTTCCTGCCGGATTTCTGGTTTACCCATCCGCTGACCACAGAACGGATGAGTGAAGCACGTTTGCGTGCCAATCAGTTGCCACGAGTGAAATCATCATTACGTGATGAAGAATTTGATATTTTAAAACAGTACACCTTGGTGGTATCTAATCAGGCGACAGAGCAGCAATTGCAGGTGCTGGCCAGCCGTAACAACTTTGCTGCACAACTGGCTTTAGCGGCCTTTTATACCCGGCAGGGAGATTATGCCTTGGCACAGCAAACGCTGGACCAGGCCAAAAATCATCGCCGTTTACATCATCTTATTAGCTTAATTCAAACTGACATCTATTTAGGGCAGAATAAGCTGAGTGAGGCTTATAAAGTCATCAGTTCGCCTGCGCGGATTATGCCGGAGAATCGGGCCTTGAATTACAAGCTGGCTGAAGTGCTGATCCGGCAGAATCAGCCGGCTGAAGCACAGGCACTGGTGCAAAAGTTCCTGAACCGGAATGAGCGTGATTTAAGTGCCTGGCGTTTGATGCAGCAGGCCGCCAATATTGATCGTAGTTCGCCATTACGCACGGTGAATGTATTGCGTTATCGTGCAGAACTGCAATACTGGTCTGGATGGGAGGAAGAAGCGATTAAATCCTTGCTGCATGCCCAGCGTCTGGCCAAGGATAATCAGGCCATGACTGCTAAACTGAAAACACGTACCACAGAAATGCAGCGGGAACGACAGCTCAAAATTTAACAGCATGAAAAATCATAATAACAATAAGGAGAACAATGATGTTACAGGGACAATGTTTATGCGGGCTGGTGTATTACCATTATCAGGCCGAGCTGGAAAAGACCATTTTATGTTTTTGCCAGCATTGCCAGCGTGCGCAGGGGACCATGCTGGGCTGGAATAGCCCGATTGATCAAGCCAAATTTAAAATTGTACGCGGCCAGCAATATTTAAAAGAATATTTTCACAGTCCGAATAAGGCGCGGGTGTTTTGTCAGGAATGTGGCAGCCCGATTTATTCTTACCGTTTAGATTTACCGGGGGTTCTGCGTTTACGTTTGGGAACGGTGACTGAAGGCTATGTGCCGGCGCCGACCGAACAGGCTTTTGCGCATCGAAAACCACAGTTTTTGCAAGTCAGTCTGCTGGAAACCTCTATAAGGCATGGGGTTTAAAATGCTAGAATTCTGGCTTCTGGCTAAATAATGATTTTAAATAACGCGATGAAAAAATTATGGATGGGCATATTGCTCTGGGGGGGGCTGTCTGTGGTCCAGGCAGCAAGTGTAGAGCAGTATGTACTGGCGGTTGAGCAGATTAACCAGAGTTATAAGCAACAGACCCGGCAGTTTTTAAAGGGCCTGAATCCGCAGCAATCGGGTTTTAGTCCGGCGCAGCAACAGCAGTTTTGTGGCATTGTGCAGAATTATATTGATCAGCTGTATAGCGCTGCAGATGAAAACCGTGCCTATCTGGATCCGCAATATCGCAACATGACCAAGCTGGATGTGGCCCAGCAGGTGTATTCATCTAAAGAAATGCAGATGCTGAAAAAATATCAGGTCAATTGTGCAAACTGATAGAAGTGACTCAAGAACTGCTTAAAACTTTTAGGCAGTTTTTTTATTTTCGGGAAAATAAAACTGATACAGCTGTTGATACTGTTCGGGGAGGAAGTGAGGCGTATGCCTGACTTGAATTAGCTTAATTTGGCTTTAATTTTGGCAGATACTTGTGCAGGATCGGCGCGCCCGGCTATGAGCGGACGCAGAGAATTCATCACCTTACCCATATCTTTCATGCTAGTAGCTTCTTGCGCTGCAATCGTTTGCGCAATGATGGAATCAAGTTCTTCCTCAGTCATAGCTTCTGGTAGAAACTGAGATAACACCTCAATTTCGGCTTGTTCCTTACTAGCTAAATCTTCTCGGCCAGCACCTTCAAAGGCTTTAACCGATTCTTTACGTTGTTTAATTTGCTTTTCAATGACCGCAAGAACCTGAGCATCGTCAAGCTCTTTGCGCTCATCGACTTCGATTTGCTTAATTGCCGCCTGTAGACTACGAATGACCGTTAACTTGTCCATTTCTTTAGCGCGCATTGTCGCTTTCAAAACGTCAGTAATCTGGCTTTTTAAAGTAGTCATGTTTTAATCCAGGCAGTCAATCACAAATTAATCTTAGTAAAGGCGAGTAGTACGTACTGATTCACGCGCCAATTTCTTTTGGTAGCGTTTAACAGCAGCAGCTTTTTTGCGCTTACGTTCTTGAGTTGGTTTTTCGTAGAATTCACGCTTACGTACGTCAGCTAAAACACCTGCTTTTTCGCAAGAACGTTTGAAACGACGGATAGCTACGTCTACTGGTTCGCCTTCTTTCAATTTAACTTGTGGCATGAAGAATCCTCATTAAGTTATGGATAAGATCTGGGGCCGAATTGCCCTCGATCACAAGTGAAGGTCAGTATTTTACTCATTTACATCTCATATCACAAGTCTATAATAGTTCCCGCAATAAATTTGATACAGGTTATAGGCAGTTTAATGATCGTTTTAGGCTTAGAAACATCGTGTGATGAAACAGGACTCGCGCTGTACGACAGTGAGTTAGGTTTACGCGGACAGGTGCTGTATAGCCAGATCAAACTGCATGCCGAATATGGCGGCGTGGTGCCGGAACTGGCCTCACGGGATCATGTGCGTAAACTGATTCCATTAATGAACGAGCTGCTTGAGCAAAGCGGTGTGAAAAAATCGGATATTGATGCAGTCGCCTATACCCGCGGTCCGGGCCTGATGGGTGCCTTGATGACCGGGGCGCTGTTTGGTCGCACCTTGGCATTTGCCTTAAATAAACCTGCGATTGGCGTGCATCATATGGAAGGGCATATGCTGGCACCGTTATTGTCTGCAACGCCGCCTGAATTTCCATTTGTTGCACTTCTGGTTTCGGGTGGACATTCACAGCTGATGGCCGCGTATGGCATTGGTCAGTATGAACTGCTGGGTGAGTCAATTGACGATGCCGCCGGTGAAGCCTTTGATAAAGTGGCCAAGATGATGGGCTTGCCGTATCCGGGTGGCCCGAATATTGCCAAACTGGCTGAGCAGGGTGATCCAAATGCCTTTGCTTTCCCGCGTCCGATGTTGCATCAGGATTTAACCTTTTCCTTTAGTGGTTTAAAAACTGCCGTTTCGGTACAGATGAAAAAACTCGGTGATGAAAACCGTGATGCCGATATTGCCGCCAGTTTCCAGGAAGCGATTGTAGATACCTTGGTAAAAAAATCGGTGAAAGCATTAAAGCAGACCGGTTTAAAACGTCTGGTGATTGCGGGTGGCGTGAGTGCCAACAAGCGTTTGCGTGAACGTCTGGAAGCTGATTTAGCCAAGATTAAAGCCACGGTTTATTATGCAGAGCCTGCGCTGTGTACCGATAATGGTGCCATGATTGCCTTTGCCGGTTATCAGCGTTTAAAAGCAGGGCAGCAGGATGGTTTGTCTGTGACCACGACTCCGCGCTGGCCGATGACGGAATTGACCAATCCAGAGCAAGTATAAAAGAGCATGTAAAAGAGGCGAAAGCCTCTTTTTTAATGCTTATAATGCAATGAATTTAATAATTTTTTATTGAGTTAAAATGAAATCAGTCAGATATAAAGATTTAAATTTGGGTAATGGGATATTTGAAGGTTGGAATGATCAGCAGGGTTTGATGATATGCGGTTATGAATGGGGTAACTCTAAGAAAGATCAGGAGCAGGCACAGGACGCAAAGCCAGTTGATTTTAATATCGCTTGTACCTTTAGTAACAAAGTTCCGAGATATGGGCAGGGTGCTTTATCATGGCCCTATGATAATAGAATTAAACGGTGGTTTGCTTTATGGGGGCATCCGCTAGATAGTAATGAATATGGTCAGGATTTTGATAAGTCCATTATACAGACCAATTGGGCCAATACCTGCAATCATCAATTAGCGAATTACTCGCATCTGTTGAGCGAAGAACAGGTCAATAATTTTATAAATCATATCAGTACCTTAAAACCTAAGATTATCCTGTTTATGGGAAGTCAGCTGATACATCTTTTAAGAAATCCTATAGTTAAAGCCCGTTTTGAAGAAATTGTGGGTACAGAAATTCCAGATAGTTTTGTAGTGAAGCAAAAGAAAGAGTTTTCAGGAAGAAAATTTAAAATATATTTTTGTGAGTTTGAAAACTGTCAGATTATAGGTTTACCACATCCATCTTCAAGCCGCGGGTTATCTGATCGGTATATTGAATTATTTGAACCTGAAATGAATACGATCATTTCACAATTTAAAAAAGAAAAAGCGATTAATCCTTAAGATAGAAAGCCCAATCTCACAAGGTTGGGCTTTTCAACATGAGCGAACAGATTGTAGATGAGGATTTTCAATCCATAATCGCTATTTCTGTCTGGCAGAGCAATATAGGCAACTTAAAGTTGCTTTAACTGCGCAGACCCAATCCAGTGCTTCGAGAACTGATAAGCGGCACGACCAGAACGCTGCCCACGTGCCTGACACCAGCGTAAAGCTTCGGCACGCGCTTCAGCGGTGAGTTTCATCTCCGCCTTTTGCAGATAATGCTCGACAATTTCTAAATACAGATTCTGATCCATTGGATAAAACGACAGCCACATCCCGAAACGATCGGACAGCGAAATTTTTTCCTCAATCGCTTCCTGTGGATGCAGCTCGGTATATTGCGGGACATCTACCCGCGTTACCGGCGTATTTTCATGCATAAACTCAGGCAATAAATGCCGGCGGTTACTGGTGGCATAAATCACAAAATTACTTGAACCCGACTGTAATGAACCATCTAGCACGCTTTTTAAAGAACGATAATTTTCATCTTCGGCGTTAAAGGCCAGATCATCACAATAGACAATAAATTTTTCCGGCCGATCTGCAATCAGTTTTTGAATTTCAGGCAAATCCGATAAATCATCACGTTCAATTTCAATTAACCGTAACCCTTGTGCTTCATACTCGGTTAGCAGGGCACGCACAATGGAAGATTTTCCGGTACCACGTGAACCGGTAAGCAGTACATCATTGGCCGGTAAGCCTTTTAAAAACTGCAAGGTATTTTGAATTACTTTTTCTTTTTGTTTTTCAATGCCTTTTAAATCTTCCAGATAGATTTTTCGTGGCTGGTAAATGGCTTTTAACTGTTGATCCTGCCATTTAAAGGCCGATGCAGAAAAATCGGTGGCTTGCTTGAGTTCAGGCAAATGTTGCTGGAGCTGCTGTAAAATGGTTGCAAGCGAGGTGAGAATATTATCGGGTAAATCAATATGCGCCATGATTATTCAGCTTTTCGGTCTAGGTCAAAAGATTATCGGGTGCACAAACGACTGTATACCAAGGCGAAATGATTTAGCAATGAAAACATGAATTATGCAATTGAAGAATGTCTGAAATTTCTGCATAGTTAGGAGACATCGACAGATCAGCGCCTATTCAGCGAAGCGCAGAGGGAAGCTATGTTGTTTAAAGAGTTTAGCCAGGACATTAATCCTCATCAGGCCTATCGGATCAAAAAATTAAAACGAAAAATAGAACATGCCGAGAGTTACGAAGAATGGAAAAATCTGGCACTAAAAATAGATGAAGAATCGGGGGCGCAGGAATGGAAGTATGACAACACCTCGCCGTATTTTGATGCTGAAATTATTGCCCATCGTCTGAACTTATTACGCCGTTATCGCCTGGCAGAGCGAACTAGCGATCTGATGTATATTCTGCGTGAAGGCCTGACCTATGATGTGGCCAATATTGCCCATCCAATGCTGTTTACCGCGACCTATGTCGGCACTAAAAAAATTATTGAAGATTATATTGAAGAAGTCAGCAACAGTCTGGCCTTTATTGCATCCAAAGAATGCCATTTACTCAGTACTCAGGAAAAGATCGAATTTTTTAAAAACTGTCAGGTGGCCTATGGCCAGCCGGCGATTATGTTTTCAGGTGGGGCGACCTTGGGTCTGTTTCATACCGGCGTGTGCAAGGCGCTGCTCGAGCGTGACCTGATGCCGCAAGTGCTATCTGGCTCCAGTGCCGGGGCGATTATGACCGCCATGCTCGGCATTTCCAAACCATCGGAGATGATGCACATTTTAAATGGCGAATCTTTCTTTACCGAAGCTTTTCATTTTCGCCGCTGGGAAGACATTTTAAAGGGCAATGGCGGTATTGCCGATGTGCGTTATCTAAAAAAATTCCTGCTCACCAACCTGGGCGATGTCACCTTTGAAGAAGCCTTTAAGGTATCCGGGCTGCATATCAATATTGCAGTCGCGCCGTATGATGCATCACAAGAAGCACGCATCATGAACAGTTATACCTCGCCAGATTTGCTGGTCTGGAGTGCGGCTTTGGCCTCCTGTGCGGTACCGGTGCTGTTTCCACCGGTGCGTTTGACCAGTAAACGGCAGGATGGGGAACATACGCCCTATATGGGCAGAACCCGCTGGGTCGATGGCAGTGTGCGTAGTGATTTCCCGCAGGAAAAAATGGCGCGTTTGTATAACGTCAATTACACCATTGCCAGTCAGGTCAATCCGCATGTGGTGCCGTTTATGCAAACCGATACCGAGCGTTTCCGTAAAGATATGCTGAGCTGGCCGGAGCGTATTGTACGCCGCCAAGGTAAAGTGATTAGTAAGGGGATTATGGACTTTACCCGTGAACGTGTCGGTGGTGTGCCGGCAGTACGCCGTCTGCTCGATCATGGTCATGGCATTGTTGATCAGCGTTATTATGGTGATGTGAATATTGTTGGCAAATATGGCTGGCGTCATTATAGCTATATGTTGCAAAATCCGCGTCCACACCTGTTCCGATTGCTACAACGCGAAGGTGAACGCGCCACCTGGCCAAAAATCTCCATGATTGAAACCCATGCCCGCGTGGGTAAAACCATTCAGCATTGTCTGGAACTTTTAGAATATCAGCAGAACCCCGTTGAACACGCCAAATCCGAATTTATTGCCGTTTAGTCCGGCTGAACTTGAACACTATTGTTTTGAGTTAAAAACCAAGCCGCAAAGCTTCAAGATGGGGCGGCGTCTGTTTCAGTTTCAACAAGGGCAATCCTTATATTGGCTGAAAGCCCAGCAGATGGATGCGCATCCGCAACTGAGCGCGGGTTTTTGCCGAGAGCTGGATTTTTATCGCCAGTTTCAGCAGGCAGATGCACCGGATTTTCTGCTACCTTTCTATTGTGCGCAAAATACCGAAATCCTACGCATCCAGCAGGAGAGCTTTCAGGATTATCTGATTGTGCCGGATGCGCCAGCGTTTTTTACTTTAGCACCCTCACAATTTAGCCTAAGCCAGATTCAAACACGTTTGCTGCAGGTACTGGATAGCCTGGAACAGCTAACACGGTTGGGCTATTCACATGCAGATTTAAAAGCCGAACATTGGCGCGAATGGGCAGGGCAGGTCAAACTGATTGATTTTGAGCAGTTGCAGGCCATAGATGATCCGCTAATGTCCAATATGACTGCCACACCACGCTATATGGCACCTGAATTATTTCATGGTGAAGCCAAAACGCTGGCCAGTGATCTTTATGCGCTGGGGATTATTATCTATGAATGGCTGACTCAGCGCCGTTTACAGGCCAAAAGTTATCAGGATTGGGCCTATTTGCATTGTCAGCAGCTTAAAATTGAGTTACCCGCAGCGTATTTGGGCTTTCAAAACTTGCTTGAGGCGATGCTCAACAAACAAAAAAGCCAGAGAGAAGTCAGTTTTTTTGCCTTAAAAACGCTGTTAAGCACTGAAAATGCTTAAGAAAAAACCAAAATAGAGGCTTTTGTTTTTTATTTAAACAAACAAGTGGCTTTTTCATAAAAAGGGCTTGTCATCGGGAAGTGATCTCTATAATATACACAGCCATCGGGGGCGTGGCGAAATTGGTAGACGCACTGGATTTAGGTTCCAGCGCTGCGAGGCGTGAGAGTTCGAGTCTCTCCGCCCCCACCACTTAAATATCAAGTGAGCTTGATTTTAGGTAACAGAGGATTGGTGTAATGGTAGCATGACGGTCTCCAAAACCGTTCGTCAAGGTTCGAATCCTTGATCCTCTGCCAGAATTTTGAGAAATCCAGCATTAAGTTGGTACCCGGTATGGGGGCGTGGCGAAATTGGTAGACGCACTGGATTTAGGTTCCAGCGCTGCGAGGCGTGAGAGTTCGAGTCTCTCCGCCCCCACCACTTAAAATTAGCAAGGTCAAAATCCTCGCTTTTTTGTTGAACCGGCCAGCTTGAGTATTTCTTAAAAAAATTGGCATCTTTATATGGGGATGTGGCGGAATTGGTAGACGCACTGTGTTCAGGTCGCAGCGCCGCAAGGTGTAAGAGTTCGAGTCTCTTCATCCCCACCAAATTCTGAAAAAGCAGGGCAGATGTCCTGCTTTTTTATTGCCTGTTATTTTGTCAGGCTTTTATCCTGCCCAAAGAAAAGCCCGCAGAACAGACGGTTCAACGGGCTCAAGTTATGAGAACACTTTATTTTTCTCGATCAAAGAGTGCGTAAACGAATTCAGGCTTTTAAGTGGTCCTCAAATTCTTCACCGAGTTGTACGGCTAGTGCATTGCCGGCCAGTTCACCAGTGACCAGACCATATTCTTTTTTAAAACTAAAGGTAAAACCACGGCCATCGGCTAAATTTTTGACTGAATATCCCAGTTTTTCTAACCAAATACGAAAGGCAATTAAATTTTTAGCTTTTACCACTTTTTTCACGAGTGTACTCCCTTATCTTCAATAAAGTATAGATATGGTTATATCAAGATTTTTTAAAGGGCAAAATTCAAGAATGTGTCAAAAAATATTGAGACTGATGATTTTTGCAGCAAAAAAGACAGAATTTGAGCGCCTGAAAAACATGTATTGATGAATAAAGCGGCAGAATTTTAAGCAAATTTTAAATTAATTGATTGATATATTTGATGTATTTTTATTCTAAATTTTCAACATTATCTATGGGCTATTTAAGCCGGCTTGAAATAATTTGTTAAATATTGATGACAACACATCTTTAAGTATTTCTTACAACCTCGGCCTGGCGCGAGATAAAAAGTTGTAGCGATCTGCCGGCTATGATTTGCATACGCTGAGTGATTGATGGCTTTATTTTAAGCCATAGCAGGCCTGGAGATCGGGTATCATAAAGTACAGCCACAGGAGTGAGTAAGATGACGCCAAATACCATTGAAGCTGACGTACAGCAGACCATTCAACAGATGCAGCAACAGGGCCAAACCCCGGTGGCGGTAATGCTAGGCCATGAAGACTGGCTGGTCTTTACCGAACAATCGCAGGTGGCCTACACTCCATTTGGCAGTGCGCGTCGTTATCAACCAGCGTTGGGCGGCTTACTGCTGGTACGCATTGATGAAATGAATGCGGTACGTGTGGTGACACAGACCGAGCTGGATGCGTATGCGGCCAGTCACCAGCTGTTATAAACCGGTTAAACCGCTTTAAAAATTATCTTTCATTTCACGTAATTTTTGGAATTCTTCTACGCTGTCCACCCGTAAAAAAGGATTGGTCTGCAGTTCCAGTTCAATTGTACTTGGCAAGGTCGGCTGATTTAGCAGGCGTAAATCTTCCACCTGCTGATAACGCTGTTGTAGCGCCAGATTATCCGGTTCAACATGCAGGGCAAATTTGGCATTGGACAGGGTATATTCGTGGGTGCAGTACACTTGGGTGCGCGCTGGTAATGCCGCCAGACGGTTTAAAGAGTGATACATCTGCTCAAAGGTGCCTTCAAAAACCCGGCCGCAGCCCATCGCAAACAGGGTATCACCGCAAAACAGGGTATCGATGGCATCCATAAAATACACAATATGCCCCAGGGTATGGCCGGGAACCGCCAGTACATCCACCTGCAGATCATGAAATTTAAAATGGGCTTCATGCTGCAAAGGGTGGGTGATAAACGGAATTTTACTCAGCTCTTCGCGTGGTCCATACACTGGAATATTGCGTGATTGCAGCAGCTCCGGCACACCCCCAATATGGTCTTTATGCCAGTGAGTCAGCCAGATCTGGCTTAAATTTAAACCATGCTCACGGCAATACTGTTCCACCGGTTCGGCTTCGGTGGGATCGACCACAATCACATCTCTGGATATGGTATGTTCCAGCAGCCAAATATAATTCTGTAACTGGTTCTGAATATCCAGCAGATGCACTTTATAGTTGCTCATCCCTCACCCCCACATAATATAATGCCCAGTATAGCCTGAAAGCGATGTTGTCGTCGCTGTGTATCCAAAATTGATCTTTGACTGAAAAGGTCTACAATAAGCCACGTTTCAATTTTCCCCTGCACGTTCATGAGTTTTGCCTATCGCGCCGATATTGACGGTTTAAGAGCGATTGCCGTCCTGTTGGTGATTTTTAATCATATTGGCCTGTCTATTTTCCCCGGTGGTTATATTGGCGTCGATATTTTCTTTGTGATTTCGGGCTATTTAATTACCTTAATTTTAAGCAAAGAAATCCAGAACCAGACTTTCTCAATTGGTCGCTTTTATAAAAAGCGGGTGGTGCGTTTGGCACCGGCCTATTTTACTGTACTGAGTGTGGTGAGTCTGGTGGCCTGGCAGGTGATGCTGCCCGATGAGCTGAGTCGTTATTTCGACAGTGTCTTTTATGCCACGTTTCTGATGGCCAATATTTATATGCAGCGTGAAGTCGGTGATTACTTCAGTCAGAGTGTCAATGAAGTGCCGCTGCTGCATTTATGGTCGTTGGGCGTTGAAGAGCAGTTCTATATTTTCTGGCCGCTGATTCTGCTGTACTTTATGAAAAGAAGTAACCGGCAATGGGGTCTGCTGATGGTCGGATCTTTTATTCTCATGTCGTTGCTGTATGCGCAGCAGCAGTTGAGCGTGAATGCCGAGAAAGCCTATTACAGTATGCCGGTCCGCGCCTTTGAACTGCTCTTGGGTGCGCTGATCTGCTTTTTGCCACAAATAAAATGGTCAAAATGGCTGGCGCAAACGCTGGTCTGGAGTTGTCTGGCGCTGTTGTTAGGCGCGGCAATGTGGTTTGATCATGCTACACCATTTCCGGGCGCAATGGCGCTGATTCCATGTCTGGCAACGGCCTTGATTATTTATATCGGCCAGAGCGTGCAGTCGCAGAATGTGGTACTGACCAACCGTTTTAGCCTCTGGATGGGCAAAATTTCCTATCCTTTATATTTATGGCACTGGCCGGTAATTGTACTGTTCAGTATCTATATGCTGCCGGTTAATGCCGGTTATCAGCTGGCTATGGTGCTGCTTAGTATCGCGCTGGCCTATCTGACTTATCGTTATATTGAACAGCCGAGCAAAGGTTTTGTGATGGCTGCCAATTACAAGGTCATTCTGAGCGGTTTTGTGGCGCCGGCGCTCTGTTTTATTGGCGTGGCGCAGCTGGTCAGTCAGCATCAGGGTTTTCCGGAGCGGCTAAGTCCGCAAGTGCAAAACCAGATGGCAGCCTTAAATTCGTTTGCGCATGGCATCCGGCAGAAATGTCACAGCTTTCCCAATCCTGGAACGCTGGCCAATCCGCAAGACTGTGTGCTGGGTGTGGAAAAACCGCAGATTGATTTTATGCTGATTGGTGACTCACATGCCAACAGCTATACCGGACTGCTGGATGTCTGGGCCAAAGATGCCGGACTGCGTGGTTATGACAGCACTCAGGACACCACTATTTATTTACCGGGTGTCCAGCGTGGCCGTGGTGAGCATGAAGTGGCTGCCTTTCAAGCCCGCAATGACGCAATTGAGGCGCATTTAAAACAGCATCATTATCAGTTTGTGGTGATGTCAGCCGCCTTTAGCCAGTATCTGGATGCCGGGCATGATCTGCATCCGAGCGCAGAAGAGGACAGTCAGGTCGCGAATCATTTAGACAGTTATTTTGCCGGTTTACAGGCTGCGGTGGATAGTGCACTGGCCAGCAGCGAGTATGTAGTGATGCTGATGGATGTTCCGGTGATTGATCCGGATCAGGCCAATTGTTCATTACGCCGTGAATGGCTGGGGATTGAGCGTGAATGCGCGGTGTCGGCAGATGAATTCCAGCAGAGCAATGCACCAATTTATCAGTGGATGAGCGAATTGCAGCAGCAGTACCCACAACTGATTGTGGTCGAGCCGACCAAGGTACTGTGTGATGCGCAGCAATGTGATTTAAGTGTCGAGGGAACGCCGCTGTACCGGAATCAGGATGATGATCATCTCAGTTTTAAAGGTTCGGAAGCGCTGGGGCAGGCCTATTTACAGCAATACGGCAATCCGCTGAAATCGCTTTAATCTTTCTGGTTTGCACAAAAAAGCCGTGAATTGATCACGGCTTTTTTATTGTATTTCAGCTTAGCGGATTTTCGCCAGGAAACGGCCTAAACGGCTAAGCGCTTCACGTAATTCATTTTCAGCTGGCAGGAACACCACACGGAAATGATCTGGGGTTGGCCAGTTAAAGCCGGTGCCTTGAACCAGCAGCACTTTTTCGGCTTTCAGGAAATCCAGCATCAGTTTTTCATCATCTTCAATGGCGTAGACATTTGGGTCCAGTTTCGGGAAGCAGTACATCGCACCTTCTGGCTTGACGCAAGACACACCCGGAATTTCGTTCAGCATTTCCCAGGCAATATTGCGCTGTTCATACAGACGGCCACCCGGACGGATCAGGTCATTAATTGACTGATAGCCACCAAGCGCGGTCTGAATCGCATATTGCGCCTGATGGTTGGCACACAGACGCATAGAGGCCAGCATGTCCAGACCTTCAATATAGTCGGCTGCGCGTGAACGGTCGCCAGTAATGGCCATCCAGCCAGAACGGTAGCCGGCAATACGGTAGGCTTTAGATAAACCGTTGAATGAAATACACAGCTGATCACCAGCCAGGGCTGCAACCGACACATGCTCAATGCCGTCATACACGATTTTGTCATAAATTTCGTCGGCAAATAAAATCAGATCATATTTTTTTGCCAGCGCGACAATCTGTTCCAGCACATGACGTGGATAAACTGCACCGGTCGGGTTGTTCGGGTTAATAATCACAATACCGCGGGTATTGGGTGTGATTTTGCTTTCCATATCGGCCAGATCTGGATACCAGTGGTTTTCTTCATCACATTTATAGTGAATGGCTGTACCACCCGACAGATTAACCGCCGCCGTCCACAGTGGATAGTCCGGCATTGGAATTAGCATTTCATCGCCATCATCCAGCAGGCCTTGCATGGCCATTACGATTAGCTCAGACACGCCATTGCCGATATAGACATCATTAACGTGCAGGTCAAAAATGCCTTTTTGTTGATAATACTGGCAAATAGCCTTACGTGCCGGGAAAATCCCTTTGGAGTCGGTATAACCGACTGCATTTGGCAGGTTCAGCGCCACATCGTTAATAATTTCCTGCGGGGCTTCAAAGCCGAAGGGGGCGGGGTTACCAATATTCAGTTTAATAATTTTATGGCCGGCTTCTTCCATTTCATTGGCCGCTCGTAACACAGGTCCGCGAATGTCGTAGCATACATGCTCGAGTTTTGAGGATTTTTTAATTTCGCGAGGAGTCGTGTTACCTGTGGACATAATTCCATCCAATTATATGTTTCTGTTAGCAAAAAATAGATTACGCAATTATCACAATCTATACTGAAATTTAGCTAGATATTTTGCAAGCTCTAGCGTAAATATGGAAGTACTGAAGCATGACATTGAATGTCAAAGATTTAAAGGAGTTAGTGATGGGAAAACTCAATAAAACAGACCGAGAATGGCAAAGAGAGTTATCACCAGAAGAGTTTCGGATTACACGACAAAAAGGAACCGAACCGGCCTTTACAGGGAAATACTGGAATAGCAAACAGGATGGGGTGTATGTGTGCCGTTGCTGTGGAGAAGCCTTATTTTCTTCCGACACCAAATACGACAGCGGCAGTGGCTGGCCAAGTTTCTACCGTCCAATTGCCCCGGGGGTTGTGGAAGAACATAACGATCAGTCGCATGGCATGGTGCGTACCGAAATTGTCTGTCATCATTGTGATGCACATTTGGGCCATGTTTTTGATGATGGACCGCAACCGACCGGCTTGCGCTATTGCGTCAACTCGGCGTCATTAGAACTAAAAACACAAGAAAAAAGTGATGAGGAAACCTATCCATGACCAACATTTATCAGTTTGAGGCTGAGTTGTTAGATGGGAAAAATAAATCATTTGCCGATTATGAAGGCAAGGTTTTATTGGTGGTGAATACCGCCAGCAAATGCGGTTTTACCCCGCAATTTGCCGGACTGGAAAAGCTGTATGAAAAATATAAGACTCAAGGCTTTGAGGTGCTCGGCTTTCCCTGTAACCAGTTTGGTGGCCAAGACCCCGGTTCCAATGAGCAGATCGGGGCCTTTTGCGAGAAAAATTATGGGGTCAGCTTTCCCATGTTTGCCAAGGTCGATGTCAAAGGCCCGGAAGCACACGCAATTTTCTGTTATTTAACCAATAATAGCAAAGGCATTTTGGGCAACGGCATCAAGTGGAACTTTACCAAGTTTTTAATTGGTAAAGATGGCAAAGTGCTGAATCGTTATGCACCAACCACCAAGCCGGATGCATTGGAACAGGATATTGAACAGGCTTTACAAGGTTAATACAGGACAAGCGACTTCAGCATCAGCTTTAATTTTGGGGATAATCCTCATCCATGCAAACAGTGTTTAGTCCTGCCTAAAATAAAAAATGCGCTGAAAGCAGCCATAAAAAATCCACTCAATAGAGTGGATTTTTTAATATCAGCACTTACAAAATTGCTTTTAGGCGCTGAATCACCTGTTCGCACTGGGCGATATCGGCCACCAAGGCTAAACGGACATGGTTTTCACCCGGATTCCCTTGCTCAGTTTCACGCGATAAATACCGGCCCGGCAATACTTTAATGTGCGCTTTTTCCATCAGCATTTTGGCAAAGGCTTCATCATTGTCGACTTTGAGCCAGTAATAGAAACCGGCATCCGGTTTTTGTAAAGGGAGTAGTTGCCCCAGCTCGCTTTGGAACAAGTCAAATTTGGCGCGGTATTGCACGCGGTTGTCTTCAACGTGCTGCTCATCATCCCAAGCCGCAATAGAGGCCAGTTGATGCTGTACCGGCATGGCTGCACCGTGATAGGTACGGTATTGCAAATACGGTTTCAGTAAATCGGCATCGCCGGCAACAAAGCCTGAACGCATCCCCGGCAGATTGGAGCGCTTGGACAAGGAATGGAAAACCACGCAGTTTTTATAGTCGTCGCGGCCTATTTCGGCACAAACTTCGAGCAGGCCAGTCGGTGCTTCATCAAACCACAGTTCTGAATAGCATTCATCTGAGGCAATTACAAAACCGTATTGATCGGACAGTGCAATCAGCTTTTTAAACTGGTCTTTGGACAGTACCGCACCGGTCGGGTTGCCCGGCGTGCAAACAAATAGCAAGGCAGTTTTTTCCCAGACTTCGGCTGGTACGGCATCAAAGTCACCTAAATACTGGTTGTCTTCGGTACAGTTAATGAAATACGGCTTGGCCCCGGCCAGTAAGGTTGCGCCTTCATAAATCTGGTAAAACGGGTTTGGCATCACCACATACGGTGCATCTTCACGTTTCACCAGTGCCTGTACAAAAGAGAAGATCGCTTCACGGGTACCTGAAACCGGTAAAACATGGTGATCTGCACTGATGCTGTTCAGCTTGAAACGGCGACTTAGCCACTGGGCAATGCTGTGGCGTAATTCAGGCAGACCCTTGCTGTTCGGGTAAGTCGATAAATGCTGGAAGTTGTCAATAATGGCCTGTTTTACAAATTCCGGTGCCGGGTGCTTCGGTTCTCCAATTGAGAGGGGAATCAGCGGTAAATCGGCCGGTTGTATATCCTGAAAAAGTCGGTTTAACTTTTCAAATGGATAAGGGTGCAATAAAGACAAACTTGAGTTCATGTAATCGTTACCGATAGGTTGATGTTAATGTTGGCACACCTGATTTGAGGCTTCATCAAGTGCTGCCTTTAATTTGGCCGCAAAGCTTTTGGCTTCTTCTGCATTCATAGGCGTACCATCTTTTTTGGTGACAAAGAAAATATCTTCAGCACGTTCGCCTAGAGTGGCAATTTTAGCAGAATGAATATCCAGCCCCTGCATCATAAACAAGCCGCCGACTTTGGCAAGTAAGCCCGGCTGGTCAAGTGTCGCAATTTCCACCATGTTCTGGTTGAGTGCGGCATTCAGGCTGATGTCGACAGTATTTTCAATATCAAAATGGCGCAGCTGGCGCGGAATCAGGCGCTGCATCAGCCCCGGATATTTGTCTGACTGGCTTAATGCAGTGACCAGTGATTGAATCACGGTGTCCTGACGCTCGGCATCGGTCAGCAGGGTACCAAAACGGTCCAGTACCACATAAGTATCTAAACTAAAGGCTTTGGTGGCGGTAATAATCCGCGCGTCCTGCACATCCAGATTCATGCGGTCTAAAATCGCCACGGTGGTGGCAAACAGGTTTGGCTGATCCTGAGTATAAATAAAGATCTGCACGGCATCCTGGGCATATTTACGATGAGCGCGCATCAGTACTAAAGGTGCCGGATTGTCACTGTGCTGCAAGATGGCGCGGGTATGCCAGGCAATTTCATCGGCGGTTTCTTTCAGGAAGTATTCATCGCCCAGTTCCTGCCAGACTTTTTCCACTTCTTCCAGCGAGAAATCCTCGACCAGTAATTCGCTGGCCGCAAATTTGGTGTCTTCAATCAGCATCTGATAATCCACCGGACGACCCAGGCCGGAACGGATCACATCACGGGCATGGGTGTATAGCTGGCGCATCAGCGAGGCGCGCCAGGTGTTCCATAAGGTTGGATTGGTGGCGTTAATATCGGCCACAGTTAGGGTATACAGATAATCCAGATGTTCCATATCGCCCATCAGTTCGGCGAAAGCTTTGACCACATCCGGATCGGAAATATCTTTTTTCTGTGCAGTGACCGACATCAGCAGGTGGTTTTGCACCAGCCAAGCCACCAGATTGCATTCACGTTCGGTAAAGCCATGCGTGCGGCAGAAGGCAATCGCATCGGCGGCGCCAAGTTCACTATGATCGCCACCACGACCTTTGGCAATGTCATGGAAAATTGCGGCCAGATAGACAATGTCACGACGCGCCAGTCGCTGGAACACCGAGCTGACCACCGGAAAATCTTTGGCAAATTCCGGTTCTTTAAAGCGGTTCAGGTTGCGAATCAGCAGCAGGGTGTGCGCATCGACGGTATAAATATGGAACAGGTCATATTGCATCAGGCCGGTAATTTGCCCGAAAGCCGGAATATAGTTGCCCAATACACCATAGCGTTTCATTGCCACCATGGTGTCATATAAACGGTACGGCGAGCGTAAAATCGCCATAAACAGCGCCTGATGGACTGGATTATCACGAAAATCGCGGTCAATCCGTTTGGCAGCCAGGGTCAGCAGGCGTAAGGTGCGGGCACGAATCCCGGTAATTTCAGGACGATTGGCCAGCAGATAGAAAATTTCCAGAATCGCACTTGGCTTTTCAGAAAAAATCTTGTGATGCTGCACTGCCAGTTTGCCATCGACCAGTTTGAAGTTTTCATTAATTTCTTCAATCTGGCGTTCATATTGCGGCAGACGCGGGGTAATCACCGATTCATTAAAATAGGCCAGTAACATTTCATTTAGCGTCGACACCTGCTGCGCGGTGCGGTAATAACGCTTCATGAACTGTTCAATCGGATAATTTGGTGATTTGCCTTCTTCACGGACATAGCCGAACTTGGCTGCAATATCACGCTGATAATCAAACAGCAGGCGGTTTTCATCGCGTTTGGTCAGCAGGTGCAAATAATGGCGAATTTCCCAGAGGAAACTTTCGGCTTCTTCCAGTACGCCCAGCTCAAACTCGGAAATAAAACCCAGATGCACCAGATCATAAATACGGTTGACACGGAAATGCCGTTTGGCAATCCAGCCAATCTGGTTAATATCGCGGATGCCACCCGGTGCAGTTTTAATATCCGGCTCTAAATTGCTTTCGGTATGGTTGTGCTGAGCATAGCGTTTGGCTTGCTCTTCCATCTTGGCATCAAAAAAGGTTTTATCGGTCCAGGTTTGCGACACAATCCGGCGTGGCCATTTGGCCAGATGTTCATTGCCAATAATCAGTCGTGCTTCAATTAAAGCGGTGGCCACAGTCAGGTCATTGGTGGCCTGAATCACGCAATCCTGAATGGTACGCACGCTAATGCCGGGTTTGAAATTACCGACATCCCACAGCGATGAAATAAAGGTTGAAATCAGCTTTTCCTGTTCCGGCGAGATTTCATCTTCTGACAGGATCATGATGTCGACATCGGAATAGGGCAACATTTCGCGGCGGCCATAACCGCCCACCGCAAACAGGCCTAAATCGGTCTGGTCCAGTCCGGCATGTTGCCACAGGAATTTTAGCGCCTCATCAATAAAATTGGAGCGCGCCAGAATAATGTCACGGACCGAATGTCCATTTTCAAAACATTCCCCCAGCTGATGTTCAACATCACTTCGCCACTGATTAATGGCCTGAATGTCATGGTTACTTTTTACGTAATTCAGCAAGGGTAAGGTGTTGATCATGAACAGCGTTCCGTGTTGTGCGACTAGTTTTGATTGACACTGACGTTTTGTGCAGTAGCGTAAGCCAGCTCACGTGCCTGCTCAGTGGTTTCTGCGCGGGCGGTGGCCACACCCATGCGGCGACGCTTGAAGCCTTCCGGTTTGCCAAACAGACGTAAATCAGTATCCGGGTGAGCTAAAGCAAGATTCAAGCCAGAAAATGACAGGTTCTGGTCATCCACACCGGCATAAATCACTGCACTGGCAGCCACACTATGACGCGCCGTGTTCACTGGCAAGCCGAGAATCGCACGGGCATGTAATTCGAATTCACTCTGGTATTGTGAGGCCAACGTGACTAAACCGGTATCGTGTGGACGAGGTGACACTTCACTAAACCACACTTGATCGCCTTTGACAAACAGTTCTACCCCAAAAATACCGCAGCCGCCAAGTGCGCTGGTAACCTTGTGGGCAATACGTTTGGCTTCTGCTAAGGCCTGGCTGCTCATTGGTTGTGGCTGCCAGCTTTCGACATAATCACCGGCATCCTGACGATGGCCAATCGGGTCGCAGAATGAGGTTTCAATTTCACCAGTTTCTGGATGTTTAGAGCGTACCGTGAGTAGGGTAATTTCAAAATCAAAATCAATCTGCGATTCAACAATCACGGTGCCCTGATTCACACGGCCACCGGTTTGCGCATAGTCCCAGGCGGCATCGACTTCATCAAAGCTTTTTACCCGGGATTGGCCTTTGCCTGAGGAGGACATCACCGGCTTCACAAAGTTTGGATAGCCAATATCATCACAGGCTGCACGGAAGCTTTCCAGCGAGTCGGCAAAACGGTAGGCAGAGGTTGGCAGTCCCAGTTCTTCTGCAGCTAGACGGCGGATGCCTTCGCGGTTCATGGTCAGATTGACTGCCTTGGCTGATGGAATCACGGTAGCAACGTTTTGCGCTTCAATATCCAGCAGCACTTCTGTGGCAATGGCTTCAATTTCCGGCACAATCAGATGCGGTTGCACCTGAGCAATCAGCTGTTTCAGTGCGTTAGGATCGGCCATATTAATGGTATGGGCATGATGCGCCACTTGCATGGCAGGGGCATGATCATATCGGTCGGCGGCATGCACTTCTACACCTAAACGCTGTAAAGAAATCACCACCTCTTTCCCCAATTCTCCTGAACCCAATAGCAATACTTTAAATGCCGAAGCTTGAAGAGGAGTACCAATCGTCACGCTCATGTAATTCATCCATGCTTGATTTTATGGGCTTTTAGCATAGCAGAACTGCACCGCGATGTTAGTGCCGATTCGGAGAAAATCGTGATTTTGTCCAACAATTTTTAGACGCAGTGGGCAAGAGGAAATACAGTGTTGAAAACGCAGCACAACTGCAGCACTGCGTCAATGGGTCTGGTGTTGAAGTCAAAACCTAGAAGGAAAATGGAATATAGGTATAAATCAGGCCATAGGTCACGGCCGCAGTCAAGGTGGCCGGTACAATTTTCTTGTATTTAAAATACAGCCCGGCCAGCACTATAAATCCGACCAGCATGGCAAAACTTTTATTGGGCGTTTCCAGTAACGGTGGCAAGGTCGCGACAACCAGCATTGAACTGATTGCGGCAATACCAATTGAACCCAAAGCAATCTTTAGCCAGAGGGCACCCCGTTTTTGTGAGTCCTGCTGAAACTTCTGAATCACAAAAAACGGTCCAAAGCGTGAAGCAAAATTGGCGATGCCGACCACAATCCCGACCAGAATAATTTCAAGATTCATGTGAGCCTCCTGCGTATGCATCATCCGGTTGTTTTAAGACATAGTGTTTGAACAGACCTGCAAAAATGCCCGATAAAATACCAATAAAGATGGCAGCGGACAGGTCAATGAAATAGCAGGCGATAGCTGATACCACCAAAGTCACACTGACCACAAAGGTATGTTTTTTCTCAAAGGCGGCCAGCAGGAAACTCAGGAACAGGGCCGGTAACAGGAAATCCAGTGCGGCTTGTAAAAACTGCGGCAGCTTACTGACCTGATCGGCAAACAGACCGCCCAGTAAAGAACCGAGCGCCCATGACATCCAGCTAAACAGACTTAAGCCGAGCATCCAGGATTCCGACCATTGTTGCCGGCGCTGCGACAGCTTGATCATGCCAGAAGCAAAGACTTCATCGGTCAGGCCCCAGGCCCAGATCGCGGTTTTCTTTAAATTGAGCCGGTCCTGAATCAGGTTGGTTAAGGCCGGGCCATAGAGCAGATGGCGAATATCCAGTGCAATGACAGTCAGGGCGGTCATCCAGATGGAGGTGCCGCTGCCTAACAGGGCCACCACCAGAAACTGGCTGGCACCGGCATACATGGTGCAGGATAAAAACAGGGCTTCCCAGGCGCTAAAACCGAATTGGGTCGCCGAAACGCCAAATGCAAAAGAAACGGGGAGATAAGTAAAAATAATGGCTTGGCTATCTTTAGCGCCTTGCCAAAAACCGGCTGGCTGTGTGGAAAGCGTTTTGTGTTCAGACACGACACACCTGAAGGAGAGTTGAACAAGGAGTCAAATGATGATTGTGTATTGTACCCGAATTCACTAGCATAGTGCCGAAATGTTTGTTGAAGCGAGCCAGATATGTGGATGTTCAAAACACGTCAATTTGTGGTTGCGACTGTACTGGGCAGTAGCCTGTTATTACAGGCCTGTGGGAGCGATCAGTCCGGTGAAAAACCGGAAATTAAACCTGCACCGAAACTGACCAATGATGCAACGGCGTATGCAGAAGCGGCCTGGAAGCTGATGAATGAGGTAGAACCTTATGTTTATCGCAAACAGCGCAATTTAATTGAAGATAATGTACGCAAACCGGCGCGCCAGTTAAGCACCGAATGGCGCATTAACGTCAAAATGACCGATTCAGTCACCGAAGGTAAATATGCTTTATGCCGTAAAGCACTCACCAGCCTGGAAATCTGGGCGCGTGCGACGTTAGAAAGTAGCGCAGCAGTAAGCCAGAAACAGGCCGATTATGAACGCGATAAACAGCAATGTGCCGATGCGATTGCCCATCCGGAACTGGGCAATACCGATCCCAAACAAAAAGGCAATGCGATTGCGACAGCATCCTGAAGCATCAATAAGCGGAGTTCTGGCTCCGCTTTTTTAATGGCGCCGCCGTATTAAATTGATCTTTGCAATCAGAATAGCGATTACATTACACAATTAGTCTGCAAGATATTGGCGCATCTTTCACGGTGCTGAACGGTTATAGTGCGCTTGAGTGCACTGAAATTAAGCACTTTCGAAAACTGGAAGCTTAGGGAATTCAATAACATCTCAGTAAATCAAAGAAGACATCAAGATCGGTTCGCTGATTGATTAATTTTCTTGCTTAAACTGTGGTGAGCCAAAGATTGCTCTTCAAAAAAAAGAGTATAAAAAACCCTCAAATATTTGAGGGTTTTTCATTGATATCAGGCGATTACACGTTAAAACGGAAGTGTAAAACATCACCATCCTGTACGATGTAAGTTTTACCTTCTAAACGCCATTTACCTGCTTCTTTGGCACCAGCTTCGCCATTGTATTGTACGAAGTCATCATAGGCCACACATTCAGCACGGATAAAGCCTTTTTCGAAGTCAGTGTGAATCACACCTGCTGCTTGTGGAGCGGTTGCACCGACTTTCACCGTCCAGGCACGTACTTCCTGCACACCGGCAGTGAAGTAAGTTTGTAGGCCGAGTAAGCCATAACCTGCACGGATGACCACGTTCAGGCCAGGTTCTTCCATACCCATCGCTTCTAAGAATTCAGCACGTTCATCATCTTCTAATAATGAAATTTCGGCTTCAATCTGGTTGCAGAGTGGTACTACAATCGCATTTTCAGCTGCTGCCAGTTCACGTACTGCATCTAAGTGCGGGTTGTTTTCAAAGCCATCTTCCGCCACGTTGGCAATATACATGGTTGGTTTTAAGGTTAATAAACCAAAACCACGAATCAGTTTACGTTCGTCATCGTCCAGATTGGCTGCACGTGCCGGTTTGCCTTCATCCAGTAATGGCAGGATTTTTTCTAAAACGGCTTTGGTCGCAACCGCTTCTTTGTCACCGCCTTTGGCTGTTTTGGTTAAACGGGTCACGGCTTTCGATACCGTTTCTAAGTCTGCCAGCGCAAGTTCAGTGTTGATGGTGGCAATATCGTCCAGCGGGTCAATTTTACCATTGACGTGAATGACGTTTTCATCTTCAAAACAACGCACCACGTGAGCAATCGCGTCAGTTTCACGGATGTTGGCCAGGAACTGGTTACCCAGACCTTCACCTTTTGAAGCACCTGCAACCAGACCGGCGATATCCACAAATTCCATGGTGGTCGGCAGGACACGTTGTGGGTTTACAATGGCCGCCAGTTTGTCTAAACGCGCATCCGGCACCGGCACAATACCGGTGTTTGGCTCAATGGTACAGAACGGGAAGTTTTCAGCAGCAATTGCAGCTTTGGTTAAGGCGTTGAAAAGAGTCGATTTACCAACGTTAGGCAGACCTACAATACCACAATTAAAACCCATGAAATGACTCACAAAGTGTTATTCAAAAATTGTCGCTGATTTTACATGAAAGCCAGCATAAAGTCAGGTCATGGCGGGGATGTTTGTTGAAAAAGCATATTTCTGAAATATGTGCTGCGGATGGTGGGTAATGCGTGCCGTATCTTTGGTGATTTTTAAACAGGATAGCCTGACCTAAATACGCTTGATGAAGCGTTTGGCCGAATACCGGCGATTTTTGAATAAAAAGCGCATTGTTTTTCAGCAGCAGTATGACTAAAGTAGCCAATGGATGTTGGCTGTTCAAATTATTGATCAAAAAATAAAAATTGACGGAGAAGATATGCGTATTTTGTACCAGTTTCCTTTATCTCATTTTTGTGAAAAAGCGCGCTGGCTGCTGGATCATAAGGAACTGGATTATAACGCGCAGAATTTAATTCCGGGCGTGCACCGGGCTTTTGCCAAGCTAAAAACCGGACAAAACAAGCTGCCGATTTTACGCGATCAGGATCAATGGATTGCGGACAGTACCCAAATTTCCCTGTATTTAGATGAGGTGTATCCGGAGCATACCTTATTACGCCCAGACCCGACACAGCGTAATGAAGCACTGGAGATTGACCAGTTGGCCTCGACTCTGGGCTATCACGTTCGTCGCTGGGGCTTGGCACATACTTTATCTGAAAGTGAGCAGCCTTTAGATTTGCTGATTGGTGAAAAAGGTTATTTACGTCAATTTGAAAAATACTCCAAACCGATTATGAAGATGCTGATTTCCAAAGGCTATCAGCTGGATCAGGACAAGGTTGATGAATCGGAACGGGAAATGCGCCGTTTAATAGCCGAATTAAACCAGCGTCTGATAGCCAATGGCGGCGCATATTTTGTCGGTGAGCGTTTAGGCCTGGCGGATATTGCGGTCTGTTCCATGCTGGCTCCGATTCTGGAAATTCAGGATACACCGTGGGAAAAAGAGCAGGGCGAAAACTTGTCCGAACAATTCCTGCAATTTAAACAGGAACTCAGTGATTTACCTTTAGGGCAATATGTACTGAGAATTTATCAGACCGAGCGTCATGCCCGTGTGGACTGGCGCGGTATCTAAACGGCAACCATAAAAAATACGCGCCTGTAGCGCGTATTTTTATGACTTTATCAAATCCATTAAATGAATGGGGTAGATGAATCCAGATCAATTGCAGGCAGTTGCGGCGCAAGGCTGAGCAGGTCAAAGTTGCTGCTACTGCTTTCTGTACTGGTCGATTGGAGAGCTTCTTGAAGTTCAGGTAACAGGTTGTCCAGACTCAGACTGCTGTCTGCTCCTGTACTGGCGCCTTGTAACAGATCTTCCAGATTAAAGTCAGTTGAACCAAATGCATCGCCCAAGCTGTCAGTAAGATTGCCTAGGTCAAAGTCTGTGCCACCGTCAGTCAGACCTTCCAGTAAGCCACCTAAATCAAAACCACTGCCGATGTCTGGGAGACCGCCAAGTAAGGCACTTAAGTCAAACTCACTGCTGCCACCTGTTAAGCCTTCAAATAACTGGGTCAGTGTTTCAAGGTTCAGATCACCGGTGTTATTGCCGATGAGTCCTTCAAACAGTTCAGAAATCGTTTCAAGGTTAATTTCACCCGTATTACCACCGATTAAGCCACCGACCAGTTCTGAAATTGCACCAATATCAAAGTCGCCGGCGCCACCGCCAATCAGACTACCGACCAGATCAGCAATGGCTGCAATGTCGAGATCACCTGAGCTGCCACCCATCAGGCCGCTTACCAGTTCTACGATTGCGCCAATATCAATATCGCCAGCGCCACCGCCAATTAAACCACCAACAAGCTCAGCAATGGCAGCAATGTCAAGATCACCTGAACCACCACCGATTAATCCGCTGACTAATCCGGCAATTGCACCGATATCAATATCACCAGCACCGCCGCCAATCAACCCATCAACCAATTCAGCAATCGCTGTGATATCGAGATCGCCTGAACCACCACCGATTAATCCACTGACTAATCCGGCAATTGCACTGATATCAATATCGCCGGCGCCACCGCCAATTAATCCACCGACAAGTTCAGCAATGGCTGCAATATCGAGATCGCCCGAACTACCACCCATCAGGTCGCTCACCAGTTCTACGATTGCGCCGATATCAAAGTCACCAGCACCGCCGCCAATTAAACCACCGACCAGATCAGCAATGGCTGCAATATCGAGATCACCTGAACTGCCACCCATCAGGCCGCTTACCAGTTCTACGATTACGCCAATATCAATATCGCCAGCGCCACCGCCAATTAAACCACCAATTAAATTGCTAATTGAGCCCAGATCAAAACTGCCACCATTGGCTTGGGTCAGTTGATTAATCAGGCTAGAAATATCCAGACTACTGCTATTACTTCCTGTAAACTGGCTGATTAAATTGCTAAGACTGCTGCTGTCCAGGCTGTTTCCAGACAACAGACTTTGCAATAAGCTGTCTAGGGTTGGGGTAGAGGGGCTGGTGAGTTGTCCAAACCAGTTCGACAAGGTCGAGCTGATGCCACTGAAAAAGCTGCTGGTTTGGGTTTCGACAGTTAAAACCGGGCTGAGCTTGCTTTTCAGCAAATTGAAAGATTTAAAAGCCAGGAAGACGATTCCTTGTGTTCTTATGTTTTTGTTTTGCTGGTGTTGAAACGCATCTTTTTTAATCTATTTGTATACACTTGTAAAAGATGAACGGTCTGGAATTAGCCGCATTTGGGCAGAGAAGGCAATTTTAACGCAGCATAGAGAATGAAATTTTTGAGAAAACAGCGGTTTATTGAGGCTGACCGTTTATCTGTTTTTAAAAGATCAAGATAAATGGCAGACGCCTGATCAGTTAGGCTTCAGTTGTGTCAGCACATCATATCTTGAAAAAAAATTTCAATAGATGAAAAAATAATGAGAAATAAATATTGTTGTGGGGCTGATTCGGCTAAAATTATAAAGTGTCATTGCCTGTTAAAAAGAGTATAAAAATGGAACTGGATCGCTTTGATAAGCATATTCTTGAAATTTTAAGTCATGAAGATGTCAATTTAAATGAATTGTCGGAGCGGGTGAATTTGTCGGTGAGTTCGGTGCATCGCCGGATTAAAAGCCTGATTGATCATAATATTATTTCAGGTTTAAAACGGGAAATTAATTACCAGAAACTCGGCTTTAGTCTGCATGTCCTGTTGCAGGTGTCGCTGAGTAAACATGATACCGATACCTTTGCCAAGTTTCTGGAAGAACTGGAAAATATTCCCGAAGTGATTAATGCCTTTTTGGTGACCGGGCAAACCGCTGACTTTATTGTAGAAGTGATTGCGCGGGATATGGAAAACTACAGTGACATTTTACTCAAACGCATTGGTAAAATTGACCATGTGGTGGCGCTGCATTCGAGCTTCGTGATTAAAGAATATAATGTTTTAAACTGCTCGAATTTGCTCAATAAAGTTTAATTTCTAAGAAATAAAAAACGCGCCAGATGGCGCGTTTTTTATCTGTAAGTTTTAAGCATCTAAGGCAGCTAAAACGTCATCAGAGAATTCAACGTTGGTATAAACGTTCTGAACATCATCCAGATCTTCAAGCATATCAATCATTTTCATGATTTTTTTAGCCTGGTCGATGTCGGTGATTTCAGCTTTGGTTGATGGGCTCATCACCACTTCAGCGTTGTCAGATTTTAAACCTGCTGCGGCTAAAGCATCCTGAACGGTACCAAATGTTTCTGGAGTGGTAATCACCAGAATTTCATCTTCAGAGACTTCAATATCTTCTGCACCGGCTTCTAATGCCACGTCCATGATCTGATCTTCTAAAGACACATCTTCAAACGTAATTTCACCACGTTTGGTGAATAAGAAGGCCACTGAACCGTTGGTGCCTAAGTTACCATCGGTTTTAGAGAAGCAGTGACGAACGTCTGGTACGGTACGGTTTAAGTTGTCAGTCATGGTTTCAACAATCACGGCCACACCGCCGACACCATAACCTTCATAGGTGACTTCTTTTAAGTCATCGTTATCTTCACCGCCAGCACCACGTTGAATCGCACGGTTAATCACATCACGTGTCATGTTGACTGATAATGCTTTTTCGACTACAGCACGTAAGCGAGGGTTGCTCCCTGCATCCGGACCGCCGAGTTTAGCAGCAGTTGTCAGTTCACGAATGTATTTGGTAAACAACTTACCACGACTAGCATCTTGTTTGGCTTTACGATGCTTGATATTGGCCCACTTGGAATGACCCGCCATGCGAAATATGCTCCTTGTAGATTGGCTGTATGCCGATCGAATTGCACAGATTCTACCATAAGCCCTTTTTCTGAAAAAAGGGCAGGGTTTTAAGTTTTAACTGAAAAATTTACGCTGTTTTCACGTCTGGAATAATAATATCCAATCCGGTGTTTTCTTTATAGAGCTGTTTGATCAGCGCGAGATCATGCGCCAGGTCGGTTGGATAAATTTTACCAAAAATCCCGCCTTGCTTGGTTTTAGAGTTGGCATACATCAGCACAATCGGCACATTGGCGGCTTTGGCAATATGCCAGAAACCGGTACGAATTGGCTTACGTGCTTCACCATTTTTGGCACGGGTCGCTTCAGGAGCAATCACCAGATTGAATTTTTCATTGCGCTGGAACAGCTCCACCATTTGTCCCACGATGTCCTGATTGGCTTTACGATCAACCGCAATACCGCCCACGGCTTCAAGTACCGGTTTAAGTGGACCTTTGAATAATTCTTTCTTGATTAAGGTATGAATTTTCATGTCGAAAATTTGGAAGATGGCCAGTGATAGCACTGCATCAAGCATCGAGGTATGCTCAAAACCAATAATGACCTGTTTATCTTCCAGAATATCAGGTTCGACGTTATAGCTCCATCCGGCAACTTTAAATGCAGCTTCGCCAATAAATTTTTTTAACATGGGTACAGAGTAAAACAAACGAAAGCGCATAATTTGTGCTTGTTCGGCTTTAGAGTCAAGGGTTAATTTGTGCAACTGTGCAGAAAAAATAAAGACCTGTTTAGCCGCAGAATATAATCTAACAACTTATTGTTTTTAGATATAAATTAAAAGTTATTAAGACTTAAAATAAATGAGTATATAGAAAATTACTATTAAAAAAGTGAAAAAAAAGCTATTCAGTAGATAATTTAAGCATTAGACTTTTGTCGTAGATAGGTCGTAGTTCAGGCCAATGTCCAACTTTAGGCTTAACCTCAACAGGAATAGCAAAATGACATATTTGACCGCACTAATTGTTGCTTCGCTCATTTTAATGGTGATTGTGCTTTGGTCTATTGCTGAACTTGTGTTCGAATCGCGCAAAGAAAAGTCACTGAACTCAAAAAGAGTTTAAAATTTCAGCAATACGAATACTTTATAAGTTTTTGTACTCACGATATAAAGTTATTTCAAAAAAGTATAATTTTTTATTGATTTATTGCTTTTTTATCTTAAAAAAAATAAATTTCGAATTTACCTCTCATGATGTGAGCGCAGTTTCAGTGCAATGCTTGATGAGATGATGTTGTGCAATTTCCTGCTAATTTTTGAGCTTCTGGTTAACTGTTGTCTTACTGTACAAGCGATTTTGAAAGGGCTTGTATTTTAAAAAAATCTTCGATAGTATTCATGGCGCCTGAACTTGTTGATATATAACAATTTCAGTGAAAAGGGCCTATAGCTCAGTTGGTTAGAGCAGCGGACTCATAATCCGTTGGTCGACAGTTCAAGTCTGTCTGGGCCCACCATATTTTTCAAGGACTTACAGTAACTGTAAGTCCTTTTTAATTTCATGCTGCGGCACATTTGTGCCATAAAGTATGGAACTTACGACTTCAGCATGCCTACTTAAATTTGCTGGAGCTAGGTGAGCATACCTTCTGACCATCTCAGAACTTTGCCAACCACCCATCTCCTGAAGATCATATAAGGGTGTGCCATTTTGCACTAACCAGCTCGCCCAAGTATGTCTTAGATCATGCCAACGAAAGTTGACTATTCCAGCTCGTTCTAAAGCTTTCCGCCAAGCCCGTGTATTTATATTTGCAATAGGCTTTTTACGGTATGTAAAAACATATTCTGGATGATTCCCAAGCTGAGTTTTAAGTAAATTAACTACATGTTCACTTAACGAAACATGGATATCTTCTTTACCTTTTGCTTGATCACCGTAAATCCATGCCGTTTTTCTCTTTAAATCAACTTGTTGCCAAGTAAGATTTAAAATATTGGCTTGTCTGAGTCCAGTTGAAAGAGCAAATACCGTTACTATTTTCTGATGGGGAGGTAGCTCATCAAGTAAAATCTTAACTTGCTCAGCTGTAATCCATCTAACACGGCGTTTGATTTCTTTATACATTCTTACTTTCGGTGCTTTATCAATCCATTCCCATTCGTTACAAGCTTTATTAAGGATTGCTCGAACTAAGGCAAGGTATCGATTTGCAGTTGCAGCACTCGATTCTCGTTTTTTAACTTCACCTATCGAAATAATTTCATCGCGAGAAATGTCCATTAGGATTTTCCCACGAAGAAACTGCTGTAACCAAGTTAATTTACTGACATCATCTTGGTGGGTATTCTTATGCTGAGTTTCATCCAACCAACGTATACCAGCTTGATCCCAAGTGTAAGTAGGTCTATCACCTAGCTTTTGTACTCGCCAAAATTCAGCTTTTAATCGATCATGGAATTCTTGCGCTTCGACTTTATTTTCCGTTGCAGTAGTACGTCTAATTCGCTTACCGCTCGGTGTGGTGAAGTCGACCCACCATATGTTGTTGCGTTTGATAAGTGACATTGTTTTAACTCCATTGGTAAAGTCACTTGCAACGCTTGCCTTGAATTAGCATAAAACGAGCGTAAATATTCAGCAAGATCATCTTCGATAAAAACCCATGATTTTGCAGGTTTAGCTGCTGGAATTTGACCAAGTTTTGCTCTCCTGCGTAATTCTTCAGGATGCATACGAAGAAATTTAGCTGCCTCAATTAGACTGAGTGTTTGCATGTGCTTTACCTATTTTTATAGTTCGAGCTGATGCTGAGCTTTAGAGCTTACGGTATAATCTAGACTCGTATCTTTTTGTCTTGATCGTCCCATATTCACTTCCATCACTGTTTCAATTTCTGCTGAACAATAAAAATGGGTTTTCTCTCTGGCACGACTAGCTGCAACATAACTCCATTCTCGATCCATCATTGTATCTGAAGAGAGTACAAATGCATGGTCTACAGTCATCCCTTGTGCTTTATGCACCGAAATTGCATAGGCATGGTCAATTGCGGTATAAGCTGATTTTATGTTTTCATCATCAGTTAAACTGAATTCAACTATTTTGCTATCTTCTCGTTCAACCTGAAATTGCCAATGACCATCTTGATTGATCTGAATCTTTTTCAGTATCCCGACATCACCATTGGTGATTCCCAACCTACGTTGATTTTTGCAAAATAGGATCTGGTCACCCACTGCAAATTCACGAAAGGAATGCACATTATTAAGAACGGTTTCAACCTCACAACTTGCACCCAATTGTCCTGATCGATTCATTTTTAAACGTGCTGCTTGGTTGAGTCGGTATAAATCACTTCGCGTTCCTGCGAGCATCAAAGCTGATGCGGACGGCTCTTTAGTTTTGGCTTGCCACCAGTCCTCAATTAAATTTTCTATAGCTTTTTCCTGCGTAGTTTGTACATGCAAATTACCTTGTTTACGCATGGCTGCTAATGCTTGCTCACTTTGACCTGTGGCGAGCTGCATTACAATTTTTCTGTCTTCTAGCGTTTTTTGCCTCTGGATATTTTGCAGGGATGCATAGCCAAGATTTTTTGCCAGCAAACGAAAAGCCCCACCTGCATCAATTGGTTGTAACTGCTGGTGATCACCAACCAAAACCACTTTGGCTTGTGCTTGTTCTGCATGATCAAGTATTTGTGTCAGCTGTCTTGAACCAACCATACCCGCTTCATCAATCACCAAAACGGTTTTACTAGTAAGTTCCGTTTTTCCAGTATTGAGTTGATGAATCAATGAATGCAAAGTTTGAGATGGAATTTGTGTGGATTCTTGCAGGCCTTGAGCTGCTTTTGCTGCAAGAGTTGCTCCTCGTACGTCTAAACCTACATTTTCCCATGCTAGATGTGCAACACCGAGCAAGTAGCCTTTCCCTGTGCCAGCCATACCTTGAATGATTTTGACGCCGCCAATTTGAGTTGTGATATGTTCTAAGGCTACTTTTTGCTCCCTGGTCAAATTAGCATGTTCAATCAAGAGGGGATCAGCAACAATTTGATGCTGCGTTTCGTGTTGTCGTTGTTTTGCTTTGTCAAGTAAATGCTTTTCTAAAGCGAGTTGTGTCTGCGTGGTAAAACGCAATTCGGTTTGATCAAGACCTCGATCCAATTTATGGTTAATGGATTGCAACCGAACTAATTCAGGATGCTGCAATATTTCACCAATATACTGGTGAATACCATCAGCATTAAGATGACCTTGAGAAGCCACAGCGACTGCATGATGCAGTTGCTGTGGTGTAAAGGTAGACATTTGTTGATGTAGTTCACCAAATATTTCCATTGGATTGAGCAATGAATTCTCCATTGATTGAAAACTTTGGCATTGCTGTACCAAATCAGATGCATAACCTAATGACGCTGCCTCAGCTTGCCATTGTTGAAACAATACAAAACGTGAAATTTCATCTGCTTTCTTCCCACGGGTTGCAAAAGTGGCAATCTGCATCCCTTGTGCACTGGTTACGCCATATTTTTCCGCTTGTTCAACGATAGCATTTCTACGTTTAGAAAAAGCATCGCATAAATCTTTCGGTATTCCTTTGATTGAAAATGATTTATTTACCTCTGGTTCAATCTGAAAACCTAGTCTTTGCAATTGGTGTGACAATTCAGCACGATAGACTGCACCTGTCGCTTGCTTCCAACGTGCATCAAAGTCAATAGCGCATACAGAACTGTCTACTCGTAAGCCGAGATTAGCCACCAGAACATGGGTATGTAAGTGAGGATCTTGCGTACGGCTTGTGCTATGTTCGTAAGCAGCAGCAATGATATGATGAATAGACCCCGAATTTTCTCCACGATCTCGACTGCTAAATGCGTGTTGTTCTAAGAACTTAATCCCAGCTTCAACTGAATTTTTTTGTGCTGTTTGTATAGCTGTACGAGTTTCTTGATCAGCTAATGCCCATATAACACTCACACTTTTTGGGGCAGAAAATGTCATGTCCCATCCACCTTTGTGATCGGGTCCAGCATTTGAGGCCAAAGCCTCACCCGATATAGGGTGATAGCCTTGTAACATTTTTCCTAATTCACCTGAGCTTACTTCACCATTGAGGTATAGAGTGGATTGTAATTGCCCAACCCAATATCCAGATGGCTCGCCACCCAATTCATAGTAATCTTCGCTTGCCAAGCTCTCATAATATTCTACAGCTTGCTCACTATTAGATATGGATTTAAAACTCATCATAACTCGTCCTGGAGCTTGTTAGATTTTTTGATCAAGCGCTTTTTACTTGAAGAAACAGCTTCTATAACGTGATCTGTCACATCTGCAATAGGTATCTGGTCAATCCACTCTGCCAGTTCTACACCTTCACGGATTTTTTCAAATTTTTCGATCGGCCAAGTGAGTCGAAGTACAGCATTCCACCCCGTAATGGTCATCCAACCGTGAATGCCATGCTGTAAAGTAGGTTGAGGTAATTGAGAAATTTCGGATGGTGAAACAAGGCGTTGTGATTGTGTAAGCGGGATTCGATTTCCATTTTCATCAAAATCTTCAGTGAAAATTTCACGATCACCAAGCAATTTAGAGGCGAAGTCAGCTCCTGTACCTGATCCCATGCTTAAAATAAGTTTGGTCTGCATCATGCCGATTAAAGAGTTAACTTCGTGCTGACCATACTGATCGACCAGCAAATCGAAATCTTGAACCCCTAGCCAGATACAAGCGCCTTTTGATCTCCCAAGAGCAGCTAGATTTTTAAGCTGATCGACGTAAGGAATCTGTGCAATCTCATCAAGGATAAAATGGATTCTACGTGTAGATGAATCTGAAAATGTTGGTGATAGAATCAGTTTGCTCAGTATATTCAGTACTGCACAAATGTATGCATCGCTAATAGTTGGAAATGCTTTACTCGCTTGCAGTAATAAAATTGGCTTTTCGTCTGAGTCATCTTGTATCCAATTTCTCAAGCTTAATCCACCGACTGATTCAGGCCAAGCTTGAGCAAATTGGCGTAAAAAAGTTAAATTGGCAGTTAAGCTAAAATCCACACTATCTGATGATTTACTATCTTCACGAAAAATCTTGAGTCCAATCGGATAATATTGTTTGAATGCTTCAATGACCTGCTCGCGTGACCATTCAAGGCAATGTGTTAAATGCCTCCAGCCCCATTCCAGACCGTATTTTTGCTGTAAACAAACAATAAAACCAATTAATGCTACTCGACTCGCATCTGAAAAAACGGCATTATCACCATCAACTGTTGGGATTAATGCATGAGCAAACAATCCAGCATCCAATTCCGTTCGTATATCTTTTCCAATATCCCATGCCATACAACGAATATCCCACGGAGCAAGGATAATTGACTGGTCTTCATCAACAAATTCAGTAAAATCACCTTTATTATCAATAAGACAAACTTTTGCATTAGGATGTTGTCCTAACATATCAAGCATCATCTGTTTTATAATCTGTGTTTTCCCTGAGCTGGGTGCACCAATGAGAGCAATTCCTTTTGTTTCTGTACCAACAGGTAAACGAATGTGCGTATGGATCAACATTCCTTTAGGTAAATCAGTAGACTGAACTTTTTTATCAAGATTCTTTATTTTTTGTTTTGCATAGCTGATAGCTTCAGATCCAGACAACAGTGTATTTCCCCTTGCATGATATTGATCTGTAGGCCTAGCAGCTAGGTAGCCCAAATAAATAGAAATTGGAAGTGACAATGCTAGAGGCATATAAAAATGCAAATAGAACCATGGCTTGTAACCAAAGAAATTAAGCATTGTTGAAATTTCAATCCAAGACTTGGTCTCTATACCAAAGGTAGATAAAGTGCACCCCAAAAGTGCTTTTGGTAATAAAGGCCAGTTTGCCCACACAATGTCATTTGTGAATGGGATTTGTAGTTTCCAAGAAACATATTGGAAAGCTATTGATGTAAGCAAAAAGCTAACACCTGCCGCAGCTATACCATCTTCATAGCGCCATTCAGGCTTTTTATTTAATGAGCTCATTAATGCTCTCCTACATCAATATCAAATTCTGAAAGCTTTTGGATGAGTTGGTTCTGTCCCTGACTTAACAATTTCACTTGAGATTCAATCGTTAAAAGTTTTTCAAGGATTTGGTCTTTTTGATTCGATTGACTAGCAGCTAGTACATGACGAATTACATCCGCGACAGTTCTTGCTTCACGTTCTGCTTGTCTCTCAAGAGAAGTTACAAGCGCTAGCGGTAGTCGAACCGCTACTGGTCTAGTTTTCATTGGTCTCTCCAAGATGTAACTCTGTAACAGCCTGTAAGACATTGAATTGAAAAGCTAACGGTGTAGAATGATTACAGTCAGAGGTGGTATTTATGGGACTAAACCCCATTATGGGAGGCAGGTGTATAAACCTATCCCTGATATTTTGAATGAAAGTTTTTGTGATTTTCTTCATCGTTCTTCCTATTACTGAATGACGAAGTGAAGTTAATTATTTTTTATTCTTTGATCATGGAAAAAAACTGGATACATATAGAATGGGTGAAAGAATCACAAAAAATAGAACTCGGTTTTCTGAATATTTTAATCAAGCTTTTCTTTTTGAAAGTGCTCAAGCAGCTCGTTGTGAAGTTGAGTTTAGAGAGTTGCAAAACTATATTAATAATAATGAAATCGTAGTTTCAAGAAAGGGGAAGGGGGACAAAATTTATGGTAAGTTAAATATTTTACCTAAGGTCTCTGAAATTTTTCATTCGAAATTTCAAAAGCATATAGATCAATATCCCGAACTGAAGCATGATTTAATAGCATTACAAATTAGTTGTGATCTTACTGAGCAATTGTCAAGCAAGCTAAAATGTTTTGAACTTGCCGAAGTATTGTTCAATTTATATAAGAAGTATGATTCTCTTTTTGAAATAGATTATGCTTTACAAGAGGAACAAAAAATATTCAATGAAAAACAAAATATTACTATAAATTTTCAGACGAACTTGAATGATTGGAAAGAAACGTTAGATTTTATTAAATTTTTAGCTGAAATTACTTATTTTTTATCAAACTCTAAATCTACTAATATTTTTAATGGGAATTTTCCTCATAAGGAAAATATTTCAAACAGATTTACACTTAATTGGTGTTCATATTGTTTTAGACGGATTCGCTCTAAAGGAAAGTACGATTTTGTTTATTCAAAAGAGTTAAAAGCAAAGAAAAAATCAGCTTGTTTAAAACACAGTCCGTTAATTAATGAATATCAATATCGTAAAGCTAAAAAAAGAGCTAAGCATCTATCTGATGTAGATAGAAAATATATTGCTCAGATTCATAATGAACGCTTTTTTGCTGAAAGTAGCTCCTTTTTAAAGAGGAACTCAGAAATGAAAGATTCTGATCATACGATGTCTAAAAATCAGTGGGATAAAGAGGCTTCTGTATGGTTAATGCGTTTAAACGAGTTATGCCCAAATGAGGACATATCTGAGATAACGAATTGGAACGAATATGTTAAAAAATTTCATCTCCTTCTTGAGAATTATGAGGAAAATACCTCTGATCCCAAATGGATTGAAGATATCTACTTAGAAGCAAAAATATGGTTGGCTGTAGAGAGGAAGACTTAAAATTTAATCTAATAGGCTTGCTTACATAAGATTTAATTTTTCATCCTATTAGATTGCTGCAAGCAGCAATCTAATATTTAAACTATTTTATAGATTTTTTAAGCCTTTTAAGATTAGATGAATGATCTCATCAATAAATGGAGTATCCATTAATTTAATGTATTCTTCCGATGTGAGTCCTACATTTTTAGCTAAGTCATTAATTTCTATACTTGTTAATATATTTCCAATATCAGTATAATTAACTCCATGTCCGCTAGACTCAAGAATACTTAGCAAATCTTCATACTCTTCATTTGCTTCTATTTGCCAAGCTTGGGTTAAAGTAGGAGAAATAATTTGAGTTTTAATGCTTTCACAAATATCTTTAACGATTCCCCCTAAACCTCCAATTAAATAAATAGGTTTATTACTTGCTAAAGCTATTAAAAATTCTTCCAGTACACCTGGCATCTTACCTTTATAATCTGTAGTTTTGCCTCCCGCACAGATTCGGATTTCTGATTCTTGTACGGTTTTTTCTCTCATGAGAGTTAAACATCTAGACCAAATATATTTATTTTCTATACTTTGGAATGGTAAGAAAACTGAATTATCTACCGTATGCTGAATGTCATCAGGAAGTTCGTATTTAATCTGCTCTAGTACCTTAAAATGATTTAAACCCCATTCTTCAGTTTTATTGTCTAACCATAATGGCCAAGAGAGATGATTTCGTACTAAGAATTTCCTATCAGGAAGACGATTTTGTAAAATACTAGCTTCTTCAACAATAAATTCAGTAAATCCATTAGGCCGTAAATCACCACCATAGATGAGAGAGTTGCCTCTTACAAGCAGATGCCTAGCTAGTTCTTGAGATAATCTCTTTAATTCGTCTGGATGAGTATTTCGCTTTATAAAATCATTATCGCCATCTTCAGAAATCGATACTCCTATTTTCTTATTTAGATTCTGCTCTTCCTCACTGTTCCACAAAGGTGTAGAAACTTTTATATTTAAATATTTAGTCCAATCCATTTCCTCTGCATAAATTGGGGGTTCCGGATAACAAATAGATAGTTCTTGGTCATCCTGTATATTCTGCTTAAGTAATATTGCTGTTTGAATTTCAGGGGGGCGAGCTAATAGAACAGCATTACTATCAATCCAAGATTGCATTTGATAGTAGTTCAGCAATTTAATTGAAAAATTAAATCGAATAGTTTCGATTAATGCTGCAACTAGAATAGTTAAGATTTCATGCTTAGGTGGAACTTCAGAAGGGGTTATATGTACGCATGGCACATTTGCTGCTGGTGGAAATATTCTATCTTCATATTCTTTGAGACAATTTACAGAAATTATAGGTCTATTATTTTTTTTAGCTTCTAAGATTTCTCTTTGGCACCAATAGCGTGAAGAATATTCATCCGTGGTAATTGCTATAAGAGTAGAATGATGTATATGGTTAATGATTTCTTGGTCAAATCTATATCCTACTGAAATTTCAGAAGCATCAAAGAACTCTTTCATATTTGTAAGGTTGATGAAATCTTTAATAGCTTTTGCATATATTTCACCTATACCTCCTTTTTTAGCATGACTTAAAAATAGTCGAATAGAGGTGTTAGAGCCTATTCCACTTGACTCATGTTCCTGGAAACCATACCGATATAATTCATGAGATAGATGTAATATAGAGAGTAGTTTCTTATTGTCTTCTTCAAAATTAAATGCTCTTATGAAATTAAGATTATGTAAATTTCCATGATCAGTGCTATGGTTTAGTCCATACTCATCAAGTGCAATTGGCACAATAAAGGTGTTAGCATTTACTAAAAATGTATTTAAAAAATTACGCCAAATGACGCTACCTAAAGTATTTCGACTTAGACAAATAAAAACTACATTATTTTGTGCAAGATAATTTGGTTGACTTGGCACACTCTCAAAACTAGTGTAGAAAAAAGTAGGAATATTTAATTCTCTAGAAAAGGGTCTATCTATATCTCGTGTTAGGTATGACCTAAATTCTCCACAAACTAAATTAAATTCCTCTTGGTCAGATTTATGCCAAATGAAATGTGCTGCTAATGGGGGGGTAATAATATTTGTCAATTAATAACTCCATAAATCTTTAAAATGATAAGCAAAGTTAGTGAATTCATTGTATATTTTAAAATTAACATAAATATTGTGTATTTGATTTTAAACTTCATTCTCTTTTTAACGGATTTGTTGCATAAATATGTAAGTATCTGATTTAAATGAATTTAATTTTGGATCAAAAATTAATCAAAACTTTTAAAATCATATAGTTATGAAATATTTGTGCAACAAAGCCTTTTTTAACTAATAAGTATAGGGGATTAGCTATGGCTAAAAAAAATATTTTTATAAGTCATATACATGCAGATGATAATGGGCTTCAAAAAACTAAGGATTTAATGAAAACAAAAGGATTTGAAATTAGAGACTTTTCGATAAACTCTACTAAGCCCAATGGTGCGAAAGCAGAAGATTATATTAAGTATCAAATCTTGGCTCCTAGAATAAGGCAGTGTTCAACACTGATGGTTTACATAACACCTCAAACTAAAAATAGTTATTGGGTTAATTGGGAAATTGAATATGCTCAAAAACTAGGTCTAAGAATTGTGGGAGTTTGGGCTCATGGTCATCAGGGCTGTGAAATACCAGAAGAGTTAGAAAATTACGCTGATGCTATTGTGGGATGGAATAGTGATAGCTTAGTCAAAGCAGTTACGGGTGATAGTATTTTTGAAGGATATAGTTCGCCGTATGTTGCAAGACATTTATGCGGTTAATATATGAAAATTATTTCCTATGTATTAAGAAGAGATTATGGTTTTGCACCTAATCCTTTCTTTGGCTACTGTACTTTAGCTACATGTAAGCCTGATATCCGAAAAAGCGCAATGATAGGGGATTGGGTAATTGGTACCACTTCTGCCTCAACAGGTAGTATCAATAATTTAGTATTTGCGATGAAAATAACGGAAAAATTAACATTTGATGAATATTGGCATGATGAAAGATTCTTTAATAAGCGGCCTGTTTTAAACAGAAGCCGTAAATATCAATATGGCGATAATATTTATCACCAAGAAGATTCAGAATGGATTCAAATCCCTTCTCACCATTCGGAAGAGGACGGAAGTATTAATTATAGAAATGTTAATACTGATACAAAAAATGAGAATGTTCTGATTAGTGATCATTTCTATTATTTTGGGAAAAATAGTATTCCAATCCCAGTCGATCTCTTGGAAATTGTTAAAAAGGGTCCGGGTTGTAAGTATGTGGATAATGCGTTACACAACAGATTTTTAGTCGACTTTCTACAGAGCTATCCATTAGGGATAAGTGGTCCACCTTTTGCTTGGAAAGATTTACATCTCAATAAAGATCCTCAGCTTGATTTCATTTTTAATTTTTAGAATTGAAAAAAGCTGCTGATTTTTTAAATTATTGCGAAGAGATCCTAATAATTATGATAACTAAGGAAATGAATGTAAAAATAAGAAGTCCTGTTCGCACAAGTAACTTGCCCTCGATAGCATTAACTTCTTTTTTAATTTCCATTATGTCTTTATTATATTTTTCCTTGAGCTCTTCAATATCTTTTTTTAATTTAAAAGGAGAGAATATATCACCAGTCATATCAGTAATTTTATCACTAGAAATACTTGTAATTGGTTTGTCTTTTTTTACATACTTATTATTTGAATAATTTCCAGCAATAATACCTTCTTGATCTAAGTCTGCATACCAAATTAATGCAAAAGGGTTCCCTTTTTCTAATACGACATCACTAGGACCTGCATTATAAACGGAAAATGTAAGTTTTCCTCTCCAACCTGGATCAACATGGAAACCAGAGACGTTAATTAAGCCTTTATATTTATATTTAGCTTTAAAGGAAATAAAAGCAATATTCTCATTCGGTACATGTACTTCTTCCTCTGTAATTAAAAGTGCAAATTGACCTTTAGGAATAATAAATTGTGGCTCATCAGCAGTAAGTATTTTTTTTACTTTGGTATCACTTTCAGAATTGGGAGTTATGTATACTTCCTTCCCAATGGTTAATACTAATGAGGCACAATCAATTGCAGTATCCGGATGATGAGGGACTAACTTTCTCTTGTTTTTATCTAATCTATTACCACTCCAAAACATTCTTACATTACCTTATAGCCATCTTTGTAATTTCCATATACTTCAAAATATACATGTCTTTGCTCAACTTCATACAATCTGTTAGCAATTAAAGTCTCAATTCCTTTAATTTCATAAATATGGCACAAAGTGATAAGTATTTTGAAAATCTCAATCGTATATTGATTAAAATTATTCCGGAAATCGTGTTGTTCTACATGATCTAATGATTCAACTGTTTTGAGTATTTTCCCTGCTAAGATGCACATATCCATAGCAAGGTCTAAACCATGTTGTTTAAGTTCACTAATATATCCTTTTTGAGATAAATAATCCCGCCCGATAGAATCTGTCAATTTTTCTAAACTAGGTAAAATTAAATAATCAGAATCTAAGTTTTTACTTACTAGATTAAGAAAAATATTTGCATATGAAAAGTTTATGATTAGAGAATCAATAACGTACTTTTGAACTGTAGCTTCATTGACCTCTGCAGAACGAGTAGCCTCTAAAATTTGTCCACTATACTTGCCAATATGGGCAGCCATATGTCTTGCTTTATCTTGAGTGTTTAAAACCCAAATATCTTTATGATATCGATCATCATGAGACATTTGCTTTATTTCAAGGTTCTTAAGAATTTGTTCTACTGACATATGCATGCAACCAAAATTACTCCTAGCACATTCTATAAGATAACATAAAAATTTAGGACTCTTAGTACCTTGCTGAAGATTACAGCATTTCTTCTTATTAAATACTTTCTTTTTATGAGATATTTTCTCATAAAAAATACACTCTGTCTCATTTCCAAGCAGGTAAGTGCATAGGAATGGAAATAAGTAAAGTAGTATGCAAATAGTCAATATAAAGAGACTAAGGTAACCAGCAAGAGAGAGAAGAGATAAGGATGCTGGAAAAAAGGTTATTAATAAAATAATCCCTAAACCAATTATTATTGGATAAAAAATTCCTTTTCTAAAAATATTACATTTTGTTTCTGAAATTTGTAGACAACTATTGCCTTCTATGTCTGGTACTTTTACTAAATCTTTTGTGTAATTAAATATGTACATAATATAATTGATATTGTGTATCTCTCTTTGGAGACAATACGCTAAGAACCGGCCAGTCACATTGGGCTGTTTTGCAATTTTTTGAGCAAGTAGCTCTCTAGCCTGTAGGTTTTGTTTCTGTTTAAGTGAAGATTTAGTGAATTTAGTTTTAAAATCTTTTATAAGTTTTTCTTGTTCTAAGAGTTGATCTACAGAAGCATCTTTTGAATAACGCTTAAAAATCAATTGTAGCCCGAATATTAGATAGCATAAGATTGGTGTTATGACAATGTAATTTATTAAAATAACTAAAGATTTATTAATTTCCATTTACAGCTATATCCAATATTAGATTTAGAATGAGAGGGCTTTGTTGCATAAATATGTAAGCATCTGATTTAAATAAATTTAATTTTGGATCAAAAAATAATCAAAACCTTTAAAATCATATAGTTATAAAATCTTTGTGCAACAAAGCCGAATGAGAGTAACAGGCGAGCATTTTAATCGATTTAAATTATAAAAATAACTTTTTAAATAGTAAGTGTTAAGCCTTAGAGCAATTTTAGTACATCGTAAATTTGGAAAAACACTAGTGCTATGGCAGGTAGTCTCAAAAAAACTTGATGAGTATTGCTAAAAAACTATTGTACAATCAGAAAATTCTTTAAATGCACGTTCCAGAAAAGCCTTTAGCTCATCTGTGTAAGGGCTTTGTTGCATAAATATGTAAGTATCTGATTTAAATGAATTTAATTTTGGATCAAAAATTAATCAAAACTTTTAAAATCATATAGTTATGAAATATTTGTGCAACAAAGCCCTGTGTAAGTAAAAAATCCTCATAATGTGAATTGAGCAGTAAGTAGTGATTTATAAACAACAGCAACGAACATCTTTTCAAGAGGCCGATAGTAAATATCCTTCTTATTTAAAGTCTTTTGATCTATCTCCAGTTTATAAAACATATTGGAAGTTTGCCTGTGAAAGGCAATCTATCTATTTCAATAGATTAAATAAAAAAGAAAGACCGTGGACTGAGGATTCAGTACTTAGTGTTCACAAATTCACAAATACTTATCGTGCTGCAGATCGTGTAAGTCAATACTTAATTAAAAATGTGATATACAGGGATGACCTCCCAAATTCAGCAGAAGAAATTTTCTTTCGGATTATGCTTTTTAAATTATTTAATAAAATAGAAACTTGGGAATTACTAGAACAAAGTTTTGGATTAATTAGTTATAAAAATTATAGTTTTGATGCTTATGATGAAGTCTTAAAAAAAGCTATGGAACGTAAGGCTCGGATTTATTCTGCAGCTTATATTATACCGCCTGCTAGAGCTTTTGGATTTGATAAGAAACATCAAAATCATTTGCAATTATTGCAAAAAATGATGAGTGATAATTTAGTTGGTAAGCTAGCTAAAACTAACAAGATGAAGCAAGCGTTTGAGCTTATTAAAGGTTATCCAACTATGGGGGATTTTTTAGCATATCAATTCGTGACCGATATAAATTATAGTGAGCTAACAGATTTTTCTGAAATGGAGTTTGTTGTGCCAGGGCCAGGAGCTCGTGATGGTTTACGAAAATGTTTTAAAGATAAAAAAAATTTTAATGAACAAGAATTAATACAGTTAATGGCAAATCATCAAGAAGAAGAGTTTAGTAGATTAGGATTGAGTTTTAAATCTCTATGGGGAAGGCCATTACAACTGATCGATTGCCAAAATTTATTTTGTGAAGTTGATAAATATTCTCGAGTTGCTCATCCAGATGTTATGGGTATATCTGGTAGAACACGTATTAAACAAAAGTATAATTATACAGGTGAGCTTGAACAACCTTGGTTTCCACCTAAATGGAACATTAATGAAAAAATAGCTCAGTCTTTGACTTTGCATCCTTATAAGTAAATTTTCGTTGATTTTTAATTAAATTAGAAACCAATTATTTAATTATAAAGGATATTACATAGGTAAATTTTAATGTGTCATTATTGTGTCAATTCATATGCGAAATGAGGTTTAGTTACATTGATTTTATACTTAAAAAACTAAGGGCAAGCGTCATAAGTGATTGATTAATTAAATAATATGATGTTGAAAATACGGACTCATAATCCGTTGGTCGACAGTTCAAGTCTGTCTGGGCCCACCATATAAAACAACCACTTAGGTGTACTAATCCTAAGTGGTTTTTTTGTTTTTGCAAGCTGGTAAGCAAATGGTAGGCAGCTTAAATCAATATTTAATTCAATGAAGCATGAATTTGATATCTGGTATTGCGCCCACCACCTTCTAATTTCACAATACAGCCTTTTTCTAATAAATCAGTAAGATGGCGAGTGGCTGTAGCTTTACTGACTTTTGCAACTTTTTGATATTGTGCTGCACTGATACCATGTTCAAAGCCATTTTCACCACCATCTAGCAGTCTGTTTAAGACTTTACGTTGTCCTTCATGGAAGTCAATTTCAGAGTATTTTTTCCAAAAATTACTTTTAAAAAGTGTTCTGTTAATACGTTTTAAAGTTTGCTCTAGACTTTCATTAAGAGCTTCTAAAAACCAAACTAGCCATTCAGTGATATTAGAGTCACCTTTTTGCGTGGCTTCAAGTACCTCGTAATAGCTTTTTCGCTTATTCAAAATAACAGGTGACATTGCGTATAATCGGATACTTTGTTGATCCATTTGCGCTAAGGCAAGGTCGGTTAGTGTTCGTGTTATACGTCCGTTACCATCGTCAAAAGGATGGAGAGTTACGAACCACAGATGAGTAATACCTGCTCGAATAATTGGATCAAGCAAATGATCGGATTTACTTACATTAAACCATTTAATAAATTCATTAAGTCGCTGCTCTAGCCCAATTCGTGGTGGGGCTTCAAAATGTACAGTTGGATACTCAATACGACCAGAAACCACTTGCATTGGCTCATGTCCACGTAGCTGACCAACACGAATCCGTTGCATTGTCCAATCAGTTTCATTAAAGAGCCATTGGTGCCACTGGAATAATCTTTCAATCGTCAAATCTTGGTTAAAGTTATTCAGTGCATCGAACATAATATCTGCCAATCCATCAGAACGTTCAGAGCTTGGATAAGGCTGTTCTAGAGATACACCTAAGCGTTTTGCTAAAGATGATCGTAATGAGTAGACATTGAGAGTCTCATTTTCAATAGCAGAAGAGGAAACAAGATTGGCAATTAAGTTATCCAATGTTAAGTGTTCTTTTTCAGGATTATGTTGACTTTGTCCGAGTAAAATACCGACCTTTTGATGGATGTGTCTCGTTAGAGGGAGGATCTTATAGTCATCCCATGTGAAGGCTGTCCAGTTAACTTGTTTCCATATCCAATCATCATACATAATGATTACTCTTCTACTTGAATAATGTGATGAGAATATAGTGTATATTCGGCTCAAATTGTGAGTCAAATAATTATAATAAACAGCTCATTTTGATTTATGATGGATACATAAAATTGATTCAGTAATTATCAGTGACAGTATAATCTTTCAGTTTCAATTGGCTTTGTTGCACAAAGATTTCATAACTATATGATTTTAAAGGTTTTGATTATTTTTTGATCCAAAATTAAATTTATTTAAATCAGATGCTTACATATTTATGCAACAAAGCCTACGCGGATTACCACCCTCTTGCTCAAGACCACTGAGTAGATTTATAAAATTTTGTACTTCTTCCGTGTTAAAAATTTTAACATTTGCGGCTGTCATGGCTATCTCCTTCATGTTGCCATAATGCTGGTCTACTTCATAATTACTCAATCGTTGTATGAGTTAAGACTGCATTGATTCTTAAATTATATATCCGTTTATATATACCTTAATTAAATGTTATAGCCCTATCTAGTCTTTTTTTGGCATCTTTAAATACTTAAAAGGTATATTTAAGGAATGTGGTTTTAAATAATTAGGTGGTGTTTCAAAAAGTATGCTGGCGTTAAACAAATCCGTTATTAAGGTAAAAGAAAGTCAAATCAAAGGCTTTAAAATGATTTTCGAGCTTTTTAAAAAAGTTGCAACTTCTCCTAAGCCCCAATCAATAATTGAACCGATCTTTCTCTAATTTCAGGGGTATATTTTAATTTTGTCATCGGGATAGTCTCTCAGAATATTGACTCTCCCACAAACCCGGTACGGTTCAGCTTTATGCAACAAAGCCCTTGCAAGGCACGCTCGATGATATAATTAAGCTCTAGCCATTTCGGCTGACACAGAGTTTTGAACGTTCTCAAAAAAATCACAAAAAATTCATGATTGTACTGTTATTCTTTTAGTCAAATTAAAGTCGATAAAGCTTATTGACGCTTCATGATGATTAAAAACGAGAATAGTATGAATCAATTTTCTGAAGAAGACTTATCCAGAATTATAGAAATGGCTTGGGAAGATCGAACTCCTTTTGAAGCTATTTTATGTGAGTATGGTTTAAATGAAGCGGCGGTGATCCGCTTGATGCGGCAAAATATGAAAGCATCGAGTTTTAAAATGTGGCGTGAACGCGTCACCGGCCGAAAAACTAAACATCTGCAACTGCGTTCACCCGACGTGATACGGGCCTATTGTTCACGGCAATACAAGCGTTTCTAAGCGTTTGATTTTGACCGCTGTCTGGACTCACGTTTACATCGTTCAGAACAGTATCTGACTTCCTCCCAGCAGCGTTGCCATTTTTTGCGCCAAGTAAAAGGACGCAAACAGTGCATACAGATTTTTTCAGGAAGATGCTGTTTTTTCATGGTTTATAACTCATCAATCCGGCTAAGAAGTTGCTGGGCATGGCTGATAATCTGCGGCCGATCTTTAAGCTTGTCCAGCTGTCGATAGATCATGCCCATACGTGGATGAGTACGGAATGTCGCTTCATGCCGGATCATGAAATACCAGTACAGGCTGTTGAAAGGACAGCTGTCCGGTTCGGTACGGGTTTTGACATTGTAGCTACAGTGCTTGCAGTAATCCGACATCTTATGGATATAATTGCCCGAAGCCCCATAGGGTTTGCTGGCCATCAATCCGCCATCGGCATGCATCACCATGCCCAAGGTGTTCGGTAGTTCTACCCATTCATAGGCGTCGGCATAGACTGCTAGATACCACTCGCTGATCTGCTTCGGGTCTATACCGGTTAATAAGGCAAAATTTCCAGTCACCATCAAACGCTGAATATGATGTGCATACGCATGCTGAAAAGTATTACGGAAACACTCAGCCATGCAGTTCATCTGAGTGCGGCCAGTCCAGTAAAATTGTGGCAACGGGGTTGAGTACTGCAGCGCATTGCGGCTGGCATACTCCGGCATGTACAGCCAGTAAATTCCGCGGACATATTCGCGCCAGCCTAGAATCTGTCGGATAAAACCTTCCACTGCATTCAGTGGTGCATGACCTTCATGGTAGGCAGCTTCTGCCGCATCACAAACTTCTTTGGGCAGTAACAGACCACAATTTAGATAAGGCGAGAGCAGGCTGTGAAACAGCATGTCTGCACCCTGAGCCATGGCATCCTGATAATCTCCAAAATGCGGCAAACTGTGGGTAATGAAATGCTCCAGTGCAAGCAGAGCATTGCTACGTGTAGTGGCCCAGCGGAAGTTGTCAAGGCTGCCAGCGTGAAGTGGAAACTCGCGCTCAGCCAGTTGCATTACATCCAGATCAATCTGATCGCGTTCAAAATGAAGTGTTGGAGGCAATGGTGGAGTGCCTGACCATGCCTTGCGATTGGCGCTGTCATAGTTCCACTGTTGTCCAAGCGGCTGCTGTCCCTGCATCAAATAACCGGTCTGTTTACGCATTTCCCGGTAAAAATATTCCATGCGCAACGTCTGGTAGCGGCTGGCCCAGTGCCGGAACTGCTCCGGGCTACAGAAAAAACGATCATCATCCAGACAGTGTACTGGCAGTTGCAACTGCTGGCTCCAGTGCTGTTCAATCTGCTGCTGCAGGCGGTATTCCCCGCATCGGGTCATTACCAGTTCTTTGACGGGGAACAGCAGTTGCTGTGCCTGTACGAAATCCAGCAGGCTACGAATCGGACTGCCGGACTGAAAAGCATGGTAACGTACACGCCAGCCTTCCGCTTTGAGCTCTTTGGCAAAATGCCGCATCGCGCTAAAAATCAGGGCAATTTTCTGCGGATGATGGGCGACATAAGTCGCTTCCTCAACCACTTCGGCCATCAGGATCACATCCTGGGTACTGTCTAGCGCTTTAAGCGTAGCGAGCTGATGATGAAGCTGGTCACCTAAAATTAAACCGAAACGCATAGCCTTTCCAGACCCGATCAAAGATAGTCTAGTGTAAAGCCAGACAGTTCAATTTTTTGTGAAAATACAGATCAGTCCGCATGTTCAGTCAATTCAGCCCGACCTGATTTGCTGACATTGCACAGGAATCATGATTGCTACAATAACAGAGTGTCCATCTCTATAATGCTACAGCCAGTTAATGAAACTCGCTTCGCATTATTCCTGAAGACATAAATGTTGTGAAAATTATGTGATTTTAATCAAAAAGATACAAATTATTATGGTTGTAATTCAGGCAGCGTGCGCTTAGTATCTAAAGAGAAGTTACTCTATGTAAGCTTCCTTAGTTTTGTCCCATACACCCCAATGTATGGGATTTTTTTTAATCAGTGGATGTCATGAGCATGCATTCAAAAGCGTATATTTTTAGACAGCAGCAATTAATGGTGGATGAGCATTTTCAGTTGCCGCTGGTAGCAAGACTGCAGCACGACTTGGATCTGTCGGAAAATGGCCAGGTTATTGCACGGGATCTAAAAGAAAATGAATTAGTACCTGAAGGCTATCAACTAGTCCCGATCCGGCAATTGGTGCAGGTCTGGAGCAGGCCACAGTTTGAACAAGCCAGTCGCGCTGTGCAGTTGCTAGAGTGGCGCCGTAATCACCGCTTTTGCAGTAAATGTGGCCACCCGACCCAGCAGCACGTCAGTCACTATGCTATGGTCTGCCCATCCTGTGGTTATAACCAGTATCCGCGTGTGAATCCTTGTGTGATCACTATCATTACCCGAGGTACAGATGAAATTCTGCTGGCAAAAAATGCTCGTAACAAAACCCAGATGTACAGCCTGATTGCCGGATTTGTCGAAGTGGGCGAAACCCTGGAGGAGGCGGTACGCCGTGAGACGATGGAAGAAGTGGGACTACAAATCAAAAATATTCAATATCTAGCCAGTCAGCCGTGGCCGTTTCCCAGCAATTTGATGATGGCCTTCAGGGCAGAATATCATGCAGGCGAGATTCAGATTCAGGAAAATGAACTCAGCGATGCGCAGTTTTTTAAGTTTGATCAGTTACCCGAGATTCCGTTCAAGGGCAGTATCGCCTATGCCATGATTCAGCATGTGATGCATGGCACACCTGTTGCCGATGACAGCAAAGAATGGCTTTGAATTAACTAGTCTGGTTTGACTGCTTAAATTAAGAAAAGAATCAGGAGGTTTATTTTCGATCGGTGTAATTCCCGAGAACCTGAATTTTCTAATGTTGAAGACTTAATTATTTTTTAGCGGATAAACGAATGGCATCTCAACAAAAACTGAATCGCAGCATCTAATCTTCACGATTTGTTCACATCCATCTGGGTTATGCTATTACTAAAATCAAATAAGGCTTAAAAATGAAGATGCTATTCAAGTCGGTTTTCGCAGTTACAGCGCTGGCCATCATCAGCTTAAGCTTTACTGCCCGAGCTGAAACGGTTGCCCCTCAGGCAGTCGATCAGGTGGATATCCGGCAGTATGCGGGTAAATGGTATGAAATTGCGCATTTACCGATGTATTTTCAGCGTAAATGTGTCTCGGATATCTCGGCACAATACACTGTCAATGCCGATCAGACCATGGGCGTCTTAAATAGCTGCCGGATTGAAAATGGTGAAATGATCAGCTCTGAAGGGGTAGCCTATCCGCAAAATCAGGGCAACAGCAAACTGAAGGTCAGCTTTTTGCCGCCAGGTTTAAGATGGATTCCGTTTACCAAAGGGCATTACTGGGTATTACGCGTGGATCCGGAATATAAAGTGGCGCTGGTCGGTGGACCGAGTACCAAATACCTGTGGATTTTATCGCGCGAACCGCAACTGGATGAAGCCACCTATGAGTCCTATCTGGATACAGCAAAATATTATGGCTACGACGTTACAAAACTGATCAAATTGCCGCATTAATCTGTTACCCTTTTGCCGAACTCATTAGTCTCTCTACAGTTCGGCTTTTTTTTATTTCACTTCACATAAAATTCATATCTGACTGATTAGACTCATCAAATAGAATAAAGACAACCGCTTAAAAGTAGGATGAGTCCATGTTGAAAAGCCTGATGCGATGGATAGACAGCTGGTCCATACACACATCGCCTGAAACGCTGACCGCTGAAAATAGTAAAATTCAGTGGTTCAGAATTTTACCCTTTATTCTACTGCATCTGGCCTGTCTGGCAGTATTCTGGGTGGGGGTATCGTGGTTTGCACTGGGTTTCATGCTCGCATTCTACCTAATCCGCATGTTTTCCATTACGGCCTTTTTTCATCGCTATCTGTCACATAAAACTTTTCAGACTTCGCGTCTGGTGCAATTCCTGTTTGTGTTAATTGGAACTATGAGTGCACAGCGTGGTCCGCTATGGTGGGCGGCCCATCACCGTTATCACCACCGCTATACCGATACATTACAAGATCCACACTCCTCAACACATGGTTTTTGGTACAGCCATGTCGGCTGGTTTTTAAATGAATATAATTTTGCCACGCGTAAAGAAGTGATCAAGGACTGGCTGAAATATCCGGAACTGATCTGGCTGGACCGCTTCAGTTTAATTGTGGTGCTGCTGACCGCGGGAGGAATTTATGCACTCGGGGAGTGGGTGGCCATCACCTGGCCGCAACTTGGTACATCAGGCCTGCAATTGCTAGTGTGGGGCTTTGTCGTGTCTACCGTGTTACTGATCCATGCCACCTTGTGTATCAATTCACTGGCGCATCATTATGGCAGCCGAGATTTTGACACTGAAGATCACAGCCGTAACAACTTATTCTTGTCCATCATTACCTTAGGCGAAGGCTGGCACAACAATCACCATTATTATGCCGGCAGTACCCGGCAGGGTTTTTACTGGTGGCAGATTGATGTGACCTATTACCTGCTGAAACTCATGTCCTGGCTCGGGCTGGTCTGGGGACTCAAGCCCATTCCGGCACGTGTCTATGATGTCAGTAAAATTGCCCGGGCTCGAAAACAGATAAAAGCTGTCAAGACCGGCACTCCGACTATTCATTCAAAGGAATCACCATGAAAATTGCAATTATTGGTTCAGGTATTTCCGGTCTGTACGCTGCCTGGAAACTCAGCAAAGCGCATGAAGTCACAGTCTTTGAAAAGAATAACTACTTTGGTGGTCATACCGATACCCATCAGCTGAATATCGATGGTGAACAGGTTGCGGTAGACAGTGGCTTTATTGTATTTAATGAGCATAACTATCCGCTGTTCTGCGCCATGCTCAAAGAACTTGGGATTCAATCGCAAAGCAGTGACATGGGCTTTTCTGTGAATAATCAGGTCAGCGGCTTGCAATACAATCCGTCAAAAAAATTATCCCTGTTGTTTAGACCTCAAAACTTTTTTAATGCAAATTTTCGCGCGATGTTGTCGGATCTGTTCCGTTTCTATGCGGCCAATAAAGATCTGGATGTGGAACAGGTCGATGCACAGCTCAGTATTGATGAGTATCTGGATCGGCATGGCTATTCCGAAGCCTTCCGTCAGGAACATCTCTATCCGATGTGCGGGGCGCTGTGGTCCTGCCCGGTGGAACAGGCCGGACAGATTCCGTATAAGTTTGTGGTGAGCTTTTTCCAGCATCATCGCATGTTGCAGCTCAAAGACCGTCCTTTATGGCTGACGGTCAAGGGTGGATCAGCTCGCTACGTCCGTGCCATTCAGGCCCAGTGCAATATCACGTTCCGTAAAACTGCTGTGCATCAGGTGTCTCGCAGTGCCAATGATGTGCTGATTGAAACTCAACAGGGCAGTGAGCGTTTTGACTGGGTGATTTTCGCCAGCCACGCCGATGACAGCCTGAAACTGCTGAAAGACCCGTCTGCACAGGAACTGGATGTGCTCGGCAAGTTCCGCTATCAGGATAACCGCATGGTTGTACATTCCGATACCTCTATCATGCCCAAATCCCGTCGCCAGTGGGCCAGCTGGCATGTACACGTCACGCCGACTCAGGTCACTGAACAGACGCCATTCCAACACAGTGGCACACATTATGGCTTTAGCTACTGGATGAACCAGTTGCAGAACCTGAACTGCAAAACCCAGGTCTTTGCCACCCTGAATCCTAATTTTGCCCTGAATCCTAAAAAAGTCTGGGTAGAACGACATTACCGTCATCCCGTGTTTGATGCCCCAGCGATTGAAGCACAGCAACGCTGGGCCGAGGTCAACGGCCAAAACCGCACTTCATATTGCGGCGCTTACTGGGGCTGGGGCTTTCATGAGGATGGGGCGCGTAGCGCATCATGGGTAATCGATCAGCTATTAAAACAGGCCGAACAGGCAGCCTAGGAGCGCATGATGCAGATGTATCCACTGGCGATCGCCACTGCTGAAATCCGGCATCGACGTTATTTGCCCCAAGCACATGCTTTTAAAACCCAGCTGAGCTATCTATGGTTTGATCCAGATCAACTCACGACGTTTACCCGAAAATCCTGGCTGTGGTCATCTAAACGCTGGAATTTCCTGACCCTAGATGAGCGCGATTTTCTGACTATGGAATGTGGCTCGATTCGGCAGAAGATTGCACGCCTGCTGATCAAGCGGGAAAACTATCTGTTACCGCATGCCGCTTCCATCCGGGTGCTGGCTTTACCGCGCACACTAGGTTTCCGTTTCAATTCCGTAGTATTTTATCTGGTCTTTGGTGCCACCGACCAATTGCTCTTTGTGCTGAGTGAAATCACCAACACACCGTGGAATGAACGACAGGTCTACATTCACGACTGCCAGAACAATGCAGACGAATATGCGCCGTACCAGAGTCACCAGTTTGACTTTAAAAAGGCCTTTCATGTGTCGCCGTTCATGCCGATGGGGCTGGATTATCGCTGGCGCTTCAGCTTTTCGGATCGGCAGAACGTGATTCATATGCAGCTGTTTGAGCAGGGAGTCTTGCAATTCGATGCCACCCTGAAATTTTCCTTGCAGGCCATCACGGTTCCTTCACAGCAGCATCGCTATGCTGTAATGAAAGTTCTTGAACCCTTCAGGATGGTCAGCGGAATTTATCTGCACGCCTTTCGTTTATGGAAAAAGAAAGTTCCATTTTACCGACATCCTAAAAAAGAAAAAGGAAACACATTGCGATGAAGACACTATTCATGGGAGAGCAAAGCACACTGCCGGTGGTACTGCGCCACCTGCTGAAATTACGCCATGGTCAGCTGATTTTTAAAGGCGTCTGGAACGGGGCTGTCGGGGAAAATAGCGATTTACAGGCGGTGATACAGGTGCATGATGTCCGTCTGATGGATCTGCTGTTCCGTAATGGTGTACTGGGTGCTGCCGAAGGTTTTATCCGTGGCTACTGGAGCAGTGCAGATCTGGTCGATGTGATCCGCATTTTGGCACGTAACCGCGATGTGCTGGACCAGATGAATCAGAATGCAGTGGCCAAAGCCAGCCAGTTACTGTTAAAGGTCTGGTATAAATCGCGCAAGAATTCGATTGATGGCAGCCGCAAAAATATTGCTGAGCATTATGACCTGAGCAATGACTTTTTCAAGCTGTTCCTGGATTACAGCATGATGTATTCCAGTGCGGTATTTAAAGAGCCGGGCATGAGCCTGGAACAGGCTTCGGATTATAAAAAAGAACTGATCTGCCAGAAACTGCAACTCAAACCGATGGATCATTTGGTCGAAATAGGCAGCGGCTGGGGAGGTTTTGCCATTTATGCCGCGCAACATTATGGCTGCAAGGTCACCACCATTACCATTTCCAGAGCACAGTATGATGAAGCTGTGGCCCGGGTCGCTGCAGCCGGACTGTCACATCGTGTGACTGTGCAGCTGAAAGATTACCGCTTACTGGAAGGCAAATATGACAAGCTGGTGTCGATTGAAATGATCGAGGCCGTAGGTGAGCAGTATTTACCAACTTATTTCCGAAAATGCCGCGAGCTCCTCAAGCCGAATGGTCTAGCGTTGATACAGGCCATTACCATTGAAGATGCACGCTATGCCAAAGCCCTGAATACCGTTGACTATATCAAGCGCTATATTTTCCCGGGCAGTTTTATTCCCTGTATCAGTGTCATGACCCAGACCGCTTCCGAACAAAAACTGCGACTCAAACATCTGGAAGATATCGGCCAGAGCTATGCCCAGACCTTGCACTGCTGGCGTCAGCGTTTCTTGCAGCAGCATGATCAGGTACTTGGGCTTGGCTTTGATGAGCGTTTTATCCGCATGTGGGATTTTTATCTGTGTTATTGCGAAGGTGGCTTCCGCGAAGGCGTGATCAGTGATGTACATCTGCTGTTCGAAGCCAGTGCCTACTAAGCCAAGATAAAACAGGAGGGACGAAATGCTGCTGAATTTACTGATGCTGAATGTCTTTATCATGCTCTGTAGCTGGCTGCTGGTGACCTATAACCGCAGAGCAGGGCTGGTCGATGTCGCTTGGAGTTTCAGTATTACCCTCAATGTGATTATTGCCGCTTGGGCGATTGACAGTGCACCGATGTTGGTTCGCTTATTTCTGGGACTGGCGAGTGGGATCTGGTTTTCACGGCTGACTTGGCATCTTTTACGGCGCTATGCCAGTGAAACCCAAGAAGACACGCGTTATGCCAACATGCGCCGAGCGATGGGGGATTATCAGCATCTTGGTTTTCTGGTGTTTTTTATATTTCAGGCAGGTTTGGCTCTATTGTTTTCTTACCCAATGCTGAAGTTGTTAAGTATCTCGACCCAGCAGTGGAATGACTGGACTTTGGTCACTGTGATTGTGGCGGGCATGATCATGCTATCCGCTTTGATAGGCGAAAGCACTGCCGATCAGCAACTTTACCGTTTTAAGCTAGATCCACAGAATCAAGGTAAAACCATGGATCGGGGACTCTGGAAATACTCGCGTCATCCGAATTATTTCTTTGAATGGCTGCACTGGTTTGCCTATCCGGTCCTTGGTCTGGCAGCAGGTGCCTATGGATTATGGATTTATCCGCTGCTGATGTGGCTGTTTCTCTACTATATCACCGGGATTCCCTTTAGTGAACAACAGGCGCTGGCACATCGCGGCGACAACTATAAAGACTATCAACGACGAACTTCAATGTTTATTCCGTGGCCACCCAAACAGTAGGTAAATACATGGACTTTATGATTCAACAATCTTTAAAACTGGTCGAAAGTGGCAAGCTGCCCGATTCGGTGATTCGCGCGGGCATTCGCAGCCTAAGCAAAAAACGTCTGGCACAAGAAGGACGCTTTGACCCGGCACTGGCAGCTCGGCGCTATATGGATGTGCTGCATATGCTGAAAAATAGCGAGATTGCCATCGAGACCGACAAGGCGAATGAACAGCACTATGAACTGCCCACCGCATTTTTCCAGGCGGTGCTGGGCAAGCGTCTGAAATACAGTGCTAGCCTGTTTGAACATACTCATACCACGCTGGACCAGGCGGAAGAAGCGGCACTTGCCAGCTATTGCCAGCGTGCACAGTTAAAAGATGGACAGGATATTCTGGAAATTGGCTGTGGCTGGGGATCTTTGAGTCTGTATATGGCCGAGCATTATCCCAAAGCCCGTATCACGGTGGTGTCGAATTCCTCGACCCAGCGCCTCTATATTCAGGAACAATCGCGTCTGAAAAAACTGCAGAACCTGACGGTGATCACCTGCGACGTCAATGTGCTGCAAATGGAACCCGCGTCCTTTGACCGGGTGGTTTCGGTGGAAATGTTTGAACATGTACGCAACTACCAGAAACTGTTTGAAAATATCAGCAGCTGGCTGAAAGCGGATGGTCTGCTCTGGTGCCATATTTTCTGTCACCGTTTCCTGCATTATCCGTTTGAAGTGAAAAATGAATTCGACTGGATGTCGAGATATTTCTTCAGTGGCGGACTGATGCCGGCAGCGTCAACCTTTCTACATTTCCAGCAGCATTTGCAATTAGAGCAGCACTGGCAATGGGCGGGTACGCAGTATGAACGTACCGCAAATGCTTGGCTAGAAAATATGGATGGTAAACAGGCCGAGCTAAAGCCCTTGTTTGAAAAAACTTATGGCGCGGATGCCGCAATTTGGTGGCAACGCTGGCGGATTTTCTTTATGGCCTGTGCCGAGCTGTTCGGTTATGAGCATGGACGCGAATGGGTGATCGGTCACTTTCTGTTTAAAAAGAAAACCGTATAATTGAATGGCGAATCGGATGGGGTGGCGGGGAATTCACCAATGTTAAAGCTGTTCAGGGACAAACACGATCATCCTCTGGGTGAGGTGTTTAACCGCTATTACTGGCTGCAAATCGGATTCATTGCCCTGTCTGTGGTAATCGGGATTGGCTGTAGTGCTTGGGTAATCAAAGGTTCCCTGCTCAGAACTGCGCTAGAACAGGAAATGTCACACTACTGGCAGCGGCTGGAACGTAATCCGGCTGCTGAACTGCCCGACACTAAAAACTTGTATGGTTATCGCTGGAGCGATGTACCGCCAGTCCAATTTCGCCACATACAGCTTGAGCAAGGGGTGAACCGGCATTTTGTCGATGGCAAGGAGCGCATGACCGTGTATGGTGAAAAAGACGGACAGCATGTGCTGCTGGTGTTTGGCGAAAGCAACGTCAACAAGCTGGTCTGGCTGTTTGGTCTGGCACCGCTGATGGTCAGCCTGTTTGTGCTATATAGCGTATTGTGGTGGTGGAACCGTCGGGCCCGACGTTATTTTTCCCCGATTACCCGGTTGGCCAATGCGCTGGAACATATCGACTGGGAACATCAGAAAAATCAGGCTTCGCCTTTTCAGGACATCCGCACCGACTCCAATCTGGAAGCTGAATACCTCAAGCAGGCGCTGGAAAAATATCATCAGGTATTAAGCGAATTTATTCAGCGTGAGCGTGAATTTACCGGAGATGTTAGCCATGAGCTGCGCACGCCACTGACCATTTTAAAAGGCAATGTGCAGCTGTGTCAGGCACGCTATGGCGACAACAAGTCCTTTACCCGCCTGCATAACACCATTGAAGACATGCAGCTGCTGGTCGATACCTTGCTGGCCATTGCCCGCAATACCACCAACACTTTAACTGCTGAACCGACCATGCTTTCAGAATGTCTGGACAATCTGGTGCAGGATCTAGAGAGTGTCAGTCATAACAAAGGCATGCAGATTGACCTGCAAAAAGACCTCGATGAACAGCCGCGTAAACTTTATCCATCCATGACCAAAATGGTGTTTGGTAATATTCTGCGCAATGCGCTGAACTATTCACAGGGCACAGAAATTGATGTGATTCTGGAAAAAAATAAAGTGCTGATTGCTGACAATGGGGTCGGCATGCCTTTACCTAACAATTCTAAGGTTCAGGAACTGTCTGGCCAGCAGCTACAACTGGAAATCAAAGGGCATGGCATTGGATTGCAATTGGTGCAAAAGCTATGCAAACAGCTAGGTTGGCGTGTGGAGCTGTTTGACAGGCAATATTATCTTGGCACTCATCAGAATGTTGACCTGGCAATGACCACTGGACTGATTGTCGTTGTGTACCTAAATTAGGCTTCATCTTCGAAAGCAATCTTTAAACCAATCCCGGATATGGTGTGAATCAGCTTTTGTTCAAAGGGTTTATCGACCATTTTGCGTAAATTATAGATATGACTGCGCAGAGCATCACTTTCTGGCTCTTCGTCACCCCAAAGCTCCATCATAATTTCCTGTTTGGTCAGTACTTTAGGAGAGTGACGCATCAGTAGCTTCAAAAGTTTAAACTGAATAGGAGGCAATTCAATGTTCTGCCCAGCTCGAGTTAGCTGCTGTGTTGCTGGGTCCAAAATTAGGTCATGAATTTGCAGACGACTGCTAGATACTTCACCCAGAGAACGTTTGATCAGGGCCTTGACCCGAACCACCAGCTCGTTAAAGTCAAAGGGCTTGACCAGATAATCATCCGTGCCGGAATTGAAGCCTTTGAGTTTATCATCCAAGGTATCCCGAGCGGTAAGCATCAAGACAGGTAAGTCCAACCCTTCTTCATTGCGTAACCACTCGCACAATTCATAACCAGAACCATCAGGCAAATTAATGTCTAGTAGCAAGATATGGTAGCGTTGCTGTTTCAGTAATTGTCTAGCAGCACTCAGATTGCGGGCATGATCGACCACAAAGCCATGTTCTTCCAGAAACTCGCATAGGGTAGAGGCCAGTTCATAATGGTCTTCAACCATCAGGATAAAATGTTTCGACATAGCGGCAGATACTAATTTAATAATTGCTGTTTTAATTTAGCACTAAATGGCTGGGGACCCAGCCATATATTAGAATATTGTTGTGCCAGAGGATGTTTAAGCTGCCCTAAACCCTGCTGGTTCAGGGATAAGCTTAGGGTCTGTGTAGCATGGTCGTATTTTAAACGGTACAGGTCGCCTGATCTGACCGGACGATACAAATCGGTGATTGGGTTGAATAGAGCATGTATTTTTGCGTCTTTAACATTACGTTTCAGTAAATGTGTGGCCGCACGCTTAAATGCCCATTCCGGAATATTCTGTGTATAGGAAAAGTCCATCTGTATATTTTGTTTTTCCCAGGACTGGCTACAGTTTTGTGCAAAATAACTTGCCATACCGACCTGTTTTTGACCCACCATCAGCGGACCATTGCCGCATTGATTCAGGCTTTGTGCCTGGACCCATGGACTGAAGCTACATCCCATCACTAACGCCGTACTAATCGCTATTTTTTGAAAGGCAGTAGCCATGAGTAGCCCCCTCCAACATAAGGCAGGGAACGATACAGGCCATTCGCAGGGTCCCAGAAATCCTGCTGGAAAATAATCTTGTTGTTTTCGTTGATCTTGATTTCACTGATGCCATAAGAGTCCATACTGCGGGTCGTGCCGAACATTTTAAAATCATAGGTCATATGCCAGTGCACATAGGCAGAGTCCTGATGATAAGAAGCGTTTAACAGCTTGACGCTGACCTTGCTGACCCGTTTGTTCATGCCTTGAAAGTGCTCCAGCAGATTTTGACGGGATGAAAATTGCGATAGGGTATCGTTAATAAACAGCTGGTCGGCATACAGCGATCCGGCTCTTTCCACAAATTCCGGTGTGCCCAAGGTATTAAAGGCTGAGGTAAAGCGGAGGCCGATATCCTGAGCTTTAGCCTGATCCAGCGCTATCCCCTGAATACCATTTCTAGATTGGGCGTAATCGGCTGAATAACTGGGAATACTTTTACATCCGGCTAACAACAGAAGCGGCAAGGATAAGGCTGTAGCAATTAGTGTTTTTACAAGTCTCATCATCAGTGTCCGTATGAAGTGTGTGTTTATACCTTAGGCAGCACAGCGTGAACAGAATGTGAAATAGACGTTATAGATGAAGCAATTGAATAGAATTTTTCAAATCAAAGATTAAATGTTTAACTTTTTTCTTCGGCCATTAACCAATCAATGATATTCATAACATCACGATTTTCGTTATTTTTTCTGACCATTGCATAAAAATTATAGTCACAATAGATAAAACCAAAAGGGGCAATGATCTTTCCATTTAACATTTCTTTTTCTACTAGAATTTGAGGTGCTATGGCAATTCCTAACCCAGACACGGCAGCCTCTATCATTAAATTCAGACTATCAAAATAACGGTCATTCGCTTTTGGGGAAAAGTGAATCTTGGACTGATCAAACCATGTATGCCATGCACTTTTATTTGAGTGAGTATGAAGTAATGGATAATTTAAAAGATCATTTACGGAATGAAGAGGATTTATTTCACGATTACAAACAGGCCCCATGTTATCGGGAAATAAAAGATATTTATTCAAAAAGTTGGGAAGTATATGATTTTCACTGATGCTATTGATAAATATGTCAACTTTCTCTTTTTCTAACAATTTTAAATCATTACATGTCATTAATTTGATATGGATATTGGGATAAATGACTTCGAGCTTTTCTAATCGAGGAATCAGCCAATTTGCCATAAAACTATGAGAAGCGCCTATGACAACTTCTACTTCAGATGTCTTATTAGTTAACTCAAAGACGCATTGTTCTAAACGATTAAAAAGCTGCGTACAAACGAGCGATAATTCTTCTGCGTCGGCCGTCAGAGAGATGGTCGAGGAATGTCGAATAAACAATTTTTTATCCAACCATTCTTCTAACTGCTTTATTTGATGGCTAATCGCGCTATGGGTGACACATAATTCTTCGGCAGCTAAGCTGAAACTTTTATTTCTGGCGACAGCTTCGAAAGCTTTTAAAGCATTAAGCGGAGGTAATGTTCTGCGTTTCATGTTGTAAAATTTTCTAACACCATAACCACAAAATATATCAATTATCATAAAAATGAAAATATTTTAAGATCAAACAAGTTTTGATAGTAAAAGAGATATGAGATGACAACCCCTTATACAGGTAGTGGTCCTGATGATTTGGGATTTTTTGGTAAATTTGGCGGATGTTACATGCCAGAGAGCTTAATGCCAGCACTTCAAGAATTAGAGCAAGCCTTTCATACTGTTCGGCACAAACCTGAATTTTGGGCTGAATATCAGCAGATTTTAACGGACTTTGTTGGTCGTCCTAGTCCTCTTTTTTATGCAAAAAACCTAACAGCTTATGCAGGCGGCGCTCGAATATATCTCAAGCGAGAAGATTTGAACCATACGGGTGCGCATAAGATCAATAATTGTGTAGGGCAAATCTTATTAGCCAAATTTATGGGGAAAACCAGAATCATTGCAGAAACGGGTGCTGGACAACATGGTGTTGCAACAGCAACGGTTTGCGCGCTGTTTAAGATGAAATGTACTATTTTTATGGGAGAAACAGATATTCAGCGCCAACAAATGAATGTTGAACGTATGAAATTACTCGGTGCTGAAGTCAGAAGTGTTCAAAAAGGTCGTGGGACTTTAAAAGATGCCATGAACGAAGCATTACGTGACTGGATTCGTCATGTGGATACAACCTATTACCTATTGGGTACGGGTGCAGGCCCTCACCCATATCCCACCATGGTGAGAGAATTTCAGAAAATTATTGGTTTAGAAGCCAAAAATCAAATACTCCTGAAAGAAAATAAACTGCCTGATGCTCTAGTTGCTTGCGTGGGTGGGGGATCAAATGCATTAGGGTTGATGCATCCTTTTCTAGAAGACCTGAATGTCAAAATGTTTGGCGTTGAGGCAGGTGGAAAAGGAATAAATAGCGATGAACATGCCGCTTCTATTTGCAAAGGTCAAGTCGGTGTGCTGCATGGCAATTTAACCTATTTATTACAAGATTTAGATGGGCAGATTTTAGAAGGACACTCTATATCGGCCGGCTTAGATTATCCTGGTATTGGCCCTGAGCATGGCATTCTGTTTGAAACAGGACGTGTTACATATACGGCGATCACCGATCAAGAAGCGGTAAATGCATTTCAGCTTTTAAGCCAACAGGAGGGCATTATTCCTGCGCTTGAGAGTTCTCATGCAATTGCGTATGCGATTCAACTTGCACAAGAAATGCAGCCAGAACAGATCATTATTGTCAATTTAAGTGGCAGAGGTGACAAAGACTTAAACACGGTCAAAAAATATCTTGCAGGAGCTACAGCATGAACCGTCTAGATCAAAAATTAGAGCAATTGAAACTGGAAAATCGAAGCGGTCTGGTCTGTTATTTTACTGCTGGAGATCCTAATTTTACAGAAAGTTGTCGTTTGTTAAGCCAATTGGGTCAAGCAGGGGCTGACATTATTGAAGTGGGTATTCCATTTTCTGATCCAGTAGCAGATGGAGAGATCATTCAGGCAGCGCATCTTCGGGCTTTAGATGCAGGTCAAACGGTAAAACAGACCATTGAGTTGGTAAAAGCAATAAGACTGCATGATGACCAGACACCAATAATTTTCATGACTTATTTAAATCCGATGATACAATATGGTTTTGAGAAACTTATCACCGAAACAGAAAATCTTATAGATGGAATATTGATTTTAGATGCTCCATATGGATATCGAGAAAAATTTGAGGTGCAGTTAAATGAAAAAAATATGCATTTAATTGCAATGACCGCGCCGACGACACCAGTTGAAAGGTTAGAGCAAATTTCAGCACGCGCGACAGGATTTTTATATCATATTGCAGAAAATGGCTTAACAGGAGGAGACTTAAATTTGGCTAATCTTGAGAAAAAGATTGCTGAAATCAAGCCGATTTTTAATATTCCTGTTGCAATGGGTTTTGGGATCAAAAATGAAAGCCATGTTAAAGCACTAGCCAATAAAGTAGATCTTATTATCATTGGCTCAGCGCTTGTCGATACTTTTTTTAATAAGGGAATGAATGCGACTTTAGAAAAAGTGACGGTTTTTGCACAGATACTGAGACAAAATAAAGAATAGTCAGGCACCTTTCATAAATCTACTTTAAAACCATAATTGAATATAAAACAATATTTTTTCTTGGCCTTCTCCCGAAAGGGAGATGGAACTTTGTCTGTGATTTTTTACCGAAAGTGATCGCTTTTTAGAAATCACTATTATCATACAGATGTGACATACGTTTTTGCTTTGTTTCTAGATAAGCTTTGTTAAAGATATTCAAACCAACTTTTAATGGAATACGTTCAACAACATTAGATCTCTTTCATAAATCAAAAAACGATCTTCTTTTTGGTTAATATTTACACTCCGGATTTCTTGGCATTCGTGCATAATCTGCCGATGAAATACATCGATTCAAACAAGCTTTCTGATCCTCAGTTCAAGCGATACACAGGCATCTCATGGTCAACTTTCTATTTGATGGTTGAGCAATTGCAGAAGCATGTCTCTGCCAAAGGCAGACCGCCCAAGTTAAGCCTGGAGGATCAAGTTCTGCTCTGTCTGAGCTATTGGCGGGAATACCGAACCTTATTTCACGTTGCGACGAGTTACGGGGTTTCAGAGCCCACAGCCTCAAGAATTGTCCGTCATGTTGAAGATTGTCTGATTCGGTCCAATCTGTTTAATTTACCCAAAGATTTACCCGAGGGCGAAGGCATCGACTGGAATGTTGTGATCGTAGATGCCACGGAAATTCCAATACAAAGGCCTAAAAAAACAGAAGAAAAGCTATAGCGGCAAGAAAAAGACTCATACCTTTAAAGTACAGGCCATGATTCACTACAAAACTCAGCAAATTCTGAGTTTATGTACCAGTCGCGGTGCAGTGCATGATTTCGAGTTGTTCAAACGCAATTTAAACCAGATTCCTTTTGGGGCTTTTATCCTTGCAGATAAAGGCTATCAGGGGATTTATGTGTTGTATCCGAATAGCCTGTTGCCATTAAAAGCCAAAAGACACTGTAAATTGGATCCTGAATTGAAAATCTATAATCAAGAAATCAATAAAAGAAGAATCGGAATTGAGCATGTATTTGGCAGCCTGAAAACCTTCAAAATCCTTGCTGAGCGTTATCGAAATAGAGGTAAAAGGCTTGGTTTGAGATTCAATTTAATCGCTGGAATCTACAACTTGGAACTGAGCAAAAAATGATTTATGAAAGAGGTCTATTAATTCCTAAATCAGTTAAAGATTTAATTTTAAGGGGATTATTTGTAATGAGTTTTACATTCTTTATTTTTAAATAATCTAACATAATGGTACACATATCATATTTACGAGCATCTGCTGGTAAATTTAATAATAAATTGGCGTCAAGAGTATCATGTCCTTGGTCTTGAAGGGCGTAAGCTCGAATTTTATTGGTTAGTCCTATGCCGCGACCTTCTTGGCGTAAGTATAAGATCACACCTTGACCTGCATCATTAATCATTTTCATGGTTGAATGTAATTGGGGGCCACAATCACATTTCAGTGAAGCAAAAGCATCACCTGTTAAGCATTCTGAATGAATTCTAACAAGTACTGGTTGATTAGAAATAGTATTCATGCCTTTGGCAAGAGCAATATGTTCTTCACCAGTACTTTGGTCTTGAAATGCTATAATTTCAAAATTGCCAAATGCAGTAGGTAGTTTTGATTTTGAAACAAATTCTATAGCCATTGAAGAATACACCTATATAAATTTATATTTGATACGATTTACTTAATCTATCTTAAAAGCATCGGCTAAATTTTTTACAATTATAAATTTCAGCGTTTTACTTCTGATTAAAGAGTATGTATTTAATAGTGAATTTTTTGTGAAATGTTAAGTTGACAAAAACAACTAACCAGGTGGAAAAGTTTTTTAGTTAGCCAATGTTCACACATGCCTCGCATTGTTTCTATCCTACTCAGCCTAGAACAGCAAGAACAACTCATTTTTTTGACTAAGCATGCAAAACATTCGCGTGAAAGGCAACGTACCTAAATGATTCTTTTGCTTTCTGAAAGTAAAAGTGTTGTAGAAGTTGCTGTTTTACAAGAATGTATTTGATAAAAGATAAGGCTACTACGTCGACGTTGGGAGCTATATGAATTTGAATCGATCTAAGATGGGCATCGCTTAAGTCGGTGCAATACATTAACCTCGGACGATCAGGCGAAAATTCTAGGTTGGGTCAATACAACTACACTCGGCGCAGAACAAATCTGAGTCTAATTATATGAAGGATATAATGTGTCCGTGTCGATAATGTCAGTCAGTTAAGCAAACATTAGCAAAATGTAGTAAAAATGAGTGTATGCCAATACGCTCATTTTTTATGACTTTATCTGAAAATTTAGATTGCACTCTCCAAAAAGCCTCCCCCTCACTCGAGCCTGTAAATTAAATTGTGTAATTGCCTGAATTTGCTAAAGGAATCAAAACAGAAGACGATCTCAACCAATTCACCCGATTGTTGACCAAACTCACTGTTGAAACGGCTCTTAATGCCGAACTTACCGAACATCTCGGACATGAAAAAATGCCCGTAAATCTGGCTCTCCTTCGGGGTATTATTTTTTCTTATGAACAATATTTTTTTTAATTTTGTTATCTTTAAGATAAATCATCTGAAAAACTTCAGATATTAAATAGTCTATGTATAAAAGCAAAACAGAGTAATAAATATATAAACACTTCAAGCTTATTAATTAGGGAACTTTAATTTTAAAATCTTTATGTAACCAAGCCATTTATAATTAAACCCCAAAATTATAACTTTTTCCCTAAATGATTAATTTTTAAAATAAAAACAAAAAGTACCGGACTCAGCAGCACCCAGAGCGCAATGAAGCTAATACTCTCGCTAAACTGTGTGCTTAATAGCAACATCACCATACATAAAATAGTGCCTGACGTGAGTTTAACCAAGACTGGAAATACTGAAAGTAGGGCATATCTGGAGGTTCTGGTTTTTATGACCTGTTTTTCACTGACGGTATAAAAACCAAAACAGGCCAGCCAGAGAAGTCCGATTACTGCAATCCATATCATGATGAAGATCCTTGCTGCACAGTTTTAAGTTTGGTCTGGATTTTACGGACCGCCTTTTGCTGAATAGGGTGAATATTCTGGTGTAAAAAGTAAGCAAGCAGTGCCAATAGCCAGAGCATCAAATCAATACGTAAAAATGGCCAGTAGCTTTTAAACGAATCAATATCGTGTTGCGAAACCAGATAATATATATCAATCAGCGGAAGCATAAACGCAGCCCCAATCAGGATTTTGAGTTGGGTTTTCCATAAATACTGCTGTGGCGTTAAACAGGCCAGCATGAAACTGCCAATCCAGATAATGAAAAAACTATAAATTTCATAATTCGGTGCACCTGCAGGGATGCTGACAAAACGATTGGCATACAGATAGCCGAGCATGGCCAGCGGAAGGCCAAGGATCATGCTGATATTTAAACGGTTAACTAGATAGTATCCGAGATGAAAACGTACCGACTTTTTCTGCATCTGACGTTTCAGGCTCCAGAGCAATAAACCCGAGGCAATCATGGCGCAACCTAAGAGGCCGGAAAAAAACAGAGCCAACCGTAACACCGGGTCAGCAAAACGTGCCATATGCAAGCCATACACGCCGGCATTTAAAGTGGCAATTGCACTGTCATTACGTGTGTTTTTTAGCAGTTTACCTGTGGCGGCATTGAATGTGAGTTGAGCCTGATTTCGGGTAATAGAATGATCTTTCAGTTCCGTGAAGGTGATTTGAGCCAGTTGGGTATTGGGCTGTTTAACGGTAATGCTCTCAAATTCAGTCTGTCCCCAATGCTGCTGTACCGTTGTAGTAAAATGCTGAACAGGAAGCATGTTGCTTTTGACAGGCGCAGTAGAAATAGCTGATCCCTTTACAGTCTGGATATCTTCAAAATATTGAAAAGGATGTTCCGGATATAACTTTTTCATACCAGACGGCAGGATAATATAAAAGAAAATCGCCAATCCGGTAAAGGTGATGGTCAAGAAAAAGGGAAGTGCAATTACCGAACTGACATTATGAAAATCCAGATAGGATCGTTGTCCTTTAAAGGCCCTTAAGGTAAAAAAGTCGGTCAGGATTTTTTTGTGGGTAATAATTCCTGAAATCAGGGTGATCAGCATGATGAATGCTGCAATGGTCACCATCAGACGCCCGATGGTGTAGGGCATACCATACAGTTGAAAATGAAAATTATAGAAAAAATCTCCGCCTTGTGTCGCTGAAAGGGTTAATTCACGGCCCGTCGAGGCATCTAGAGTTTTCATTTCATAGTGGCCATCGGGTGTTTGCCAATAGATTTTATTGACCGGCGCGGCGGGATGAGCGACGCCAATGTACCAGTGCTGCGCATCTGCTGCATGTTGCTGTAAATATTGATAGGCCGTTTTGACCGCGGTGTCCTGATTTACCTGCATTGAGGCAAATTGTGGCTGCATCCACATGGTAATTTCATGACGATAATAGGTCACTGCACCGGTTAAAAAGATCGCGAAAAGCAGCCAGCCAAAGCTTAAACCCAGCCATGAATGCAGCCATGCCATAGATTGACGGACAGATTTATGCATGGTTTAACCTGTGAAGTGCGAGAGAATAAACAAGAGGATGATGGGGACCAAGCCATATACAGAAAGCTTTTTTAAACTTTGAATACAGAAGGTTCCAATCACAAAACAGACATAAAAAATCAGTGCAGTAAAGGTCGCCAGATAGACCGATTCGGCTTTGGGAAGATAGGCTTGTAAAAAATAAGCCAGATCACGTGCTATCAGGTCACTGCCTAGATAGCCCATCCCAAAGCATATCCCTAAGCGATACAGGACAGCGAGGGGCTGAATCACAGAAATCGAAATCATAGAGGACCTTTAGTTGCATCTCGACAAGAAAAATGAGTGGCTTAATGCACAAAGCTGAGCGTGGTGACAAAATATTGTTTTTTATAGGCTTGCTGATTAAAGGTGCCTGCTTGATCTAATTCTTTTGCCACTTCAAGCATGTACTGACCTTTCCATGGCGTAGCAACCGTAATTTGTCCCTGGCTATTGGTGGTGTATTTTTTCAGCCAATACTGAGGAGAAAAGACGGTAACCTCCAGATCAGCCGCGGGCTTGCCTTGATACAGCACGGTAAAGGTATTGCTGTTGCGTTGGGCGGGGATAATATCCAGCTCGGATTCGGCTTTCAGATTCTGTCGTCCGGCTTTAGCATGGTAGCTCAGTAAAGATTCACCATAGATCAGTTCATGGCTGAGTTTTACATCAGCCTGATCTTGCGTGGCATAGACCAGATGATCCTGCTGAAGCTGAGGACTGAAGATTTTTTTGGCCTGAACCACTTTAGCTTGATTGAATGACTTTAAGGCACCTTCCTGAGTTTCTTTCAGCTGTTCACTGTATTCACCAAAGAAGGCATAGGTTTGAGCATTTGGGCCACGTTCAAGCCACAGCATATGCGCTTGAGCAGACAAGCTCATCGACAAGCCCATTGTCAACGCTATCATTTTTTTCATGTGTTTTTACCTGTTTTTAAATAAAAGGATTGGTCCTGAAAAAGTTTTAAGGCCAAGGGAGTAATCAATATTTGAATTTCACCGCAACGCTATAATTTGCCGGCGCACCATAGAAGCCTTGCTGGTTCGGGAAATTGAACAGGTATTTTTCATTGGTCAGATTATTTCCATTGGCCTGCAGGGTGATATGTTCATTCAGCTCATAACTGGCCATCAGATTGACCAGTGCATACGCATTCTGTTCAATCATGCCCGCTTGCTGGGTCACGCCATTTGTGGTGCTTTCCGGTACTTCCAGATAGGTTTTATCCTGCCATTGCAGCCCAAGCCCCAGTCTGAGTTTTGGAATTTGCGGTACCTGATAGGTTGTTAACAGATTAAAAGACTGGTTCGGATTGAAGGTACGGGCATCTCCGCCATTGATCAGATCTTTGAGGCTAAACTGGGTATAACCAAAACTGAGATTGAGATGATCGCTTAACTGCCCGGCAAGACTGAATTCATATCCTTGAGAACGTAAATCGCTGACTTGGGTTTTGCGTAACGTCGGAATGCCATCAGAGTCACGTAGCGGATAATTACTTTGTTCTGTCCTGAAGATGGCCATAGTGGCGGTCAGTCTGTCATCTAACCAGGAACTTTTAATGCCGGCTTCGTAACTTTCACCTTCAATCGGTTTATTGAGATTGCCATCTGCCGCTTTGCTGGTTTGCGGACGGAAAATGGAGGTATAGCTTAAATAGCCGGTATATTCAGGACTGAAGTTATACGTCAGGCCAGCATAGGGGAGGACTTTATCTTCATCATAAATGGTGTCGGTACCATAACTGCTGCCTGTACTTTTGGCCTGTACATAATTGGCACCAAGCAGTACTTTGAGATCCTCATTCAGATGTAGACGAGTGGCGGCATACAGGCTCTGATTTTTCTGCCGGATATGCATTTCCCCACTGGTTTTCGATAGATCCCAGCTCGGTTCTTCGGGGGTAAAACTGGCTAAATCTGTGGTGAAAGGCTGAGCAAAACTACCTCCGTAACCGAGTTCATCCAGCTGGTTTTCTGCCCAGATATACCCTACAGATGCTTCATGACGTTGTCCCCAGAGCGGATAAGTGCCGCTGAAACTCAGATTGGCTTGCTGCTGTTTATTGTCATCCAGATACATGCCCGGATAGAGAAACACGCCTGATGTGCCATCAGCCGCTGGCCGGCCGGACAGATATAAAAGTTTTGCATCCCGTTTTGTCCGCTTTTCGTCATAGCTGAGTTTGGCCGTCCAGTCACCCCCGAGTTTTTGTTCAATCTCGGCAAAATAGTTTTTAATATTGCTATCCCAATAGGCCCAGTCCGGACTGTAATTATAGTTTTGTGGATAATGAAGCTGTTCGCCTTCGGTGTTGATGAGCGGATTGGAACCCCAGTTCACGCTATTCGGTTGATTCTGAGTTTCGCTATACCCGGCGGTCAACAGGGTGGTATCGGTCAGATCTGCTTCTAGCACAGCCCCGACACCGTTTTTCTCCAGGCTATAACGCTCCAGATAACTGTCACCCGTCTGCTGATAACCAAACAGTCGCCCTCGGATTCTGCCATCTTGCGTCAGGGCGGAGGATACATCGGCTTCATAGCGCTGGGTATTCCATGAACCGTAACTGGCATTGAGTGCTGCCTGAAAGTCCTGAGTCGGGCGTTTTCGAATCAGGTTAATGGTTGCACCCGGATCGCCAATCCCATTATTCAAGGCATTGGCACCTTTAACGACTTCAATCCGATCAAATAAAAAACTGTCCGGATTGTCATTATTATAATTATAGCCTTCAAGCGGCAGCCCAACGCCGTCGACCAGCACATTGGAAATTTCAAAGCCGCGTGAGAGGTAAGAGGTTCGTTCCGTTTCCTGATTGCTCACCATAATACCGGGGGTGTTGCGCAGGACATCGCGAGTATTGTTCAGACTAAAGTCATCTAGTTGCTGGCGCGTGACCACGTTGACCGTTTGTGGGGTTTCTTTGAGCGGAATATTGAGCTTGGAGGCTGTTGCAGAGTTTTGAATTATATAACGTTGAGTGTGTTCAGAACTTTGATCTGCCTTAGCGGGTTCAGCGGTCATGGTAATGGTGGCGAGCTGCTGCGTATCTTCTGCAAAGCCTTGTTGACTCACTAAAATTGCAAGACTTAGCAAAGATAGCTTGAAGGATGGGTGCACGATGTAGGACATTTTTGTTAATGAAAATGATAATAATTATCATAAATATTATTTGTTAATTTATTGCAAAGCAATCCTGAATCCATAGGAAATATGAATGAAAGATGAATAAATCATAGAGAAATTAGGAGGTCGTGCGCTTAAGTGTGCGATAGAAGTTAATTATTGTGATGAATAATAAGGAGTTACTGCATTAATTATTTCTGGCCAGATCATGTTGCAGATATCGCTATATATTCTTTTAAATATTCTGGTTGGATGTTCTGGTGTTAAGTGATTGGCTTTTGAATAAGAATTGGGGGATAGAAGAGGTATTTTGCATCTTAGTCTATAAGAGATGACCTCAATTCAATGATCGGGGATAATGCAAAGCTTCTTTATCAAAGTTTTGCTCTGGTGAACAGGATTGGTGTCATATTGCTGTCAGCCATTTTTCAGTTCAACCACCTGAGTTCCTGTTCGCATCGAGATGACTTCATTTTTGAGCTACTCATATCAGCCCTTATGAATGACAGATAATCCAGTGACCTAGATGGTTTCATAAAGATAGACCATACAAAGAACTGAGCCTATTTAAGCATCTTTATTCAATCCGGTATTCAAAGGTATTTTTAATTTTAGCAACTTCAACAGCCTGACCATTGACGATCCGTGGTTGGTATTTGAATTGCCGGGCTGCATTGAGTGAAGGACGCACAAATATCGGATCACAGTCTGTTAATGCTTTAGGATTTATCACTTGGCCTTGAGTATTCACGCTATATTCGACCGTGCAGTTGCCTTCCAATTCATTCTCCAAAGCTCGCATTGGGTAATCCGGTTTCACTTTTGAAATCGGTTTATAGTTTTTTTCATCAAATACAGGCGGAGGTTGTGTATTTTCCGCCACTATCGGTTTGCTGACAGATGGCGCCGGCTGTGTGGTCGCAGCAGGCTGGGCCGGTGCAGGAGGAGCCTCATGCGTCACTACTGCAGTAGTTTGCATGGTGGTGGATGTATGATCTGTCATTGCTTGTGAGCTGGCGATTTTGGGTTGAGGATTTGGCTCTGGTCTGGCTTTGGCAGATTGGTTTGAAACTGGCTTCGCTTTAACCGGCTGAACGGGTTGAGTTGGCGCGGACTGGACTGGTGCAGCGACTGGGGGCATTACTTGAGATTGAGCTGGTTCTTGAGTTGGCGCATGTTCAGGTTGGAGCTGAGGTGATATGTCAGCTTTTGGAAGCTGTATAAATTTAACCTGTACCGACTTGGGTGTGACTTCTTGGATGGGACTGTCAAAATTCTGGTTTAACACGCTGTAGACCAGGGTGGCATGCAATACAGCCGTCACAGAGAAAGCGACAGCAGTGGCTGGATTGATCCGTGATATGCTTTTCACTGATCCTGCTCCTCGGTGACTAGGCCCAATTGCTCAACGCCACTTTGTTGTAGCAATCCAATGGTTTGTGCAACAAGCTCATAATTGGCGCTACGATCCGCACGAATAAACACCTGAATATCCTGATGGATTTGTAGCAGTGGAGATAATTTTTCTTTCATTTCTGTGAGACTCGTTGCCCGATCGGTGACTTGTGTAGTATCGACACTTTCTCCCACATTCCAGTAATAGCGGCCATCTTCTTGAATCGAAATAGTAATGACTTTTTGTTCCTTGGGGGTGACCAGAGTTTCAGCCTCCAGATTCGGCAAGTTCACTTTTATGCCTTGGGTGAGCATGGGGGCAGTGACCATAAAAATCACCAGCAGCACGAGCATCACGTCGATATAGGGAACAACGTTCATTTCTGCGTTGAGTGCGTGCTTTTTCTGACGTTTCTGCATGTGGTATTAATTCCCTGCCTGTAAAAAACGCAGCATTCGGGTTTGTAATTCATTGCCGAAACTGTAATAACTATTAGAAATTTTTTCTGCACGGGCACTCAGGCGGTTATAGGCAATCACCGCAGGAATGGCTGCAAATAAACCAATGGCGGTGGCAATTAATGCTTCCGCAATACCCGGTGCGACAGCGGAAAGGGTGGCTTGTTCAAGCTGAGACAGGCCAATAAAAGAATTCATGATGCCCCAGACGGTGCCAAACAAACCGATATAGGGGCTGACTGAACCCACAGTCGCCAGAAAACTCAGGTGCTTTTCCAGCTTTTCTTCCTGTTCACTGACACTGGTGAGCAAACGTCGTTCAACTTGATCGGTTACCGCTGCCGAGGAGAGGCGAGTGCTGGTATGTTGAAGTGTATGAAATTCATCCAGGCCGGCCTGATAGATCTGCCCAAGCCCCCCTGATTTCGGCTCGGATGGTTCGGTTGTGGCAAGCGGAAAAGGCTGTTGGCGGAACTGGCTTAAAAAGACTTTATTCGCAGCTGTTTCCTGACGCAGACGAATACTCTGTTTGATAATGACATACCAGCTAATAATGGATGCCAGTAATAAAATCAGCATTACTGCTTGAACCAGCAGACTGGCATGGCTAATCACTTCCCATACTGAAAGCTGTGCTGCAGATGGATTCGACATAAAAACCTCAATAAAATTATTCTTAGATGAAACACAGGTACAGCGCCGTAGGCTGTACCTGAGGCAAGGGCTTATTCCAGACCCAAGGCTTGTGCAATTTTTTCCCAGGCCACATATTTGTAGTTCTGATTGCCTTCTGGCATACGCTTACGTCCGTCCTGAACCACCAGCATACCTTTTTTCCAGATACCTCTCAGATTGGCTGAGGTCACCTCAAGCCCGTCCGTTTCAGAGACCGCATCAATCTCGTGATTCAGATTGGCCGAGATTTTAAATTTCCCGCGCAGCTGATAAGGGGCGGCAGCATCGACCACAACATAACTGTCATCTCCCTGGCTGGAAATGACCAGATAATCACGTACTTGACCTTTATAAATGGCCAGTCCTTCAATGTCTGCCTTGACCTGTTCCCCAACAGTAATCACCGGTTGTAGCTGAATCTGTTTAGGGTCATCCAGCCTGGTGGTCCACACCGCTTTTGCTTCTTCACCGACATAGATCCGGTCATGTTCATCATCCACCACACAGCCTTCAGGCTGGCTAGATACTTTAAACCTAAGGACTTCCTCTGCGCTCAGGCCGCTTGCCTTGCTTTGAATCTTATATTGCACAAAAGTGCCATTTTTATCGTTTGGAATGGCAAAGGTTTCACCTTGCCGGTTCTGGTACATACAGAATCCATAGATGTTATTGAGATCTGTTGGCAGTTCTCCTAAATCTTTGACCTGTCCAGTTTTTTGATGGATGCTGAACAGGTGAAGGCTGTTCTGATCGCGGTTGGTGGCGATGGCTAAATCGACTGTCTGTTGCCCCAGTTTGAAATTCGGTCGAATATCAACATTATTCAGACGGCCGACTTTTAAGTATTGCAGCTGTTTCCCGTTCAGGTCGTAGACCGCAAGGCCACCTTGTTTATCTGTACCCAGCACACGTGACAGACGTGGGTTAGCCTGATTGACCCAGATTGCGGGATCATCAGCCGCATCACCACGGCTTGGAACCAAATCGGTTTCGACATCTGCCGGAATGGCTAAGCCTGCTTTTTTAGGAGGCAGGGCTTGCGTGGTCCAGTCAATGTTCAATAGCTTGATCTGATCATCAACCAGTAACAGCTGTTTCTGGTCTTGGGTACCTTTCAGGCTGATACGTTCAGGCTCATCTACATTCTGTAGAGAGAGTGGAGGTAATTTGTGCCATGAAGTACCCTCAATGCGATAGCGGTACAGCACAGCTTTGGATTCATCCATTGCTGCCAGTGCATTGTCGATCAAGCTTAGTCCGCTAACATTGCCTAGAATTGATCCATACGGATGATTCAAATCTACTGGATAGCGGATCAGATCTGCTTCAGGATCTGCCTCATAGGCCCAAATGCCCACATCTTCTTCATTGATATACAGTTTGTCTTGATGGTCATCTACCACACAAAAACCACTGTTGGGTGGCAGGCTCATGTTACGAATAAAACGAGGGCTAATCTGGTTTGAGCCTCCAGACTGAATCATCCATTGCTCCCCGATACCTTCTTCTCCCACCAGAAAGCTATATAAAGATTGATCAGGCGTGAGATACAGGCAGTTATCTTCGGTTTTAAAGCTACGGGCCGCCAGATAGACAGGCTTTGCCCAGGTTCCGGTGTTTAAATCAAAACGGAAAATGACCGGTCGCTGCTGAAGTAAATCAGTGGTCTGGATAATCAGCTGTTGGCCAATGCTGCGATAGTCAATTTTACTGAACGAGCCGGGAATATGCTGTACACGTTGGGCATTTGAATTCCACAGGCTTAGGCCTTGGGTTTTGCTGCTGGTGAGCACTTGAGCATTTAAACCATCAATCTCAATCCAATGTGCATCTTCGACGGTGATGGGTAACTTGAAAATTTGCTCCACCGGCAGCGCAGGCTGATCCAATGCTGAAAGAGTCTGTTCCAGATGAAGCGGGCTGCTGATGGTGTTCTTTTGGGTATGAGCAGAGGAGGTGCAGCCAGATAAAGCCACAAGCGCTGCACAGAAGGTGCTTAATTTAAAAAGCATTGTCATGATTTTTCTCTAAATAAAAAGTACCCAAAGCCAAAGTGGCTTTGGGTGAGCTAAAGGCTTAGAAATGTGTGAATTTCAGACCAACTTTATAGCTCGGGCCGTATTCTTCGTATTGCGCGTTATAATGACGATTGCCGTTATAGTTGTAATACACTTCATCGGTCAGGTTTTGTGCATTAAAGAATAGCTGGATATTTTTGTTAAAATTCACATGACCGCTCAAATCAACAAACACCTGATCATCGGTATATAAATCTTTTTCTGGCTCATCAATGCCAGAAATTTCATTCAGATAACGGGATTTATAGTTGGCGGCAAGACGCAGACCCACACGGTCGTTTTCCCAGCCGATCATGGCATTACCGACCACTTTAGATTGGCTTGGGAAATTAATGGTTCGGGTCATCAATTCACCATCGACCATACCATCAATATCGGCTTTGGCACGACTGAAGGTGCTGTTGAGACCAAAGATGAAGTTATGCCATTTTTGGCTATAGCCGAGTTCTACACCGTAAATTTTGGCGGATGAACCGTTTTTGAAAGTCATGGCTTCATCAAAATCGATCCAGTCACCAGTGCCTGCAACGTTAGCGTTATAAATAAAGTGATCAATATCTTTATAGAACGCATTCATGGAAATTACGCTGGCATCACCAAAGTATTTCTCTACGCCTAAATCAAAGTTGGAGGCTTCCAGCGCTTTAAGATTTGGATTACCAAACTCGGCTTCATCACCATCAATATAAATTCCCGGTCGGGATTGTTCAAAGTTTGGACGTACCACAGTATTGGTCCATGCGGCTCTTAAAATAGCATCACTAATTAATTGATATTTAAGATGCAGGCTCGGTAACCAGTGATTATAATCATTTTGGGTGGAAACAGAGCTGCTTTCACCGTCCAGAATCCGATAGCCTTGTGTTTCAAAATCAGTATCTTCATAGCGTAGACCCGCAATCACCCGTAACCGATCAAAATCAATGGTATTCATGACGTAAGCGGCATGAATATCTTCAGAAGTTTTATAATCGTTGATGACCGATTCTTCAGCATCTCGCCAGTCATTCGGGTTGAGCTTGGCCAGTTGATTATGGATCGGGCCACTAGACAAGGTCGGGCCGAACTGTGCCAGTTCATAATGACCGTTTGAACCAAAATGGACAGGGAATGTGTCTAAATCTTCAACTTTCCAGATTTCAGTATCATTGGTTTTGGTGCGCTGGCTGACTTTTGCCCCAAATTTGAAGACAGATGCATAATCGTTGAGCAGATAATCGCGGCTCAGATCGAATTTGGCATTTTTCTCTTTATCTTTGGCTGTGCTTTTTTCCCATTCTACTTCATCGAGTTCATATTGGCTTGGGTCATAGAAGCTGGCCGCGCCTTTCACGACAGGAATACGCGTGCTTGAATATTGCAGATCATCAAATTCACCGACAAATCCGGCACCGGCAATACCGCCCGGATTCTTTTCCGAGGCTTCGCTATAGCCGAGCTGAGCTTCCAGCGTCCACTGATCAAAACGGTTTTTACCGCCTAGCACAAAGGATTTAATTTCCTGGGTTTCTTCACGTTCTTTCAGTTCACGAACTACTTCTGCACTGCCTGGTGTATTTATGGCGAGCGGATCGGAAAATTCAACACCTGCAGCCTGACGGGTTTCATTGTCCTGGAAGCGGCTATATAAGGTACGTAAATAGTATTCACTGTTCTTATTTGGTCGAAAATCGAAATTCAGGCCCGCGCCCAGACGTTCACGTTCAATATCATATTGACGCATTTCTGTTTCTTCGAGCAGGCCATCCTCCCATTTCCCTCCGGTTTCAACGTTATCTGAACCAAAGGTACGCTCTTGCCAGCTCAGGGCTGCAGCGACACCAAAATTATCGGTGCCGGAACCGAGACTGAATTTCTGGCTCACCGCACCTGATACTTTCGGGCTATATTCTTCACGTTTTTCATCATAACCGCCTTCAACTGCAGTCGTATAAAACAGGCCGTCATGATCAAACGCCGACAGACTTTCAACCTGAATGGTCCCGCCCAGTGAGTTTGCATCCATATCTGGAGTTAAGGTTTTAACCACGGTTAAAGACTGCACCAGTTCTGCAGGTAAGACATCCAGCGCTACACCACGGCGCGATGCCTCTGGTGCAGGAACCAGCGTGCCATTAATCGTAACCGCATTCAGATCGGTGCCCAAACCTCGCACTGTAACAAAACGGCCTTCACCCTGGTCACGTTCAGTTGACACTCCAGGAATCCGTTGTAAGGCTTCCGCTGCGTTATCATCAGGTAGTTTTGCAATGGCATCGGCATGCACCACGCTGGAAATCGAATCGGATTTGCGCTGTTCTTTTAATGCTTCATTGATACTTGCGGCCTGTCCAATTACACGGACGTATTCGGTTGCGGTTTCGGCTGCCAGACTATGGCCAGTGGCCAACATACATAACACTAAAGTGCTGACCTTAAAGGTAAATGCTGCTGTTTTATTACTGCAATGAGTGCTCATTTATATTATCCCCAAAGAGCGCAATGGCTGTTTGTTGAGCACCTTAAATTTGGTCAATGACTAAATGATGACAATAATAAAAGCTGAAATGATATCCACCGATGTTTCAGTCCGGTTTGAGCTGATTTGATGGAAATATTGAGGCTCATGAAGAGCAGAAACGCGTATAAGCACCTGTTAGCAGTGGCATTAAAAGCGAAGCGACAGACTTTTTAAAATTTATCCTGAGCTGATTTGAAAATCGGGCAAAAGCGGCTTGTAATTAAATTGTCATAAAATACTGATTAGCTTATGAAAACAATAATTATGTTCGGGCTATGCTAAAACCATTCTTCTACTATCCACGGCACTTTTTACTGGTGATGATCATGGCCATCGCCTGTCTGGCTTTTTTTATGCTGTCCGGAAATTTTAAAGCACACAGTGAAATTCAGGTGATTGATGTGATTGGGGAGGGGCTGGCCTGTTTACTGACTTTGTTATGGATTTATCTCATTCTGAAAAGCCGTCCAAGAGGCTATGTGACCCGATATTTTTATTGGGGACTGACCTTTGTCTTTCTGGCTTTATGGATGGATGTGCTGGATGAATTTATTGCCATCCCCAAAACATTGGTTTGGGATGATTTACTGGAATCCTTTACTACCCCTATCGGTTTTATTGTGCTGACCATTGCTATGGTGAACTGGCATAAAGAGCAGCTGGTCTTGTCCAGAAAATTGCAAACCAAAGAGCATGTATTTCGGGATCACCGTTTATTTGATGCGATTACACCGCTGGCAGATGCCCAATACTTTAAACAGCAATTACAGCATGAAATTAACCAGCGCCATCATTCGGCAAAAAATATCCATCTGATGATGATCAATATTAAAGATTTAAGCGCCATCAATAGAGAGTTTGGTTTTGATACGGGCAATCAGGTCTTGTCGGTCATTGCACAAACCATCAGTTTGAATATCCGACCGTGTGATCTGGTCTGCCGTTTGGCCGGTGACAAATTTATTTTGATGCTGCTGGATCTGGCTGATGCACAGGTTGAGATCATGGCCAGAGAACTGCAGAAATGTATTCAGTCACAAATTTTTTATACACATCAGGATTTTCAGAAATTTAACATCGACTGCCGCTATACTATCAGTGAAGTTCAACAAGACAGCCCAGCTACGGAAATCCAGAAATTATATAAACAGATGAAACATCAGCAGATTATCAAGTTAAGAACAAGGATGTCGGTATGAGCTATCAGAATGATCAGTTGATTCTGCCGACTTATCTGGCACCTGCATTATTGATTGATTTAGCTGAGATGTACGGTGTAAATCCTAACCGTATTTTAAAAGGAACACCGGTGTTTATTGAGGGGCTGATCTCGGTGAATCAGTGTGTTAGTGTCGAACAGCTGATACACATGATCAGGAATTTGCATGAGAGTATTGTGCATCCTGAAGTGCAATTTTTATTTGGTCAGCGTTATATTGAAACTTTAACGCATCCGGCCTTAAATGCCATTGCGTATAGCCAGAATATTAAAGAAGCGATACAGCGCTATGTCGAGTTTCATATATATTTAAGCCCTTGGCTGACGCCGGTGGCTTACTATTCTGATCATAAAATTATTCTGTTCTGGCTAAATAGCCAGCAGCGTCATGCCACCTCTCTGGTTATTAGTGCCATGACGGCTGTCCGGACAATTTTGCTCAATAGTACCCAAGAAGAGCTGAAGATGAACTATCACTTTGTCGGTGCAGAGCCGGAATTTATTGAGCAGTTCTGGGAACATCTGGGAGAGAATATTCAATTTAATAGTCTGGTGAATGCCATACAGATTGATATTCAGGAGTGCACACAAAAACAGAATTATCAAACCAGTGCGATGCGCCAAGCCTACTATCATCAGGCGAAAGTGCTGCAACAACAGTCCGGTCTGGAGCAGAGCTTTCTGCAAGAGGTACATCATTTTTTGATTCGTAACATTCATCAGGCACCGAATCTGGAAGAATGTGCAGAATATTTTCAAATCAGTATTGCGAGTTTTAAGCGAAGATTGAATAAACATAATACCAGTTATCAGCAAATGCTGGATCAGGCCCGTTTGTTTACGTCTATACAATTAAAGACCTTATTTGCCTATAACGATGAGCTGGTCGCCGACTATTTAAATATTAATGATATTCATAATTTTAGAAGGGCATTTAAGCGCTGGAGTAATGTGGTTGTATCCTGATTTAGAGGATTTTATAGAGAGCTGGGACAGGTTTCGGCTTTGAGTTGAGGCCTTGATTGATGTCTCGGATTTCCAAGTGAGTTGCAATTTAATTTCCGTTATTTGTAAGCGTCCGCTGAGCCCCACTTTTTCTAACTCATTAATACCGCGATAGTGTCCACTAAATTTTAAGTGGACACCTATTTATGGATTTAAAGATAGTTATAGACAGCACACCAACGCTAAAAAAGCCCCGTCGAACCTTCACTGCTGAATTTAAACATCAACTTATTCAGCAATGCCAGCAGCCAGATACATCGGTGGCTAAGGTCACAATGCAACATCAGATCAATGCCAATCTGTTGCATAAATGGATTCGTCAGTCCAGATCAATGGTTCCATCATTAACAACCCCATCTTGTCCACAGACCGACTTCCTTCCCGTCATTCTTCACCCGACGCCAGTCAAACAAGAAGCACCTCCGCCACCTGTGCCAGAGAGGAAAGCTACCGCTCATATCAGGATTCCATTACATGATGAACAATGTTCCGTAAGGGATCAGATGATCGAAATCGAATGACCGGTGGAGTCTGCAACTGAATTACTGCTTTTACTTCAGGGCTTGATCAAATGATCCGTATCGATGAAATCTGGTTGTCTACCCAGCCCATGGACATGCGTGCGGGTATGGATACGACCCCATACAGGCAGCTTAGAAAATTCCGCTCTGCTGGCTGGAAATACCTGTCTAGTTCACTGCCATATAGGCAGCTTAGAAAATTCGCCAAAGCAATCAGCGCCTCTTCACCACGTTCACTGCCATGTAGGCAGCTTAGAAAATTCACCAGAATTTTCAGTATGACAGGACCAGGTTCACTGCCATGTAGGCAGCTTAGAAATGGGTGCTTTTTTATTGCCAGATCAAGAGGGGGTTCACTGCCATGTAGGCAGCTTAAAAACACCCAAAATAAAACCGGAGCATCGCCCCGGTTTTATTCTTCATCTATTTATTCTTCTAACAGGCTTCTTAACATCCAGGCAGTTTTTTCATGGACTTCCAATCGTTGGGTCAGTACATCCGCAGTTGGCTGGTCATTGGCTTCTTCCACCACATCAAAAATACTGCGTGCGGTACGGGCAACTGTTTCATGGGCACGAACCAATAACTCCACCATTTCATTGGCTTTTGGTACACCTTCGACTTCTTCAATCGACGCCAGTTTTACAAATTCTTTATAGGTTCCCGGCGCCGGAAAACCCAGCGCACGAATCCGCTCGGCAATAACATCCAGTGCATTCCATTGCTCGGTATATTGTGTCATAAACATGGTGTGCAGGCTGTTAAACTGTGGCCCGGTCACGTTCCAGTGGAAATTATGGGTCATTAAATATAGGGTATAACTGTCGGCCAGAAGTCGGGAAAGCCCTTCGACAATTTTGGCCCGGTTATCTTCAGAAATACCAATATCAATATGCATCGATGCTTTTTTCATTTTCGCCATGAGTCGCTCCCAAAGCTTGTCGTTATAAGGAATCAGATGATCAACATACATGAATGTAGCACAGTTGCTGCTGCAAAAAGATTGCAGATGGTAGTAATACTGTATAAGCATCATCACCAGAAATCAGAGGAATTTTGAAGATGCTGAGAACGCGCAGATTAGGAGATAGAAAAGTCAATTTGAACAGGGACGATGAGATAGGATGGATGATCTGCCAGAAATAAATGAAGAATGAGGCCGGCTCATTCTTCATTAGGGTGGAGCACTTAGTTCAATTTTTCATGCTGGATACTGTCACGATAATAGCGACAACCTTTATATAGCAGGAATACGCCAATCACACCGGCTACTGCATTGACAATAGAAATCGAGTTGCCAACCATCAGTGTGTTTTCAAAATAGTTATCGGTAATTAAAGCCACAGCCGTAGTACCCACACCCAAGGCAATCAGGTTGGAGATCAGCAGGAATTTGGCAGAAACCTGAGCACGGAGCTGGTTGGGGGTCAGCATTTGTGTCGCGGCAGCCGAGGCTGGAATCGGGAAGGTCGAGAAGAACATCGCCACAAAAATCAGTGCAAACGATAAGTACAGATTATCTACCTGGGTAAACAGCACACTTGGAATAATCAGCGCTGCACAGCCCAAAGCACCGGCACGAATAGCCGCATCGCTATAGCCACGTTTGGAGAAAAAGTCGATGAGCCAGCCGCAGAACAGCGCACCCGCCGTATTCGCCACCAGAATAATACAGCCCAAGACATAACCAGTCTGACTGGCATCGAGACCAAAATGACGCATGTAATAGGCCGGTGCCCAGCCTAATAACGAATACAGCATCATGGTGTAGAAAGAGAAGCCAATAAAATGACAGAAGAAAGTTTTCTTGTGCAATTTAATAAAAGCCACCGAGTTTTTAAATGAGGCTTTAACCACTTCACCATCCTGACCGACTTTCACGCCTTTACGGCTGGGTTCACGTACGGTCAGAATCATCACCAGGGCCAATAATACACCCGGTAAACCGACAATAAAAAAAGTCAGTTGCCAGGTTTTTAATTCACCAATTATTGGCAATACCACAAAATCGACTTCTTTTAATAAGCCAATCACGTAGCCGCCAATCAGGAAGGCCAGACCAGAACCAATAAAGGCACCAATCGCATAAACACCTAAAGCACGGCCAAGTTTTTCTTTCGGGAACAGGTCAGCCACAATCGAGTAGAAGGCAGGTGACAGGGCCGCTTCACCGGCGCCGACACTTAAACGTGCTAAAAACATCTGGATGAAGTTTTTACTTAAACCACAAGCCGCTGTGGCCAGACTCCAGAAGGCAATGCCGATAGAAATAATTTTAATCCGTGATTTTTTATCGGCCAGTGCGGCAATGGGCACACCCATAAAGGCATAGAACAGCGAGAAGGCCAGGCCTTGCAATAAGCTGAACTGGGTATCACTGAGCATTAAATCGGCCTTAATTGGCTCAATCATTAAGGACAGAATCTGGCGGTCTACAAAAGACAGGATATAGGCCACCATACAGATAATCACCACATACCACTGATAGGTACTGCTGCTGTCCTGCGAACTAGGCGTGGCCGGCAGGTCAATGGGATGAGCCGCTTCAAACTGTTTGCTTTCGGGTTGAATATTCCTTTCAACCGCATCTATCTCTAGAGTTTTATCATTCATTGTGCAACTTCCTGTGCTGAACGTATAAGATAATATGATACGTTTTAAACCTTATTATTTTTGTTTTGTATCTTCTATCTTCAATTTATTCCTTTCTGCACAGCGGGTCAATCTGTTCTGAATAAAAAGATACATATTTTTAAGTATAAATAAAAAAAGGAATCATAAAGATTCCTTTTCTTGGTTCAATATAGTTCGGCTTAAGCTTCGCCACGTTCTACCAGTGTCAGAATATCGTAGGTGGCGACCAGTTCATTACGCTGGTTTTTCACTTTAATATCCCACACCACCACGCCGTGTGGCTTCTGGTTTGGGTCGCGTTGCTGTTTCGGGGTTTTCTGCTTGCAGGTCAGCTCGACCTGAATGGTATCACCAATTTTCACCGGCTCGACAAAGCGCAGGTTGTCCATGCCGTAGTTGGCAATCACCGGGCCAGGCGCAGCATCAACAAACAGACCGGCTGCGGCCGACACCACAAAGTAGCCGTGTGCGACACGCTCTTCAAACAGCGATTCTGCCGCGGCAATTTTGTCCATATGTGCATAGAAATAATCACCGCTTAAGCAGGCGAAGTTCACCAGATCGGCCTCGGTTACGGTACGGCGTGCGGTGAGCAGACGTTCACCAACACGTAATTCATCAAACGATTTTTTAAATGGATGAACCCGATCTTCAAACACCTGAGCACCGGCGGTCCAGCTATGCCCAATCTGGGTCATGGCATTCGGTGAACCTTGAATTGCGGTGCGTTGCATATAATGTTTTACCGCGCGCAAGCCGCCCAGTTCCTCACCTCCACCAGCACGACCCGGACCACCATGCACCAGATGCGGCAATGGCGAACCATGACCGGTACTTTCTTTGGCGCTTTCCTCATCCAGCACATGCACACGGCCATGCCACGGGGCAATCTTGGCAATCAGCTGTTCAATATTCTGCTCGCAATCACGTACCACCGAGGCCACCAGACTACCTTCACCGCGTGCCACCAGACCGGCCAGTTGTGCCAGATTATCATAGGCCATCAGCGTTACCACCGGACCAAAGGCTTCAATCTGATGCAGGCTGCTGGCCTGTTCAGGCTGTTCACAGACCAGTACAGTTGGTGGATAGAATGCGCCGAGTTCAGGTTGATCAGCCTGAATACTAAAGTCCTGACGTAAATGGCTACCAAAGACAATTTGGGCTTCCTGGCTTAACTGTTCCACCTTGGCCGCCACGTCCTGTTTCTGTTTGAGGCTGGCCAGTGCACCCATGGTGACCTGATCCAGCTCCGGATTACCGACCACCACTTTTTGCAGCTTGGCAATCAAACGTTCCTGCACGGTCGCTAAAAGTTCACGTGGCACAAAAGCGCGACGAATTGCAGTACATTTCTGTCCGGCTTTGCTGGTCATTTCACGGAAGACTTCACGCACAAACAGGTCAATCGCCGTATCGCTGGCCTGTTCCGTCAGAATGGCGCTGTTGACAGAATCGGCTTCCATGCTAAATGGAATCGAGTACTGATTCAGGTGCGGATGCGCACGTAATTTCTGGCCGGTTGCCGCAGAACCGGTGAAAGTCACGGTGTCTTGTGGGTTCAGCTGCTCAAACAGGTCATAAGTCTGGCCGCAAATCAGCTGTAATGCACCTTCCGGTAAATACCCGCTGGCATGAATAGCTTTAACTACGGCATGGGTCAGCTCGGCACCTTCGGTCGCCGGTTTAACAATACACGGTACACCGGCCAATAAGGTTGGCGCGATTTTTTCCAGCATGCCCCAGATCGGGAAGTTAAAGGCATTAATATGCACCGCCACGCCTGCTTTCGGGCTTAAGACGTGTTTGGCGCCAAAAGCGCCATGCTTGGACAGCGGAATCCAGCTGTCTTCCACCCAGGCGGTTTCATCGCTCAGTTCGCGGCGCACCAGACTGGAGTAGGCAAACAGGGTACCAATACCACCTTCGACATCAATCCAGGCATCTTTACGGGTACAGCCGGTGGCTTTGGCCAGTTCATAAAAATCTTCTTTACGTTCCAGTAGATATTGCGCCACCTGTTTAAGTGCATTGGCACGCTGATGAAAAGTCCAGGAGGCAATCGCCGCGCCATGCTGTTTGGCATAGTCGACCACCGCACGGGTATCGAGGCCAAAGCTGCTGACCTGATAAATGGTTTCACCGGTAATGGCATGCTGTACCGGACGGAAATCCTGACTCGCAACAAATTCCTGACCGCATACCAGTGAGCTTAAGGTCTTCAGTGCCGGGCGAACGCTTGAATAATCAGTCGCTTGCGATTCCGTCTGCGCTGTCTGGGTGTCTAACTCAAGCATGATATAACTCCTTTTATGATACGTTTTGAGTAATATTTTAGTTTTGATGTTTCATAATTTCTGACTTTAACGCGCTTTTGTCAATCATATTTCTGCTCAAATTTTGCAATAAAAAATTTTTTAAAAAATAAAAATATTAAAAAACAATAAATTGAGTTAATTTTGTGAATTATTTTATTTGATACTTAAAAATTAATATTGATTTTTAAAATGTATCGTTTTAATTTTAATACCAGAACACTTGGGATAAGTGAGGATAAAATGACAAATCAACTTCACAGCTTTGAGCAGGCAATTGAAAAGGACATTTCAATTGAACCTAAAAACTGGATGCCAGAGGCTTACCGTAAAACCCTGATTCGCCAGATTGGCCAGCATGCACATTCCGAAGTGGTCGGCATGTTGCCAGAAGGCAACTGGATTACCCGTGCACCTAGCCTAAAACGTAAGGCCGTATTGCTGGCCAAAGTGCAGGATGAAGCCGGTCATGCGCTGTATCTGTACAGCGCGGCAGAAACTCTGGGCGCCGATCGTGACGACATGATGGACAAGCTGATTGCCGGTCGCATGAAATATTCATCCATCTTTAACTATCCAACCCTGAGCTGGGCCGATGTAGCCGCGATTGGCTGGCTGGTCGATGGCGCAGCGATTGTCAATCAGGTCGCGCTTTGCCGTACCTCTTATGGTCCGTATGCCCGTGCCATGGTGCGCATCTGTAAAGAAGAAAGTTTCCATCAGCGTCAGGGCTTTGAAGCCATGATGCAACTGGCCAACGGTACGTCAGAACAAAAACAGATGGCGCAAGATGCGGTTAACCGTTTCTGGTGGCCGGCGCTGATGATGTTTGGTCCAAGCGATGACAACTCGCCGAACAGCGCGCAAAGTATGGCCTGGAAAATCAAACGTTTCAGTAATGATGAACTGCGTCAGAAGTTTGTCGATAACACCGTACCGCAAGTGTTGCAGCTTGGCTTGAGCGTGCCAGATCCGGACTTACGTTTTAATCAAGACACTGGTCACTACGAATTTGGTGAAATCAACTGGACCGAATTCTTTGATGTGATTGCCGGCAAAGGCCCATGTAACCACGAACGCATTGAAGCACGTCGTAAAGCCTGGGAAGGCGGCAAATGGGTGCGTGATACCGCAGCCGTTTATGCACAGAAACAGCAGACCCAGCAACAACAACAGAAAGTTGCTTAAGCAGCTCACATAGGGAAATGAAGAAGGAATACGCTCATGGACAATAAAAATCACTGGTCGTTATATGAAGTGTTTGTACGCAGCAAACAGGGTTTAAGCCATCGTCATGTTGGCAGTCTGCGTGCATCTGATGATGAAGTGGCGCTGCAAAATGCACGTGACGTTTATACCCGCCGTAATGAAGGGGTGAGTATCTGGGTGGTGAAATCGGAACTGATTACCTCATCTCAACCAGATGAAAAACCGGAATTTTTTGATCCTTCGCTGGACAAAGTCTATCGTCACCCGACGTTTTACAATATTCCAGATGGCATTGAGCACATGTAAGGAGCAGTACAATGAATCAAACTGTATTAGCACAATTTCTCCTGCATGTGGGCGATAGCCAGCTGATTTTATCGCACCGTCTGGCCGAGTGGTGTGGCCATGCGCCGGAACTGGAGCTGGACATTGCACTGGCCAATATCGGTCTGGACCTGCTCGGTCAGGCACGTACCGCTTTAAGTCTGGCTGGTGAGATTGAAGGTTTGGGCCGTGATGAAGACAAACTGGCTTATTTCCGCACCGAACGTGAATACCGCAACCTGTTGTTATGTGAACAGCCGAATGGTGACTTTGCCCAGACCATGGTACGCCAATGGTTAATGGATCTGTATCACCTAGAACTGTTTACAGCTTTAAGCCAGAGCCAGCAGGCCGATGTCGCTGCTTTTGCGGTGAAATCTTTAAAAGAAGTCAAATATCATCTGCGTTTTTCTACCACCTGGATGGAGCGCTTAAGTCTGGGCACTGCCGAAGCGCATGAGAAAACCCAGCAGGGTTTGAACCAGTTATGGCGTTTTACTGCAGAGCTGTTTGAACAGACCGCAGATGAGCAGCAGCTGGTCGCACAGGGCATTTTACCAGACTTTGCACCTTTAAAAGCCGCCTGGACGGCACAGGTACAGACCGAACTGCAACGTTTTGGCCTGAGCCTGCCAGACACGGGTGCGTATCGTAGTGGCGCCAAACAGGGCCTGCATACCGAACACCTGGGCTTTATTCTGGCCGAACTGCAATATATGCAGCGTTCCTATCCAAATATGGCCTGGTAATTCAGCTTGATCACAGGGAGTGAGTCGCATGAATTTAATTCGACATTGTCTAGATGAATGCTGGAATGCGCTGGCGCAGGTGTCTGATCCGGAAATTCCAGTGTTGTCGGTGCTGGATCTGGGCATGATTCGCGGCGTTGAACTCAACGCGCAAGATGAAATTGTGGTGCGACTGACCCCGACCTATAGCGGCTGTCCGGCCACCGATCTGCTTAAAGATGAAATCACCGCGGCGTTCCAAAGTAAAGGTCTAACCCCGGTTCAGGTGGTGGTGGATTTATCGGAAGCCTGGACCACCGACTGGATGAGCGAAAGTGGCAAGCAGAAGTTGCAGCAGTACGGCATTGCGCCACCACAAGGCCAGTCACATCAATGTGGCACGCATGTGGCGCTCAGTGATGGCATTCGCTGTCCACACTGTCATAGCCAGCAGACCAAATTATTAAGCGAATTCAGTTCCACAGCCTGCAAAGCCTTATACAAGTGTCAGGACTGTCTTGAACCGTTTGACTATTTCAAATGTATATAAGTATGACAAGCATCGTCGGCATGCAAGAGGGATTTTCACATGAGCCAATTTATACCTTTAACCATTAAATCAATTCAGCCACAAACCGAACAGGCCATCTGTATTGCCTTTGATCTGGCACCTGAACAGGCCGATTTATTCCAGTATCAGCCAGGCCAGCATCTTACCATCCGTCATTTGACCGAGCAGGGTGAAATCCGTCGTTGTTATTCAATTTGCAGTGATCGTGCTGAAGACATGAGCATTGCCATCAAGAAAATTGATCAGGGCCAGTTTTCGACCTGGGCCAATGAACATCTTAAAGCCGGTGATGTACTGGAAGTGATGCCACCACAAGGCGTATTTTTTCAAAAAGCAGCCAAAACTGGCGGCCAGAATTATCTTGGCTTTGCTGCTGGTAGCGGCATTACCCCAATTTTGTCGATTGTGAAATCGGTGCTGAACCATCAGCCGGGTGCGCATTTTACCTTGGTTTATGGTAACCGTTCCTGGAAACAGACCATGTTCTCGGAACAGATCATGGATTTAAAAGACCGTTATAAAGAGCGTCTACAACTGGTCAATGTTTTCTCGCGTGAACTGAATGACAGCCAGTTACTCAATGGCCGGATTGATGCGGAAAAACTGCAACAGCTGTTTCAGGCCGGTTTAATTCATTCCCAGTTCGATCACTGCTTTGCCTGTGGCCCGGAAGAGATGATGAATGCAGTGGAAACAGTGTTACCAGAACTGGGCATCGAGCGCAGCAAAATTCACACCGAGCGTTTTAATACCGGCACTGCACCGAAAGCCAGCGCGGCACAAATTGAAAGCCGTAGCGAAGAGAAGGTTAATATTATTCTCGATGGCCGTGAGCTGATTGTCGACGTTTCCAAACAGGATGACAGCATTCTCGATGCCGCCTTACGTGCCGGTGCTGACTTGCCTTATGCCTGTAAAGGCGGGGTCTGTGCGACCTGTAAATGCAAGGTGCTGGAAGGTGAGGTCGAAATGGCCATCAACTACAGCCTGGAAGAAGATGAAGTGGCCAAAGGCTATGTGCTGAGCTGTCAGGCACGTCCGACCAGTGCCAATGTACGCTTGAGTTTTGACGAATAAGCAGCGGACAGGGAGTCACAAGCCATGGATTATTTAAAAAGCAGTCTGGCTGCGCCGGGTGTGGTGTTAATTGAACTGAACCGCCCGGAAAAGCGTAATGCCTTGAACAATGCCACCTTAAAAGAACTGGCTGGTCATCTGCAGCAGCTGGATGCAGATTCCAGTGTAAAAGCCGTGGTGATTACCGGCAATCCGCAGTGTTTTGCTGCCGGGGCAGATTTAAATGAACTGGCGCAACTGGATGTGGTGAGCATCCAGCAGGATCAGCGTCCATTGCTGTGGAAAGGTATTGATGAATTTTCCAAGCCACTGATTATGGCGGTCAATGGTTATGCGCTGGGGGCAGGTTTTGAACTGGCCTTGCATGGCGACATGATCATCACCGGTGAAAATGCCCAGTTTGCACTCCCTGAAATTGGTTTGGGCATGTTACCAGGCGCCGGTGGGACCCAGCGTTTGGCGCGTCTGGTCGGACAGCAACTGGCGATGCGCTGGGCCATGACCGGAGAGATGGTCTCCGCCACGACCGCCTTGCAACACGGCATTAGCAGTCAGGTCTGTCCAAGCGGCCTTACGGTGCAATATGCACTGGAACTGGCAACAAAAATTGCAGCGCAGGCGCCACTGGCTATCCGTGCCATCAAACAGTCCTTAAAGTCGATTCATGAAGTGACCTTGAGCCAGGGCCTAAAATTAGAACGTCAACATTTTGTCTGGCTGGCCGCGACCCAAGACCGTCAGGAAGGCATTCAGGCATTTTTAGAAAAAAGAAAACCGGAATTTAGAGGTGTGTAATGGATTACCAAACAATTATTGTCGAAGAAAAAAATGCAGTGGGCTATTTGACCTTTAACCGTCCGAAGCAGCTCAACAGTTTTAATGAAACCATGCATCAGGAAGTGTCCAAGGTTATGAAGGCCTGGTCCAAAGACAGCAAGATTCGCGCGGTGGTCATTTCTGCCGAAGGTCGTGGTTTCTGTGCCGGACAGGATTTGAATGACCGCGTGGTCGATCCGAATGCCGATGCACCAGATTTAGGCCTGTCAATTGAAAAATATTACAACCCTTTAATCAAGCTGATTACCGATATGCCCAAACCGGTGCTGTGCGCAGTCAATGGGGTTGCGGCCGGTGCTGGTGCCAATATTGCCTTGGCCTGTGACATTGTACTGGCGGCAAAATCGGCGTCTTTTATTCAGGCTTTCTGCCGTTTAGGTCTGGTTCCGGATTCTGGCGGCACCTGGTTCCTGCCGCGTCTGGTTGGCCGTGCCCAAGCCATGGGGCTGGCCATGCTGGGTGATAAAGTCAGCGCAGAACAGGCGCTGCAACTGGGCATGATCTGGCAGGTGGTAGAAGATGATCAGCTGAAAGCCGAAGCCGAGAAAATGGCCGAGCATTTAGCCAAACAGCCCACCTATGGTCTGTCCTTAATCAAAAAAGCCATTCATGCTGCAGCCGATAATAATCTGGATGAGCAGCTCATTCTGGAACGTGACCTGCAGCGTCTGGCCGGCCGTTCAAGTGATTATAAAGAAGGCGTCCAAGCCTTTATGCAAAAACGCACACCGCAATATACAGGATGCTAATCATGAAACAACTTTGTTTACAGCAGGCCCGTGTCGCGGTGATTGGCGCCGGCACCATGGGCATTGGTATTGCCCAATTGGCGGCGATGCATGGCCATCCAACCCAGCTGTTTGATGTGGATGTGCAAAAATCTGAGGCTGCTTTGGCACAATTGAAAACACAGCTGGAAAAACGTGTTACGGCCGGGAAAATGACAGCGCAGCTGTTAGAGCAAACGCTGGCCAATTTAACGATTGCCAGCGATCTTCAGGCACTGGCGAATGCACAACTGGTGGTCGAAGCCATTGTGGAAAAGAAAGAAGTCAAACAAGCGCTGTTTCAGCAACTGGCAGCACTGTGTCCGGTAGAAACCATTTTTGCCTCTAACACCTCATCCATTTCCATTACCGCCATTGCCGCGGCAATTCCACAGCCTGAGCGTGTGGTCGGACTGCACTTTTTTAATCCGGCACCGGTAATGAAACTGGTAGAAATTATTCGTGGCCTGAAAACCTCAGCCCAGATTGCACAGGCATTGTTCAGCCTGATGCAAAGTTGGAATAAAGTGCCAGTGACGGCCAAATCAACTCCGGGTTTCATTGTCAACCGGGTAGCGCGTCCTTATTATGCCGAAGCTTTTCGTGCCTTACAGGAAAATGTCACCACGCCTGAACAATTGGATTTTATCATGCGTGAATGTGGCCGCTTTGCTATGGGGCCGTGTGAACTGACCGACTTAATCGGGCAGGATATCAATTTTTCCGTGACCCAAAGCGTCTATCAGGAATTCTTTTATGAGCCGCGCTATCGTCCGTCTTTAATCCAGAAAGAGCTGGTGGATGCCGGCTGTTTCGGCCGTAAAAGTGGGCAGGGTTTTTATGATTATCGTCAGGCTGAACGTTCACCGGCCTATCGTTTACCGGCTATGCCGAGCGTTGCACCGGGTGAACTTAAGCTTGCAGTCAATGGAAGCTGGTCACATTCTAGCGGCTTGATCTCGCGGATTCAGGCAGCCTCACAGCTGAAAGTGCAGCGTCAGCCACAGGCAGATGAAGAGATTGTACTGGGTGATGTACGCCTGCGTTTAAGCCGCGGTGAATCGGTCGAGCTGGACTATAGCAAGGACAAAGTGGTGCTGATGGACTGGCATGCTGACTGGAATGTGGCACAGGCGTTACCAATCGTGGCATCACCGGCCTGTAACGCAGCCGATATCGCCAAAGTCGAGCAGTTTTTTGCTGCGATTGATCTGATACCAATCTGGACTAAAGATCATGCAGGTCTGTATGTGCTGCGTACCATTTCCATGCTGGTGAATGAAGCCAGTGAAGCAGTGCTGCATGCTATAGCAACCGAACAAGATATTGATTCAGCAATGAAATATGGTGTGAATTATCCGCAAGGTCCATTCCAGTGGGCAGAAAAAATTGGATATAACACTATTTTACAAATTTTGAAAAATATGTATCGTATTTATGGTGAAGAACGCTACCGTTGTAGTATATATTTAAGCAAGAAGGCTGCACAGGAACGTACGCAGTCAGAGCAAGAATTAGAATTTCGCCAAGCAGGCTAAGGAAACCACAGGACATGGAACAGGTATTTATTTGCGATGGAATTCGCACCCCAATTGGCCGTTATGCCGGTGCACTCAGCAGCATCCGTGCAGATGACCTGGCTGCCTTGCCAATACAGTATTTAAAAGCCCAGCATCCTGAACTGCCTTGGCAGGAACTGGATGAGGTGATTTTAGGCTGTGCCAATCAGGCTGGTGAAGATAACCGTAATGTGGCGCGTATGGCTGCCTTGCTGGCCGGCATGCCGGACAATGTCGCGGGCATCACCCTAAACCGTCTTTGTGCCTCAGGTTTAGATGCGGTTGCCACAGGCGCGCGTATGATCAAGGCCGGTGAAGCGCGGTTTGTACTGGCCGGTGGGGTTGAGTCCATGAGCCGTGCACCTTTTGTCCAGTCCAAACCGGAAACCGCTTTTAGCCGCACCCCGGAAATTTTTGATACCACCATCGGCTGGCGCTTTATTAACCCGAAATTTAAAGCGCAGTTTGGCGTCGATAGCATGCCGGAAACCGCCGAGAACGTTGCAGAAAAATACCAGATTCATCGTGCCGATCAGGATCTGTTTGCCTATCGTAGCCAGCAGAAAACTGCAGTGGCCCAGCAAAACGGAATTCTGGCCGAAGAAATTATGCCGGTTGAAATTAAAGACCGTAAGAAAAACAGCATCATCTTCCAGACCGATGAGCATCCACGTGCTGACACCACGCTGGAGGCTTTAGGCAGCCTGAAAACCCCGTTTCGTAAAGAAGGTGGTTCAGTCACTGCTGGTAATGCTTCCGGGGTAAATGATGGCGCTGCCTGTGTCATGCTGGCCAATCAGGCTTTTGTCGATCAGCATCAGCTCAAGCCTTTGGCAAAAGTGGTGGCTTCGGCCAGTGCCGGTGTTGAAGCTAAATATATGGGCATTGGGCCGGTGCCGGCGGTACGTAAAGTACTGGCGCTGACCGGGCTAACCCTGGACCAGATGGATATCATTGAGTTGAACGAGGCCTTCGCCGCACAGGCACTGGCGGTGACCCGTGAACTGGGCTTGCAGGATGATGATGCCCGGGTCAATCCAAATGGCGGCGCGATTGCCTTGGGACATCCACTCGGGATGAGTGGAACGCGTCTGGTGATTACCGCCATGAAAGAATTAAAACGTCGTCAAGGGAGATATGCACTGTGCACCATGTGTGTCGGTGTGGGCCAGGGCGTGGCCATGATTATCGAAAATGTGGATGAGGACACATCCAAGTAAAAAATACAGCACTCAATCAGGATGATTGAAAAGGAGTAATAAGATGAATAACAATGCAATGGAAAAAATCGAAACTGTTTCAATCGATGAATTACGTAGCATCCAGCTGCAGCGCATGAAAAAAACGCTGCAGCATGCCTACCAGAACAGCCCGGTGTATCAAAAGAAGTTTGATGAAGCAGGGGTCCATCCTGATGATTTCAACACTTTGGAAGATCTGGCCAAATTCCCGTTTACCACCAAACAAGATTTACGTGACAACTATCCGTTTGGCATGTTTGCCGTGCCACAGGAACAGATTGTGCGTGTGCATGCCTCATCAGGCACCACCGGCCAGCCGACCGTGGTCGGGTATACCCAGCAGGATATTCAGACCTGGTCAGATGTGGTAGCACGTTCCTTACGTGCAGCCGGTTTAAGTGCCAAAGATACCATTCAGGTGTCCTATGGTTATGGTCTGTTTACCGGCGGTTTGGGTGCGCATTATGGCGTAGAGCGTTTGGGTGCCACGGTTATTCCAATGTCGGGTGGCCAAACCGAGCGTCAGGCGCAGCTGATTCATGACTTTAAGCCCACCGCTTTAATGGTTACGCCATCTTACTGCCTGAATATTATTGAAGCGCTGGAAAAGAAATTTGGTACAGCCAAAGACTGTTCTATCCGTACCGGTATTTTTGGTGCCGAGCCGTGGACCAATGAAATGCGCAAGGAAATTGAAGAGCGCTTGGGCATTGATGCGCTGGATATTTATGGCCTGTCCGAAGTAATGGGACCGGGTGTGGCAATGGAATGTCTGGAAAGCAAAGACGGCCCAACCATCTGGGAAGATCATTTCTATCCGGAAATTATCAATCCGGAAACTGGTGAAGTCCTGCCAGATGGTGAACTGGGCGAGCTGGTCTTTACCACCATCACCAAAGAAGGTATGCCGGTGATCCGTTACCGTACCCGTGACCTGACCCGTCTGTTACCTGGCACGGCACGCACCATGCGTCGTATGGACAAAATCGTTGGACGCAGCGATGATATGATGATTATCCGCGGTGTGAACGTGTTCCCGTCACAAATTGAAGAGCAGATTTTACATATTCCGCAGCTGATTCCGAATTATCAGATTCATATTTGTAAACAGGGACACCTCGACACATTGCATATTCAGGCAGAAATGCGTAAAGATACCAATGATGTTATGGCGCACCAGTTGGCCGGGCAGTTAAAAGCCCAGATTAAAACCATGGTGGGCATTAGCGTGACGGTGGATGTGTTGCCGGAAGGTAGTCTGCCACGCTCAGAAGGTAAGGCGCAGCGGGTATTTGATATCCGAAAGTCTGCATAGGTTCAGTGGGCGATTGACTGCGGTCAATTGCCCTCACAAACAGGGTGTGAATACATCGCAATGAATCCAAAACTAAAACAAAGTATTGATGATTTTATTCAGCATGAAGCCTTAAGTGGCACATCGCTGATTATGACCGTATTTGGTGACTGTATTTTTCATCGCGGTGGGATTATCAGTCTGGCCAGCCTGATCCAGCTGATGGATGTGTTTGGCCTGAATGAACGTTCGGTACGTACCGCCGTATTTCGTCTGGTACAAAACGGCTGGTTGGTATCGGAAAAAATTGGCCGCACCAGTTATTACCGTATTACCGAAAACAGCCGTCAGCGTTTTATTATGGCGGACCAGAAAATTTACAGCTTCCAGCACAAGGAATGGGATCAGAAATGGGATCTGGTACTGCTCAGTTCGGTCGAGCTGGAAAATAAAGCCATTTTAAAGAAAGAACTGGAATGGCTCGGTTTTGCCAATATTGCCACCAACGTGATGGCTTATCCGGGTTGTGATCATCTGAAACTGCAAAATCTGCTACTGAATCTGCAAATGACCGATCAGGTGGTGATCTTTAAAGCTGAAACCTTGCAGTTATGGCAGGAGTCGTATCCAACCATTAAACGCATGGTGGCAACCAACTGGCCGGTGCCTGAACTGCATCAGCGTTATGAAAAATTCATGGGTGATTTCCGTGAATTTCTGAATCTGGTTGATGCCGAAGATGAACTGGACCCGGTGCAAGCCTTCCAGATCCGGATTTTGCTGATTCATCAGTATCGCCGGATTTTGCTGAAAGATCCGAACCTGCCGTTTGAGCTGCTGCCATCGGACTGGTTATCGCTGAATGCACGCAACTTAAGTAGCAACCTGTATCAGCGTGTGGTCAGTGCCGGAGAAGAATTCTTTATGGAACTGGCGCGCACGTCGGAAGGTTCAATGCCACCGGCGCATCCGCAATTCTTCAAGCGTTTTGGCGGTATTAAAATAGAAGAACCCAGCTCATTGGCTTGAGCTTATTCATAGAGCTTCCTTACCTCGTAGTAGGGAAGTAGCCACTCCGCTTATTTTAAAGGAATAAAATATGCCGTGTTACTCCATTGATGGTGTGATTCCTGTGGTGCATCCACAGGCTTATGTGCATCCAACTGCTGTACTCATTGGTGATGTGATTATTGAAGCCGGGGCTTATATCGGCCCATTTGCTGCCTTACGTGCCGACTTTGGCCAGATTCATATTCAGCAAAATGCCAATGTGCAGGATTCCTGTACCGTGCATGGTTTTCCGGACAGCGTGACGCTGGTGGAAGAATATGGTCATATCGGACATGGGGCAATTTTGCATGGCTGCATCATTCGCAAAAATGTACTGGTTGGCATGAACAGCGTGATTCTGGATGAAGCGGAAATTGGCGAAAATACCATTATTGGTGCCAACAGTACCGTAAAAGCCAAAGCCCAGATTCCGGCCAATGTCCTGGCACTCGGCAGTCCAGCCAAGGTGGTGCGGCCACTGGAAGACAAGGAAATTGCCTGGAAACGTCATGGCACCCAGCAATATATTGAACTGACTGCACGCTGTCTGCAGAGCATGCACGAGGTCGAGCCATTACCTGAACAAACTGCTTCACGCCGTAGCTATCGTGATTTTTCTGCCGAGCATGTAATTAAAAAACACGCTTAAGTGAATATAAATAGCAGTGATCCTTAGGTATATCGCATTGTTAATCCCATAAAAAAGCGCTGAATCTATCAGCGCTTTTTCTATCTTGTATTTACATAGACCAATATTTACACGGGCGCTTCCATCAACACCTGACCATATTGTTCGCGTAAATCTTTTTTTAGCATTTTGCCGGTCCCGCTGAGCGGAATACTGTCAACAAAAATCACCTTGTCCGGAATCTGCCATTTGGCCACCTTATCGGCATAGTAGTCCAGCAGTTCGTTTTCGGTAAGCTGGCTGTCCGGCACTTTCATGGCAATGACCACCGGACGTTCATCCCATTTTGGATGGCTGGCGGCAATCACTGCAGCCATGGCAATTTCCGGATGGCACATGGCCAGATTTTCCAGTTCTACCGATGAAATCCATTCACCACCCGATTTAATCAGGTCTTTAGAACGGTCACTAATGTGCAGGAAACCATCACTGTTCAGGCTGGCAATATCGCCCGTATCGAACCAGCCATCACTGGTCAGGGCAGATTCCTCTTTGCCAAAGTAACGCTCGATAATCCAATGGCCTTTAATCTGTAAATTGCCAGTGGTCTGGCCATCACGTGGTAGCAAGTCGGTGCCTTTTTCTGCAGAAGCCAGACGTAAATCTACCCCAAATGGTGGACGACCTTGAGATAGGCGTAGCTGGGTTTTCTCTTCCGGGCTGAGCAGTTCATGCTTGGCTTTGAGCTGGTTGGCAGAACCCAGCGGACTGGTTTCAGTCATGCCCCAGGCATGAATGGTGTCGCAGTTATACTGCTCTTTAAAGGTTTTCAGCATCGCCGGCGGGCAGGCCGAGCCACCAACAACATTGCGGTTCATACTTTCCAGCGTGCTGCCAGCCTGTTTGGCTGCGGCCAGTAAACCTTGCCAGATGGTCGGCACACCCAAGGCCACCGTCACTTTATAATTATCAATGAGCTGTACCAGACTGGCACCATCCAGCCCTGGTCCCGGAAACACCAGGGTTGAGCCAACCATCGCCGCAGCATATGGCGTGCCCCAGGCATTGACATGGAACATTGGAACCACCGGCAGCATTACATCTTTGGCCGATAAATTCAGGGAGTCGGGCAGGCTGATGCCATAACTGTGCAGCAAGGTGGAACGGTGGCTGTAGAGCACGCCTTTTGGATTACCGGTGGTGCCTGAGGTGTAGCACAGGGAACTGGCCATATTCTCATCCAGTTCTGGCCAGTCAAATGTCTTGGACTGGGCGGCAATCAAATCATCATAAAACTGAACTTCAGGCAATTTTTCCCGGACCGCATCATCCGGTGCATCCAGACAGATAAAATGCTCCACCTGCGGCAAATGCTGTTTTACCCCGACAATTAGCGGCAGGAAGGTTTTATCAAAAATCACCACCCGGTCTTGAGCATCATTAATAATAAAAATCAGCTGTTCAGGAAACAGACGCGGGTTAATGGTGTGGCAGACCAGACCACTCCCGGAAATTGCATACCAGCTTTCCAGGTGACGATGATTGTTCCAGGCAATGGTTGCCACACGGTCACTCTGTTCTAGGCCCAAGGCCTGCAGCGCATTGGCAAAGCGTTTGGCATTCTCTGCCACAGCGGCCCAGTCAGTGCTGCTCATGCTGCCATCGGTATTTTTTGAAATGATGGGTGTATCGCCATGATAGCGTGCTGCATGTTCAATCAGCGAGCTAATCAATAACGGTTGATACATCATACGTCCAAGCATGTTGACATCCTTATTCCATTTTTTTGTTGTTTAAATAATGTCTTGTTTCTTGACTACTTTTCCGAGGCATCATTGCCGAAAAAGGCTGTTTTTTCATCCTAAACACTTGCGTGATGAAATCAAGAGGGGATTACAAAAAATCTGTTTTGTGCAGAATTAAACCGAAAAATGCGCTAGCTATTTGAATATAGAGTAAAAGCTTCAATAAGTATGATGAATGACGTTCAAAAGAAGTCCTTGAAATAACACTTGATCTTTTTAAAAAATGTGTTAAAAAATGAGTATAACCAATTTTGGTTATGCTTGTTTCAGGATGAAATAAGCGGCAAGAAGCTGAATGAAAAATAATCAAAAATAGGAGTGTTAGGATGCTTCAATTATTAAAAAACTTTTTCTGCTTACATATTTATGAATATGAGCAAATGGAGGAAATTGGTGCGCATATTGAGTGTCGTAAGTGTGGGGCCAATAAATCATAGAGGGGATCAAACCGGATTCGAAAAAGAAGTGGGCTAGACTCACTTCTTTTTGTTGATACACTGCATCAACATTCGCGCAGGCTCATCTCCGCCTTTAAATATTTAAATCTCATTGCAAGCTGCTTTATTTACTGCCGTTTCAGGCTAAAATCCTGTCATCTCTCTATAACTGAATGTGTACATGGCCAAAGATTTTAATGCCCCGACCTATATTGTAGATGATCAGCTCAGCGATACCTTGGCCTGGCTGTGTCAGCATCAGGACTGTTTTGATGCCTTCCATTTTGATGTCATCAAGCAGGAACTCACGGTTTATCATGCCAATGGTGCCGATCTGATTAAACCGGGTATGTATCTGAATGCCAATTATGGCCTGTTAATTACCTCATAAAAAAAAGCCCATCCAGAAGATGGGCTTTTTCGTGTGATGCGGATTAAACCGCCATCGCATCTACTGACAGTTCCTGAACGGTCGGTTTGGCTTTTTCCGCCACCAGTCCCAGTTTCTGGAACAGTTGACGGTCTTTACCTTCACCGGCATTTGGGGTGGTTAGCAGCTTTTCACCCGAGAACAGTGAGTTGGCACCAGCCATAAAAGCCAGGGCCTGATCTGAATCAGATAAAGATTCACGACCGGCAGACAGACGGATATAACTGGTTGGCATGATAATTCGCGCCACGGCAATGGTACGAATCCATTCGGTGACATCGAGTTTTTCTACATCGGCCAGTGGCGTCCCTTCAATTGGGACCAGCATATTAATCGGTACAGATTCCGGATGAATCGGCAAGGTGGCCAGTTCATGTAACAGGCCAATCCGATCCTGGGTATCTTCACCTAAACCGACAATACCGCCGCTACAGACTTTCATGCCGGCATTACGCACATGCTCCAAGGTATTTAAACGGTCATCGAAGCTGCGGGTACTAATAATGTTGGCATAGTATTCGCGTGAAGTATCGAGGTTATGGTTGTAATAATCCAGGCCAGCATCTTTCAGACGTTCTGCCTGAGACTGGTTCAGCATACCCAGCGTCATACAGGTTTCCAGACCCAGCGCTTTTACTTCACGCACCATTTCCAGTACATAAGGCATATCGCGTTCATGCGGATTGCGCCACGCTGCGCCCATACAAAAACGTGAAGAACCTGATTCCAGCGCTTCCTTGGCTTCCTGAATCACTTTTTCAACGGCAATACGTTTTTCAGCTTCCAGCTGTGAATCATAATGAGCCGATTGAGAGCAGTACTTGCAGTCTTCCGGGCATTTACCGGTTTTAATCGAGAGTAAGGTACTGACCTGAATGGTATTGGCGGCAAAATGCTCACGATGTACGCGCTGTGCCTCAAAAACCAAATCTAAAAACGGTTGCTGATAAAGTGCCTCAATTTCTTCACGAGACCAATCATTACGTACCGGACGCATACTGCTCATAAGTCTGTCCCTAATTATCCATATTTTGCATACTACATATTAAGCAAAAGCGGCAGGCGCTTCATTAGCAAAATATGACGTAATCCAAAAACAAAGTCCACCTGAAGTGGACTTTGTTGAGTGAGGGAACATGAACTTCAGCATTATTCACGATGGTTGCCGTGCATGTTCTGGTTTTGCAGATCGGCACGGTGCTGTTTATTCAGCATCCGGTCATCCTGTTCATGCTGGTTGTTTTTAGGGCTATCAATAGGCCCTTGGGGTTGCTGCTGTTGCTGTTTTAAATGTTCAGTCTGCTGTTCAAGTTCCTGCTTTTGCTGTTGTTTCTGCTGCTGTTGGTTTTTATGATGCGTTTGCATAATAAATTCCTCCTGATGACAACATCTTTTCTGTTGGATTCCTCTATTGAGCCACAATTCAGTACCACGCGCTGTAGGGCTTGTGTGGGGATCTGTGAGCTTAGGTAAAGAAATGAAAAATTATGCAGATTTGGTCAACTGCTCCTGAATGGCCCAGTCGATATGCACATTCACCACCTCATCATGCAGCGTTTTGGCCTGTTGCAGCTGGGCAATAATATCTGCGGAATAAGGCGCATTGCCCAGACCAATCGCAATATTGCGTTTAAAACTCTGATAACCGGTCCGTCTGAGTGGACTGCCTTCGGTGCAGGCCAGGAAGGTGGCTTCATCCCATTGCCAGAGTTCCAGCAGGCTCATCCGGTCTAGCCCATGACGCGGGGCAAAATCATCCAGCGGAGTCAGCTGGGCAAAACTGTTCCAGGGGCAAATTAACTGGCAGTCATCACAGCCAAAAACCCGGTTGCCAATCGGCCGGCGCAAATCTTCAGGAATAATGCCTTTGTATTCAATGGTTAAATAGGCAATACATTTACCGGCATCCAGCACATAGGGCTCGACAATGGCTTTGGTTGGGCAGATGTCGATACAGGCGCTACAGGAACCGCAGTGCGCCGTGGCCGGTTCATCAAACGGCAACTCAAGCGAGCTAAACAGCTCACCTAATACAAAGAATGAGCCGGATTTTTTATGAATGAGCAGGGTGTGTTTACCGGTCCAGCCCATGCCGGCACTTTCGGCCAGCGATTTTTCAAAGATGGGGGCTGAATCGGCAAAAGGGCGCGATTCAAAATCACCGATTTTGTCCCGAATCAGGCTGGCCAGAGTTTTAAGACGACCGCGCATGACTTTATGATAATCGCGGCCGCGGGCATAACGCGCAATAATGGCGCTATTGGGTGCATCTGGCACGTGTCGTGGCGCAGGCCGATCTACCAGATAATTCATGCGCACACAAATAATGCTTTTGGTGCCTGGCACCAGTAAGGCCGGGTTGGCACGTTTCTCCAGATTTTCGCCCAGAAAATGCATATCTGCCTGATAACCTTGCGCTAAATAGGCTTCCAAACGGGGTAATTCTGCTTGAGCATCGGGCCGGGCAATGACACAATCAGCAAAGCCCAGTGCTAAAGCCTGCGCTTTAATCCATGCTTTTAACTGGACGGGATCAAGTTGATTGACCGGAATATTTTGCATGGCAGGTGATGAGTTCATAATGACAAAACAAGGGAAAAACAATGCATCCACAAGTTTATCATAGCCGTGATATTCAAGCATGGGAGCAGCGCTGGTTTGCTCGGCAAAACTCGTCTTATGGCCTGATGCAGCAGGTGGCCTGGTCGATTGCCCAGCGCGTCGTTCCCGTTTTACAGCAGCACGACTATCAATCTGTCGCCGTTTGCTGCGGGCAGGGCAATAATGCCGGGGATGGCTATCTACTGGCCAAATATTTACAGCAGGCCGGTTTTCAGGTGCATATTTATGCGGCTGAACTCGGACCCTCGCCTGATTTGCAGCAGGCTGAACGCGAGGCCCAAGCGGCTGGCCTAGATATTCAATCCGGTTTTCGGTTTCAACAGGCTTATGAGGTCTATGTTGATGCGCTGTTTGGGATTGGCCTGAATCGTGAACTGAGCGTTGAGTGGCAACAGATTATTCATCAGATGAATCAGCAGCGCGGCTTGAAAGTCGCAATTGATATTCCAAGTGGCCTGGATGCCAATTGTGGTCAGCCTTTACCTTGCGCAATTCAGGCTGATTTGACCTATAGCGTATTGGGTTTAAAAGCCGGACTCTTTACCGGTAAGGGCAAAGCCTACGCCGGACAGGTGGAAGTGATTGCCGCCATTCCTCCCGATGCCGAATTACATGCCATCGCTCAATTGGTACCCACCCAGATTCAGCTGCCGCCACGTCAGGCCTTTGGTCATAAGGGCAGTTATGGGCATGTGCTAGTGGTCGGCGGTCATGCCGATATGGGCGGCGCGGTAATCATGGCAGCGGAAGCAGCGTTTGCGGCCGGTTGTGGCAAAGTGACCGTGGTTTGTGATGCCAAACATCATACGGCTATTTTAAGTCGCGCTCCGAATATCATGCTGCGCGATATTAACACTCTGCAGGATAATGCCATTGAACAGCTGCTACAGCAGGTCGATGCCATCTGTTTTGGTATGGGACTTGGACGTGATGACTGGGCTGCCCGTCAATATGCACTATGGTTGCCGAAACTGTTACAGGCTGAACTGGAACGGGTACTCGATGCAGATGCCTTATGGTTTCTGGCCGCACATCCGCAGCAGTTACCTGAAGGTAGTTATTTAACGCCACATCCGGGTGAGGCGGCGAAACTTTTAGGCCTAACGACAATGGAGGTTGAGCAGAACCGTTTACAGGCCATTCAGGAATTACAGGCCCGTTATGGCGGCCAGTGGGTGCTTAAAGGCGCGGGCAGCTTGATTCTGGAAGATCAGCTCTGGCTATGTACTGCCGGCAATGCCGGGATGGGCACGGGCGGCATGGGTGATGTTCTGTCCGGCATGATCGCCAGTTTAAAAGCACAATATCATACTGAACTCAGTTTACATGAGATTGTCACTTTACATGCGCAAGCTGGAGATGTACTGGCGGAATCCGGTATGCGCGGACTTCAGGCACAGCAGATGAATCAGGCCATTTATCAGGTCGTGAACAGGTGAGAGATGCAAGCACTTAAAATTATTATTCAGGGAAATGTGCAGGGCGTGGGGTATCGCCGCTGGTTTGAACAGCAGGCGCAAGAACTGCAGCTAACCGGCTATGTCAAAAATCTGGACAATGGTGATGTCGAAGCAGAAATTATTGGCGAGGAAATGCAGATTCAGGAAATTCTGAAACGCAGTCTGGTTGGACCATTGCGGGCACAGGTCACTAAAATTGAGCGCATCCCGTTTGATCCGGCAGAACGTGAATACACCCATTTCCAGATGATCCGTTAAGTAGAAACTCCCGATTTGGACATCCCCTCACCGGGATCAAGATGGCTTCCAGTTAGCGCCGTCTGCTGCTAGAACGGCTACGGCCGCGCGCCATACCACCCAGGGCATTCAGTACCGCCATTTTGCTCATACTGCCGGAGGCGTGGGCATGGCAGATGGCAGCGGCCAGCGCATCAGCTGCATCAGCTTGCGGTTTAATGCTTAAATTTAACAGCTTCATCACCATCATCTGCACCTGTTCTTTATCGGCTGCCCCATAGCCGACCACAGACTGCTTGATTTGGCGGGCGGTATATTCCGCCACCTGTAAATCCAGATTGGTCAGTGCGGCAATGGCAGCACCACGCGCTTGACCCAGTTTCAGTGCCGAGTCCGGGTTTTGCGCCATAAAAACCTGTTCAACTGCGGCCTCAGTCGGGCCATGAAATTTTACAATCCGGTCAATACCACCAAAAATACGTTTCAGGCGTTCAGGCATTTCCGTGGTTTCGGTCCGAATGGTGCCGGCATCTACAAAACGCAATTTTGAGCCATCACGCTCAATAATGCCGTAACCGGTAAGCCGGGAACCGGGATCGATACCAATAATCAGTGACATGCCAAGCCTTAAAAAATTACATCAAAATGAATTATATGATTTTACAGCGGTATTGTGTGAGGGAATTTGCAGCAACCGGTGCGGATACTCAAGACTATCAACAATGCTTCAAACTCGCTGGAGCTGCTATTAAAAATAGCAGGGACAATATATAGGTTATCTTGGTAAAAAAGGCTGCATCTTCATTTTGGCTTAAGTTTCGGGGTTTATACTGTACATCTACAGTCAAACCGAGATTGATCATGTCAGGCTGGATAGACCGCTTGAAACACTGGGCCAAGCAGATTAAACGCGATGTATATGCCGTATGGTTTGCCGCACGTGATCCTGATACGCCATTACTGGCCAAGCTGGTGGCGTTGCTGGTGGCTGCCTATGCAGTGTCTCCCATTGACCTGATTCCGGATTTTATTCCGGTACTGGGTTATCTGGATGATCTGATTCTGGTGCCTTTGGGTATTTTGCTGGTGATGCGTCTGGTGCCTGCCGAAATTATGCAGCGTTGCCGTGACAAAGCTGAAGCGGCCAGTCAAAAGCCGCGCAGTACGCTGGCTGCGGCAGTGTTTATCGGGCTGTGGCTGCTGCTCGCGTATGCGGCTTATATTTATTTTTATCGTGCTACAGCATAAAGCTCAGGTCTGTCATTGAAAATATTAATGACAGGCCTGCACTTTAAAAATAGAATAATGCCCATATTGTTACATAAGCGTGTCAAAAAAAGCTTGATGCTGATTAAGCAGTTGATGCCTGCACTCTATTTATTTTGTTGAGATTAGATTAATTTTCATGAAATTATTTCTTATTATTCTGGCTGGTTTAATTCTGGAAGTATTCGTCTGGATCGGCGTGGGTGACCTGGTCGGTAGCATGTGGTACGTGTTCTTCTGGTTTATTGCCGCCTTCTTTATTGGTATGAATCTGATCCGTAAGTATTCTGCGGGCATCATGCCACAAATGCAGCAGATGCAGATGGGACAAATGAGTGCAGATCCGGCATTAAGCAATAACTTGCCTAAAATCTTTGCAGGTTTCCTGCTGTTGATTCCAGGTCTGATCACCGATGTGCTGGCTGTGCTGATTATGATTCCGGGCGTACAAAATGCCTTTAAAGCGGCCATGATGAAAGCGATGATGAAACGTCAGCAAGCCATGATGAACCAGATGATGGGGGGCATGATGGGCGATATGAATGGCATGGGTGGTGGTGCACAAGGCCAGAATCCGTTCGCCGATCTGATGCGTCAGATGCAGGACATGCAAAACCAGCAGGCGGGCCGCGACTCGACTATTATTGATGGTGAAGCGCGCGAAGTGACGCCAGAAGCAAAAAAAATTGAAATGAAAGATGTGAATAAACACTAAGCCATCTTTATTTGAAAAACCGGATCTGCAAGGATTCGGTTTTTTTATGCTTGCAGTGCTCGTATATTTTTGAACGGGCGATATAATAAATGACTTTTTAAGCTTCTCCCTGTGTTATGTCCTTACTGTTGACCATTTGTGCCTTACATTTTGTGGCACAGCTTAGTCCCGGCCCCGATATTATTCTGATTGCCAAAAGCTCGGCATCGACCACACGTCGCAATACCATTCATATTATTGCCGGAATTTCATTGGGCATTGTGCTGTGGGTGGTTTTAACCCTGCTGGGCTTTACCGTTCTGGTCGAGCAGTTTCCATGGATTCAGCAGGTATTGATGCTGATAGGCGGTTTGTTTCTGGCGAAAATGGGCTGGGCCATGCTCAGTGGCGGACTACGCAGTTTAAAACAGTCTAGTGCACTGGAGGATGTGCAGGCACAGAGCTCTGCACAGAAAAACTATTTTTTACTGGGCCTGTTCACCAATTTATCTAATCCTAAAACCCTGATTTATTTTAGCAGTGTATTTTCATTGGCGCTCAGTTCATCGGCCAGTGATTATTTAAAAGCACAGCTGGCAGTGATTATTCCGCTGCAAACCTTCCTGACCTTTGTGTTGCTGATGCTGTTATTGTCACAGCCGAAAATTAAGGCGGTGTACCAGCGTTCAGGCAGTTATATTGATATTTTATCGGGCGCCTTATTCCTGATTTTTGCCCTGTGGCTGGGCTATGACGCCATCGGTATGTTCTGATTCAGAATCTGGTTGATCCTGTTCACTAACCAAAGCAGAAACAGCCGTTTCTGCTTTTTTATGGGCAGATGAATAACGGTTTGGTGCCAGAGTGGTTTCGGTATTTTCAGAGCCATGAAAACGGCGGCTGCGGTTGGCGCGTTCGCGTAATCCGCCTTTTTTGATCAGTTGTACCATCTTCATCCTCCTGTATTTCAGTCCGCTAGTTTAAACAAAAGGGCAGCCGGATGCATCTGACTTAAGAGTAGTCCGATAAAATTATTGGCAGAGAATACGGTGTTAAAGCAGCAGCTTAAGTGTCTGAAAGCGTGCATAAAAAGATAAATAAAGTCAACAAAAGCAGGCAGGGTTTACTTAAGCTTACATAGACTCACCAGTAATAGAGCTTGCTATGCTACACAGGCTCACATAAGATAAAACAATATTACAAAAAGCGTTTTTCGCATGATGTAAAAATAAAAAACAAGAATTACAGTAAATTAGGAGAACTGCCTATGCTGTACCATCAATACCATTGCTCATGTTGCAATCAAGTGGTGGCGTCAACAGAAAAAGAATGTCCAAATTGCGGTTCACACAATATTCGTAGTCCTTATGGTTTCTGGATGTTCTGTATTTTAAGTTGTCTGGCCTTTGCGGTTATTTTTAAAGTCGTGCATGTCTATTTGCAGGACCATCAGGAAACCCCGACACAGCCGACTTTATTGGAAGTCTTAAAACAGGAATCCAGCTAACTGGATTCCTTGAATCTGATGAGCTTAACTCAACTTTCGTTTAGCGGGATGACGCCAGAAAAGCGGCCTGATTCAGCACCGACAGTTCAGTATTAATGTCAAAAATTTTCCCGTGAATCTTGTCGATGCCAAAACTTTGCAGACGCGCCGTGTGCATCTGTAAATATTGTTCTGCATGATGCTTTGTATCAAACAGGTAAATCCCGCCAGCCTGCTGGGTGTCACTATTTTCGGTCCAGATTTTCCAGATGAGACCTGGTTCCTGGTTAATACTGGCTGCCAGCTCGCGATAGGCCGTGGCCATTTCTGCGCCAAAAGGGCCATTTGAAGGGAAATCAACCTGAAGAATTACCGCCATCATGTTCATCCTGTTTTAAATGTTCCATCTTATTGTAAACAGTTTATGTTTTTATAAAATGATATTTCTGCCCAGAATTGCGATAAAGCAGACAATAAAAGACCCATCACGTGGATGGGTCTTTTAATATCTTCAGAGCTTAAAGGCCAGCAGCGGCTTTTAAGATATCGACTTTGTCGGTTTTTTCCCAGGTAAAGGCAGTGTCTGAACCTTCGCGGCCAAAGTGACCGTAGGCAGCAGTCTGCTTGTACATTGGTTGTAACAGGTCCAGCATACGGGTAATGCCGTATGGACGCAGGTCAAAGTGTTCACGAACTAGCTGAACAATCAGTTCATCAGCCACTTTACCGGTGTTAAAGGTGTTAATTGAAATTGAAGTTGGCTCCGCCACACCAATTGCATAAGACACCTGAATTTCACATTTGTCTGCCAGGCCAGCAGCGACAATATTTTTCGCCACATAACGACCGGCATAAGCAGCAGAGCGGTCTACTTTCGATGGGTCTTTACCAGAGAAGGCACCGCCACCATGACGCGCCATACCACCGTAGGTATCTACAATAATTTTACGGCCAGTCAGACCACAGTCACCCACTGGGCCACCAATCACAAACATCCCGGTCGGGTTGATGTGGAATTTGGTGTCGGCATGGAACATGTCCGCAGGGATGATCTTTTTCACGATTTCTTCAATCACGGCTTCTTTCAGCTGTGCTTGACTAATTTCAGGATCATGCTGGGTTGACAGCACCACCGCATCTAAACGTACCGGTTTGCCATTTTCATAGGCAAAAGTCACCTGGCTTTTCGCATCTGGACGTAACCAAGGCAGGGCACCGCTACGACGCAGTTCAGCCTGTTTTTCCATTAAGCGATGCGCATAAGAAATTGGCGCAGGCATCAGCACATCCGTTTCACGGCTGGCATAACCAAACATCAAGCCCTGGTCGCCGGCACCCTGATCTTCAGGTTTTTGACGGTCTACACCTTGGGCAATTTCTGGTGACTGCTTACCAATCATGTTAATCACGGCACAGGTTGAACCATCAAAGCCGAGGTCAGAATGATGATAGCCAATACCATTTACGGTTTGACGTACAATCGCTTCAAAGTCCACATTGGCTGTGGTTGTGATTTCACCCGCAAGTACGACCGCACCGGTTTTTACAAGCGTTTCACAAGCAACCCGCGCATATGGGTCTTCTTTTAAGATTGCATCCAAAATGGCATCACTGATTTGGTCAGCCATTTTATCTGGATGGCCTTCGCTTACAGATTCCGAGGTAAATACAGCGTACTCGCGCATAAGTCCTATCACAGTTATTTCAAAAGACGCAATATGTTACATCGAGTTAGACTTTAGGACTAGCTCAATACGACCAAATTGGCTGAATTTATTTCAATTCAATGACTTTTTATCTGATATAGGCATTTAAAAAACTGATATAAAATCCAAAACGGTATAGATTCATCATCCGGATAAACTTGAGTTTTAATTCAATAAATCACTATTTTAAAAGCGGCTGTATTCTTATAATTTATATTAGGAATCAACCAATTATATTGTTTTTAGAGTTTTGGGAAAATGCTGTCTGTCATCTTTTGGTCGTCATCATGCTCTAAAATGAAGTCTGTTACTGTTGAGCAGGATTGTGCAGTTTTGAATTAAATTGAATGAATTTCACAATGAGCGCTTTTTTGTATAAAAAACCATCCAAACAGGTCAGTTATGTAACGGGAAAATCCGGATGAGCTACCCGGTTATTCGCCAGAACTTCAATTTTCTCATGCCTCTAGCCAGGAATTGTACGAAAATGCGCAGGCAAACGAATAAATACCGAAAAATTACCGCTGAGGCTTTACCCCATACGCTTTTTTTAAGACAATAGACGTGTTTTGAATTCCTATTCATCTTCCTTTATTAAACGATTTATTTGGACTCTGACCTATGACGACCCCGCTTAATGAACGTCGTATTGCAAACGCAATTCGTGTATTGGCTATGGATGCCGTGCAAAAAGCAAATTCCGGACATCCAGGTGCGCCGATGGGGATGGCAGACATCGCTGACGTGGTGTGGCGTGAATTTTTAAATCATAACCCGACGAACCCGCAATGGGCTAACCGCGACCGTTTTGTTTTATCCAATGGTCATGGCTCTATGCTGCATTATGCACTGTTACATTTAACCGGTTATGATCTTTCAATTGAAGATTTAAAAGCATTCCGTCAACTACACTCTAAAACACCAGGTCACCCGGAATACGGCTATGCACCAGGGGTTGAAACCACCACTGGTCCACTTGGTCAGGGTATTGCCAATGCGGTTGGTTTTGCTCTGGCTGAAAAGACACTGGCAGCGCAGTTCAATAAAGATGATATGCAAGTGGTTGACCATTACACCTACTGTTTCCTGGGTGATGGCTGCCTGATGGAAGGTATTTCTCACGAAGTATGTTCACTGGCCGGTACTTTAGGTCTGGGTAAACTGGTGGTTTACTATGATGACAACGGTATTTCAATTGATGGTGAAGTTGAAGGCTGGTTCTCTGATGACACTGAACAGCGCTTCCTGTCTTATGGCTGGCAAGTGCTGAAAGTTGATGGTCATGATGCAGATGCTATTCGCGAAGCAACTGTGGCTGCCAAAGCTGAAACCGCTAAACCAACCATTATTATCTGTAAAACCATTATCGGTTTAGGTTCACCAAACAAACAGGGTAAAGAAGATTGCCACGGTGCACCGCTGGGTAATGATGAAATCGTGTTAACCCGCGAAGCGCTGGGCTGGACCGATGAAGCGTTTGTAATTCCTGAAGATGTGTATGCTGCTTGGGATGCGAAAACCAAAGGTGCTGAAACTGAAGCTGCCTGGAATGCTACTTTTGCTGCCTATGCAGCAAAATATCCTGCAGAAGCGGCTGAATTAAAACGCCGTTTAAGCGGTGAATTACCAGCAGAATTCCTGGCACAGGCCGATGCCTATATTGCTGAAGTGAACGCGAAAGCAGAAACCATTGCGACCCGTAAAGCCAGCCAGAATACGCTACAGGCTTTTGGTCCATTATTACCTGAATTATTGGGTGGTTCTGCGGACCTGGCTGGTTCAAACCTGACGCTTTGGAAAGGTTGCCAGGGCGTACAAGACAATGCCGCAGGTAACTATGTGCACTACGGCGTACGTGAATTTGGTATGACCGCGATTGCCAACGGTGTGGCGCTGCACGGCGGTTTCATTCCTTATGTAGCAACATTCTTAATGTTCATGGAATATGCGCGTAATGCCGTGCGTATGTCTGCGTTAATGAAGCAACGCGTAATTCATGTTTATACCCATGATTCGATCGGTCTGGGTGAAGATGGTCCTACGCACCAGCCAATTGAGCAGATTGCATCGTTACGTGGTACGCCAAACCTGAACACATGGCGTCCATGTGATACGGTTGAAGCAGCGATTTCCTGGAAATCTGCTTTAAGCCGTGCGGAAGGTCCATCTGCGTTAATCTTCTCTCGTCAAAACCTGCCATTCCAGGCGCGTACTCAGGCGCAAATTGAAAACGCAGCCAAAGGTGGTTATGTGCTGGCTGAAGAAAAAGGGGAATTGAAAGCAATCATCATTGCGACCGGTTCTGAAGTGGCCTTGGCGATGGAAGCACATGCACAGCTTGAAGGTGTACGTGTGGTATCTATGCCATGTGCTGAAGAATTCATGCAGCAAGATGCGGCGTATCGTGAAGCAGTTCTGCCATCGAATATCCGTGCCCGTGTTGCAGTTGAAGCAGCGCATGTGGATTACTGGTGGAAATTTGTGGGTCTGGACGGCCGCGTGATTGGTATGACCACTTACGGCGAATCTGCACCAGCCAAAGATTTGTTCCAGCACTTTGGTATTACCACGGAAGCAGTAGTTGCTGCGGTGAAAGAACTGACGGCTTAATCGCTTAGAAATTTCAAAAAAGACGCTCCGAATGGGGCGTTTTTTTATGCTAGTTTAAAAGGCTGAATGATATAAAAGAAGACCCACATGACAGCAATCAGTATTGTGCCTTTGGCACAGACCAGTCAGCCGCAATGGCAAGCACTTTGGGTCGGTTATCAGGCCTTTTATCAAACCAAGTTATCAGATGAACTGAGTGCCCATACCTGGCAGCGTCTGACATCAGCCGAGTCTGCGCATATGTATGGTTTTGCAGCCCTGCTTGAACAGCAGATGGTCGGCTTTGTACATGTGATTGAACATGACAGCTGCTGGACATTCAAGCCTTATGCCTATTTGCAGGATTTATTTACCCACCCCGATTATCGCGGGCAGGGTGTGGCCAGATTACTGATTGAACAGGTCTATATGGAAGCCAAAAAACGCCAGTGCGACCGGGTTTACTGGCTGACACAAGAAGCCAATCAAACTGCACAAATATTGTATGATAAAGTGGCACACAAGACCGGATTTATTCAATATAAACAAAGTCTGTAACGGCATCCATGCGTTAATCGTTTCATTGCTGCAACAGAACGTTTTATCTGTAGCAATGAACTCTAACAAGAAATCTATACACTAATAAGCATTCAAAAAGCGAGATAAAAGCATGAACTTTAAAGCACTTGTACTTGGTTTGGCGGTCACTTCAGTAGCAACAGCTGCGTTGGCAAAACCAGTGGCGTATCAAATTGACCCGACCCATACGGCAACTGTATTTAGCTGGGATCACTTCGGTTTCTCTACGCCATCAGGTAACTTCTCTAACATTCAAGGTACCATTAATGTTGATGAGAAACAGCCAGAAAAATCATCTGTCAACGTGACTATTCCATTAAACAGCCTGAACACCAACGTCAAAGCGCTGGATGAGCACTTAATGGCAGCAGACTGGTTTGATGCAGCAAAATATCCAACTATTACTTTCAAAAGTACCAAAGTTGAAACTCAGGACAAAAAGAACTTTAAAATCACAGGTGATTTAACTGTGAAAGGTGTAACGAAACCTGTAGTTCTGGATGCGGTACTGAACAAACAAGGTCCACATCCAATGACCAAAGCGGCAACTGTTGGTTTTAATGCCACCACGTCATTTGACCGTTCAGCATTTGGTATCGCCGGTTTTGTACCAAATGTAGGTGATAAAATTACTGTAAACATCACCACTGAAGCTTCTGTTGCTGCGAAAAAATAATCGCAAGAACAGCACAAAAAGCACCCGCTTCAGGGTGCTTTTTTTATGACGATGATAAATGTAAGGACAATTTAAAGCTTTCCGGTCAGCTTTGAGATTTTAAGCCGGCTAGAAACTGACCAAGAACCGTCGCGCTAACCTGTTGCAGTTGCGGCGCGTATTGCTGATGAGCGGCGCGTAAGGTGGGAATATCAATCTGGGCCTGACGTAATTCACAGGTATGGCCAATCAGCCATTTTTCTAAACTGTCTGCTGTAACTTCAGCATGAAACTGTAGTGCCAGAATATGTGGTCCGACCCGGAATGCCTGATTCGGATACAAGTCGGAGCTGGCCAGTAATTCAGCCTGTGCTGGTAAATCAAAAGTATCGCCGTGCCAATGCAAGACCGGTGTGTTGGCTAATGCCGCCAGTGGGTTATGCGCTGCATCTGCCAGACTGAGGCGGCTCCAGCCAATTTCTTTGGCATGGCCAGCATAGACTTTGGCACCCAAGGCATGAGCAATGAGCTGTGCACCCAAACAAATACCAATAGTGGGTAAATTCCTCTCTAAACGTACTTTTAGTAAGTCTATTTCTTGTTGTAAGAAAGGGTAGTCTGTGGTTTCATAAATGCCAATTGGGCCACCCAAAATAATCACTAATCCTTCATGCGCAAACGCCTTTTCTAGATTTTCCACACCAGCTTCAAAATACCGTACCCGTAAACCTTGTTCATACAGGACATCTTCCCACGCGCCGAGGTCTTCAAACGCAAGATGTTGAATGGTATAGACAGTGTCGGGTAAATCGAACATGGCAGATACTTCAGGCTGAAAGGGAGATTTAATGTAACGTGAAATACACTCGAACTAAAGCGTAGCGTATGAATAAAGGATAGATTTTTAACTTGATCTCCCGGTTTATACAACGCTGAAAGAGCGTGCTGCGAAAGTCAGAGCATTCCATGTTGCAATAAAAACGCCCGATGCAAATACATCGGGCGCAGGTTGAAACAGTAACTTCAACGCTGTTGGAATCCTAAAGACGAAGTCTTTAGAAGAAACCGGCTGGTTTGGTTGAATAGCTGACCAGCAGGTTTTTGGTTTGCTGATAATGATCCAGCATCATCTTGTGGTTTTCACGGCCAATCCCGGATTTTTTATAGCCACCGAAAGCGGCATGTGCCGGGTAAATGTGATAACAGTTGGTCCAGACCCGACCCGCCTGAATGGCACGACCGGCACGGTAAGAGGTGTGTGCAGAACGCGACCAGACGCCTGCGCCTAAACCATAAATGGTGTCATTGGCGATGCGAATTGCGTCATCAAAGTCTTTAAAGGTGGTGACAGACAGCACCGGCCCGAAAATTTCTTCCTGGAAAATCTTCATGTCATTGCGGCCTTTAAAGATGGTCGGCTCGATATAAAAACCTTGACCAACTTCATGACGTGCTTCACCACCTGTGAGGACTTCGGCACCTTCGGCACGGCCGGTGGCAATGCAGCCCAGAATTTTATCCTGCTGTTCCTGGGAAGCCTGCGCACCAATCATAGTTTCAGTATCAAGCGGGTGACCTGTTTTAATACGTTTAACACGTTCGATGGCTTTTTCAAGGAAACGGTCAGCAATACTTTCCTGTACGAGCGCACGTGATGGACAAGTACAAATTTCACCCTGATTCAGCGCAAACATAGCAAAGCCTTCGAGTGCTTTGTCTAAGTAGTCGTCATCTTGCGCCATAATATCTTCAAAGAAAATATTTGGAGATTTACCACCAAGCTCCAAAGTCACTGGAATGATGTTTTCAGTGGCGTATTGCATGATCAATTGACCGACCTGGGTCGAACCTGTGAATGCAATTTTGGCAATACGTGGATTGGTTGCCAATGGGCGACCCACTTCTACACCGTAACCATTGACTACGTTTAATACGCCTGCTGGCAATAAATCTTGAATCAGTTCAACCAAAACTAAAATGCTGGCAGGGGTTTGTTCTGCAGGTTTAAGTACGATACAGTTACCCGCAGCCAAAGCAGGTGCAAGTTTCCATGTTGCCATTAAAATTGGGAAGTTCCATGGAATAATTTGCCCCACAACGCCCAACGGCTCATGAAAGTGATAGGCAATGGTATCTTCATCAATTTCAGAAATTCCGCCTTCTTGGGCACGAATACAGCCTGCAAAATAACGGAAATGGTCAATCGCCAATGGAATGTCGGCAGCCAATGTTTCCCGAACAGGCTTACCATTATCCCATGTTTCTGCCACTGCCAATAATTCTAGATTTTGTTCTAAACGATCTGCAATTTTTAACAAAATATTAGAACGTGTCGTTGGAGATGAACTGTTCCATTGTGCTTTGGCTTTATGGGCTGCATCTAAAGCCAGTTCAATGTCTTCTGCCGATGAGCGTGGGACTTTGGTAAATACTTTGCCGTCCACAGGAGAGATATTTTCAAAGTATTCGCCTTTTACAGGGGCGACCCACTCGCCACCAATAAAGTTTTCGTATTGTGCTTTAAATTGAACTTTTGAACCGGGTTGATTGGGATCTACGTAACGCATAACTCTCTTCCTTTGATGGTTTTTTATAATCTGCCGTCATCTTTACCGTTTAGCACAATCCTGTGTCTAAAATCAGGTTAAATTTACGGCTAAGGTATAAGGTACTTTAGTACGTTATTTGTTTAGCATACCAATATAAGGTTGGAAAAAGGTTGGAAAGCTGCAGGTTTACAAGCAGCGAACAAATCCTTACAAAAGTAAGCAGTACAATGGATGTAATGCCCACAGGATTGTGAGAGTCAATAATGATGAAAAAACAAGACCTATTGGAAAAAAGGCAGCATATTGAACAGTTTAGACAAAGTAGCAGTTTATCGCCGCTGCATGCGCAGCAAATTCAGCAGAGTATTTTAAAATCTTGGCAACGCTCTCAAATTGCTGAAATTCCTGTTAATAGGTTGGCAGCCCCGTTAAATTATAGTCTAACGCATACACATGGTAGTTCGGCCTTACAACGTGCTGTGCAAAACTGTGCAGAGGATTTAAGACATATCGCACAGCAGTCCGACATGGTTGCAGCCGTGGGCGATGTGGGCAGTACAATTATTTGGACGGCAGCGAGCGCGCAAATGCGTAATGTGGCGGAACAGGTGCATTTTGTAGAGGGCGGGCAGTGGCGTGAGGAGTTGGTAGGCACCAATGCTTTGGCTTTGTCACTTAAAACTCAGCAAGCAAGTTGTGTGTTTTCCAGTGAACACTATATGTCATCATTACATGACTGGGTTTGTTATGCAGCGCCTATTTTAGACCCTTATTCCAAACAAGTATTGGGCGTAATTGATTTATCGACTACTTGGAAAAACCATAACAGTTTGGGGATGTTGGCAGCAGAACGCTGTGCTTCTTTGATTCAAAATGCACTGCTTGATCAGCAAAAACAGCAGCTTTATATTCGCGCGTTTCGCGTGCCACAAGTGTTATTTAATGGCAAAGTGGTGGTGATGACACCGCGTCAAATTGAAATATTGGTGATTTTAGCACTTTGTCCACAAGGCATGAGTTTAGATACTTTACACCAAGCTCTATATGGTGAGCGTAAAGTCAGTATGGGCACGCTAAAAGCTGAGATGTCTCAATTACGTGATATTCTAGGCGGGATGCTTGGTTCGCGTCCTTACCGAATTTTGGCGCATATAGAAGCCGATTTTTTACAAGCCGAGCAGGCTTTAGATGCTGGTTATGTGCAGTCTGCCTTACAAACGTGTGCAGGAGTATTTTTGGCGAAAACTGAAAGTCCATTTTTATGTGCATGGCGAGATTGCTTAGAATCTCGCCTGAGTGATGCCATTTTTAATGCACAAGATACCGATGTATTGCTAAAACATTTGGCACGCAGCCCTGAAGCGATTGACGCAGTGGAGCGTTTAATTGAATTGATGCCCAAGGGGCATCCTGCACATCAAATTTTATTAAAATACACAGCTTAAGGGATGCATCAAGTCATTTAGCCGTTAATTCACTTCCTTTAGTTCTAGTTTTTAGTTTTATAGCCCCTTGCGGTTTAACCAGTCAAACAAGGACTGATACACTTCCGCACGGACTTCGGGCGCAGAAAGTACCAAATCATGCACGCCATTTTCAATTTGGCAAAGCTGAATATCGCCATGCATGTGATGTCCATATTTTTGCATATCTGCAACATCTAAAATTACGTCAGTGCGTTGCGCAATCTCATTCCATTGGCGTGGATAACTACTTTGACTCGCATGCATAATTAAGGTGGGTACACCTAAATGCACACTGGCATGAATTTCTTTTTGCGCTTCATGAATTGCACGTACAAAACTTAATCGCACTTTTGGATAACGCGGTTTCTTCCATTCCAAATTAAATAACCATTCACCATGATATTGTTTGTGTAGACTTGGTACATAAAATGGGTTAAGGCGGCTTGGAAATTTCATTTCTGGCAGCAATTTGCCCAATTGGCTCAAACGAGGAATGCCGAATTTTTTCTCAATCTCGCTCATATTGAAATCATAAAAAGGGCTGTTGCACCATAAACCACGAATCAGTGGATGATTGGGATGATGTGCCACATATAACGTGGTGATTAATCCACCTGTTGAATGTCCCGCCAAAATTACCGAGTCATGTTCTTCTGTGGCAATTTGCTCAAGTGCAGCGGAAATTTCTGCATCATATTCAGACAAGCTGCGCACATTGTACCAATGTTGATGTGACAAATGCGAACGCCCATATTTACGTAAATCTAGGGCATAAAAGTCATAACCGTGCTGATTAAACTGGTCTGCCATTTCTGTTTGAAAAAAATAGTCAATAAAACCATGAATATAAAGTACGGCTTTACGGGTTTCCTGTTCGGCTTTTTTGCGTACCAAGGTAGAAATGACTTTGCCTTCATAATCCGAAGGAAAATCCAGCGTCATTTGTTGGTAATCGGCACCCAAAATATCGGGTTGATAGCTTGGTGTTGTTTTTTGTTTTTTGCTTAACAGCATAAGGTGTTCGTCATCCATTTTATTTTGACTATATCCTTGATGAGCTGTGCGCATTTGTCAAATTGAATTATGCAAACCCTCTGCATCTACATCGCTTTAGTTTTATGCTGCGAGTTCATTTTGTTCTAAACAGCAAAAAAAAAGCAGAACGCATCTGAGATGGTTCTGCCAAAGGGAAGGATAAAAATAAAACAGCAACAGAGGAAAATTGAAAAAAAATGGGAGATGCTGAGCAAATCGTGATTCACTCAGCAGGAGATTCAAATTACATCGCGGCTTTAAAAATTTCGACCACTTGTGCATGATTGGCTTTACGTGGGTTGGTGAGCATGCAGGCATCTTTTTGTGCATTTTCAGCCATAATAGCCAAGTCATTTTCTTTCACGCCTAACTCTGCTAAACCTGTTGGAATACCAATCGAGCTAGATAGTTCACGAATTGCATCAATCGCGGCATAGGCGGCTTCTGTGGTGGTTAATCCGTCAGTATTGACTCCCATCAATTCTGCAATATCTGCATAACGCTCAGGGCAGGCAATCAGGTTAAATTCGCAAACATGCGGCAATAAAATTGCATTACAGACGCCGTGCGGCAAGTTGTAGAAACCACCGAGTTGATGCGCCATGGCATGCACATAGCCCAATGAGGCATTGTTAAATGCCATACCTGCCAAATATTGCGCATAGCTCATGGCATCACGCGCTTCAATATTTTCACCATTTGCCACGGCAGGGCTGAGCCACTGACTAATCATACGGATAGCTTTTTCAGCACAGGCATCGGTAATAGGATTGGCTGCGGTTGAAACGTAGGCTTCTACAGCATGGGTTAAGGCATCCATGCCTGTTGCTGCGGTTAAACCTGCAGGTTTGGCAATCATGAGTTTTGGATCATCAATGGCGATGAGTGGTGTACAGCGCCAATCGACAATTGCCATTTTAACGTGCGTGTCAGTGTTGGTAATAATACAGAAACGGGTCATTTCCGAAGCTGTACCTGCAGTGGTGTTAATGGCAATCAGTGGGGTCATTGGCACGGTACTTTTATCAATGCCTTCATAATCACGAATATGCCCACCACCTGCGGTCACTAAGCCAATGCCTTTGGCACAGTCGTGGGAAGAACCACCACCTAAGGACACAATGAAGTCGCAGTGATTGGCATTGTAGGCATCGACACCGTTATGCACGTTAATATCGGTCGGATTTGGCTCTGCACCAGCAAAGATATGGCTGGCAACGCCTGCTTCGGTGAGGTAGCCTGCAATGGTATCGGCAACGCCAAATTTAAACAGTCCTTCATCAGTCACAATTAGGGCTTTTTTGGCGCCTAAATTTTGTGCTCTTACGCCAATTTCTTTGGCACAACCAGGGCCGAAGAGTGACACACAAGGAATATAAAAACCGTTGGTTTGATCTGCAATATTTTTAAAAGCCATGCTCAGATTCCTTCTTGCATTGGATATTGGAATAATGTGTTGTTATCGCGGTGTTGAACCGTAATTTGAGTATCCATTGCTTTGTTGTGAAATCCTACCTACCAAATACCAACCCTAGTTGCTGATCAAAGAGTGTAAAATAATCACTTGAAAATTATGGATTTTTAATTTGTTTTATTATCTGAAGTAGTGCGCAGTCTATAGGCAAGAGCACAAATCTTGTTTATAGTATTTTTTGTATCTCTAATTTTAAGGTGTGAATACAGCACACACATATTTAAAGTGTAATTCAATTAATAAGTAGCTTAAGCTAGATTGAAGAATTGTCCACTTTTTGCGGATGGGAAATAAAAAACAAAAAATAGGGATGTATCACGTGATGGGTCTATTCGGTGTAATCAAATAAAAATAAGATGACACTTAGATAGACCGCACTTAAGCATGAGGAGCGTATATGCAGCCAAGTCGCCAGCATAGCCAGTTGCATGCCGTTGCACAGCAATTGGTTCGTATTTCCAGTGTGGCCGCAGAAATCTATCAAGATCAAATGGATCTGGTTGGGCATTTTACAGCACAAAATATGTTTCGAATTGATCCTTTGCAGCATCGGGTCGAATTGTTGAATGGTCTGTTTAGCCTTGAATTTTATTCGCCAAAATCGCATACAAATTTAATAGAAACCCACTTTGAATTTGCGCGGCAACAGCAAGAAGCGTTTGAAGATTTTTTCTTACATGATCTGCATTTTTTGACAGGGGATTTAAAACCGCAGCATTCCTTATTTTTGCGTAAGCAGGCGCAGCAATTGCGGCAATTGATTCTGCAGCAAGTTTATCTTTGGGTAGATGGTGCAGCACGGGTTAAGCAATTGTTGTTGCATTTAGATGCTATGCAGGCGCAAATTTTAGATCAGGCATTAATGCAGGTAGACGATCAGTATCAACCAGTATTGACCAAATTTGTGCAGCAAGGGCAGCCGATTCCTGAAGATGTTTTAACTGCTTTATCGACACTATGCGCTTTGGAATTTGTAGAGGGTGAAACCTTTTTGCCAGTGCAAGCACTGATGCTAAGTTATGATGATTTTTGTTTTAGTGCAGCAGAATTTCTACCTAAAGCCATGTATCGTATTTTAAGTATCTCATTTCCAGAGCGATTTAATTTACAGGATTTAATCGATCATCAGGACGATATTCGACTGTTGTATCGACCCGCGGTAGAGCAGAGTCATTTATTGGGCTTTGTGCGGATTATGAACCGCGCGGTCTGGGCCGAAGATAATATTCTGGCCAAGCGGCATTTTCTGGAAAAAAATACCCGCATCTGGCAGACCAAAGTTGCGCGCTTGCCACTGTTTGATTATCCACGTGCAGTCAACTGGCTGTTTCGGCAATCGAAACTGGTGCTGGACTGGCTCAGTGACAATATTCATCATTCCAGTGTCCGCGTGGCGGTGGTGGCGCTAAGTTTTGTCGATTGCAGCCAGATTCATCCACGCATTATTCTGGCCACCTTGCAGTATTTCCAGTATGCCTCGGCGCGGCTGTTTATTCAGAGCTGTGATCATTTTGCGCTGCAACATCAATGGTTTGAACATCAGCATAATTCTCGGGTGGTGCAAAAAGGCCAGCGCCAGTCACTGGAAGACCCGCGAATTAGCATCAGCCCGTCTATTTTGTATTTAGATGAATGGATGAATTTGCTGGCGATTGTTGCGGCACAGGATGAACTGCAGGTGAAACAGGTTTATGCACGTTTAAGCCGGGTGATGCAGGCCTATATGCTGCATCTGCATAAGGTCACGGCAGAACTGCCGGCTGAATTAATGCAGTTTATTCATCCGGAGAGTCAGCAATCGCGTGACTTTATGCACTGTTTACGCCGTCATCAGTTGACGCTGGAGCAATTCCGGCAGCTGTTTTATTTAAAGGCCGGGCCGGTGCGTGAATCGGTGTTTGATGCTTATGTGCGCGATTATCTGGTCGATTATTTTAATGAAAAAAATTACACCCCGAAAAATGTCAGCTGGAGCAGTATTTTTCAGCGTGCGGTGCGCTGGCATCATGAAGTACATAAAGCCGAAATTCTGGCTAAGCTGAAAAAACAGTTAAACGTCAGCCACTGGCCGCCCGTATCGCTACAAGGCAGAACCCAGTATCTGGGCTGGTGCTTTGAGGAACTGAACAGTCTGGACCGGATTATTCAGGAGTCGCGCAGTTTTCATCATTGTCTGGCGGTGAGTTATAGCCAGAAAATTATTGAAGGCGAATATGTGGCTTTTCATATGTCATCGCCGTGTTATCGCCAGTCCTTAACGCTGGGTTGTCATCTGCTTGATGGACAGCTGCGCTTTGATCAGCTGGAATATCCGAACAATCATAAAGCCGAACAGTTGCTGGTCAATATTGCGGAACAGTTTATTCAATGGCTGAACAGCCGCTTAAAACAGGACCCATCTGCCGGAACTTTATGACAAGTGATGTCGCCAGATGTGGTTTTTGCCTTAACTTTTTGCTGAAAAATGGGTAGGCTATAGCCGTTCATCTACGGTATAGGTCTTATGAAACAGGAAACTGCACTCAAACTCTTAAAAGCGGGCGAAAATGTATTTTTAACAGGCTCGGCCGGTGCAGGGAAAACCTATACGCTCAATCAGTACATCAACTATTTAAAAGCACGTAAAGTGCCGGTGGCGATTACGGCCTCGACTGGAATTGCCGCCACACATATGAATGGTATGACCATTCACACCTGGGCCGGCATTGGTATTAAAGATGTCTTGTCTGATGCCGACCTGAAAAATATGAAAGAGCGCAAATACCTGAAAGAACATCTGGAAAATGCGCAGGTCTTGATTATTGACGAAATTTCGATGCTGCATGCCAAGCAGTTGAATCTGGTCAATCAGGTGCTGAAATATTTTAAGGAAAGCGATGAAGCCTTTGGTGGTATTCAGGTGATTGTCGCTGGTGATTTCTTCCAGTTGCCGCCAGTGGGCAGAAATGAGGAACGCAATCGCGATAAATTCTGCTTTATGTCGGAGGCCTGGGTCGAGGCCAAATTCCGGGTCTGCTATTTGACCGAGCAGCATCGTCAGGGCAATGACTTTTTAAATGATATTCTCAATGCGATTCGTCGTCAGAATATTGGCCCGCAGCATCTGCAGGCGCTGCAAAATACCCGCCAGCAGGATATTGGCGACACCTTTACCCGTTTGTATACCCACAATATGGATGTCGATACCATTAACTTTAAGCATTTAAATGAAATTGATGCTGAAAGTCGCCAGTTCGATGCCAGCTGTGATGGGAATGACAAACTGATAGAAACCTTAAAATCTTCGGTACGTGCGCCTGAAACCTTGACCCTGAAAAAACATGCCAAAGTGATGTTTGTTAAAAACAACTTTGATATGGGTTATATCAACGGCAGTCTGGGCGAGGTGATTGGCTTTGAAGAAGATGATGAATATGGCTGCCTGCCGAAAGTCAAATTAACCGATGGCACGGTGCTGCTGGTCGAACCGGAAACCTGGTCGATTGACAATGAAGCCGGAAAAACCATTGCCAGTTTCCAGCAAATTCCGTTGCGTCTGGCCTGGGCAATTACCATTCATAAATCACAAGGCATGACTTTAGAAGCGGCAGAAATTAACCTGAGCCATACCTTTGAAAAAGGTCAGGGCTATGTGGCACTGTCACGTTTAAAAACTCTAGATGGCCTGCGTTTATTGGGCTTTAACGAGCAGGCACTGGAGCTGGACAGTCTGGCAATTAAAGCCGATCGCCGTTTTCAGGAACTGTCAGAGGAAGCAGAACAGAATTTTGCCGAAATTGACCTGACCGCACAGCATAAAGCCTTTATCCGGCATTGTGGCGGTACCTTGAATGAGGTTGAAATTGAACGCAATGAACGGAAAATCGCACGCAGTGGCGGCAAGCAGAATTATGCCTCAGCAACGCTAGATGAAACCCGGGCCTTGTTTGAAGAAGGTTATGAGATTGAAGATATTGCCCATGAACGTGGCCTGACTCCAGCGACGATTATTAACCATCTGGCGCGTTTGCATAAGGAACAGGGACTAGATATTTCGGTGGCGCATCCGGGTGAGGAAGTGGTGGAGCAAATCCGCAAAATTTATAAACGCCTGCAAAAACGTCAGCAAAGTGATCATTTTAATGATGATGGCACGATCAAGCTGCGTCCGATTGTCGAGCTGACCAGTCCGCGCATGGGCTATGATCAGGTGCGTCTGGCCTTGCTATATGTAGAATAAACTTTTCATCCTTCCGTAATAAAAGAGCATCTTAAAGATGCTCTTTTTTATGCTTATTCGTTATTTAGACGTATTTCAACTCATCTTCATCTTGCTTAAAAACAGCGCCATCTCTTAACAGCTGCCTTATTTAGAATAATGAAACCAACTCATGGAATTTATGCTAAGATGAATTTAATTCATATTTTTATTTTTAAGGCGACATTGCATTCAGCGCAGTGCATCTCCTGATTTTGAGATACTTCATTTCCCATGCTTGAAATTCGTCATTTAAAAACCTTATTGGCCTTACGCGAACATGGTTCACTGGTGGCCGCGGCCAATGATTTATGCCTGACCCCATCTGCCATTTCCCATCAGTTGAAAGAGCTGGATCACTGGTATGGGGTGGAAGTGGTTAATCGTCGCTCGCGTCCGGTGACGTTTTCCAATGTGGGGCAGCGTTTACTGAAACTGGCAGATGATATTTTGCCGCAGATCCAGATTGCCCAAACCGATATTACCCGGATTGTGCATGGGCAAACCGGCCGGATTATTTTTTCTTCGGAATGTCATAGCTGTTTTGACTGGCTGATGCCGCTGTTAAATCAGTACCGCCAGCAATATCCCGATGTTGATTTGGATTTTGCTTCCGGCTTTGAAGCCAATCCGCATGAATTATTACAACATGCCGAATTTGATTTGCTGATTACCGCCGACCCGATTGCCTTAAAAGGCATCGAGTATTTCCCGATTTTTGAATATGAGTCGCGTCTGGTGCTGTCCAATACCCATCCATTGGTACGTGCTGCGGACATTTCGGTGCAGGACCTGGCCGAAGAAACTTTAATTACCTATCCGGTGGATAAACACCGCCTGGATATTATGGCCAAGCTGTTTATTCCGGCCAATATCTATCCGAAAGCCATTCGCACCACAGATTTAACCCAGATGTTAATCCAGCTGGTGGCCAGCGGTCGGGGTGTGGCGGCCTTACCGGACTGGGTGGTAAATGAATATGAACAAAAAGGTTGGGTCACTTCACGCCGTCTGCATTGTGTTTCGGCAGAAGGACTACGCCGCACGCTGTATGCTGGTTATCGCAGTGAAGAAAAAGAAAAAAGCTATTTTGAAGGCTTCCTGAAACAGCTGGAAAAATTTTCGCAAAAGCGTAGTCATTACTATGCACAATAACATCCGCACAAATAGCGTAATTTTTGAGTAAATAATGGTGAGGATTCAGGTCGTTGAATCATCTGCCAGCTACGCCATTTATTCAGGAAAAACATAAGATGAGATGTTTTTTTAATAAATGGCAGTTACTGAACTTGATAAGCTCAAGTCACAAGATTGAAGTGAGTAAGGGTATGTCCAAAGTACAATGGTTCAGCAGGGATATTTGGATTATTTGTGCAGGTTTTGTCGCGGCGATGCATGTCGGTAAATTACCGCCAGCGGTGCCGGTATTACAGCAGGAACTGGGGATCGGGCTGGTACAAGCTGGTTTGTTGCTGTCGCTGGTGCAAGGGGCTGGTATGCTGTTTGCACTGACCTTGGGCAGTTATGTCGAAAAAATTGGACTGAAACGCTGTGTCTTGCTTGGACTGGGCTTACTAAGCGCAGCTAGTTTGGTCGGTGGGTTTAGCCAAAGCGTCAGCAGTTTGCTGCTGCTGCGGGTAGTGGAAGGATTTGGCTTTTTACTGGTGACCTTAAGTGGTCCGGCCTATATTCGCCAGCTGGTGCCGGCAGAAGAAATTTCCGCCAAAATGGGCTTGTGGAGTGCCTATATGGGCGGCGGCATGGGGATTTCCTTATTACTGACGCCGTGGCTAATCACCATGATGGGCTGGCAAGGGGTATGGCTGACGCTAACACTACTGACCTTAAGCCTGTTTGCGCTGGTCGCCACCCGAGTGCCGAAACCGCAACAATCAACCCAGAAAATTGAAGTGTTTCAGCTGATCAAAACCACGCTCAAACATCCACCAGCGTGGATGCTGGCATTGATGTTCGGCACCTATGCCGGACAATGGTTTAGTCTGGTGGGTTTCTTGCCAACCATCTATCAGCAAAACGAGATTTCCTTGACGCTGGCAGGCGCATTAACTGCCTCGGTGGCGATTGCCAATGCAGTCGGGACCTTTGCCTGCGGCATCATGTTGCAGCGCGGTTTGCTGCCTAAAACTTTAGTCCAAACCGGTTTTATCATCTTAATGCTGTGTGCCTTAAGTTTCTATATCTTTCAGGCCCAGTTACCATTTTTACTGCAGTTTGCCTGCGTGTTTAGCTTTTCGTTATTTGGTGGTCTGGTCGCCGCGGTGGTCTTTGCTCAAGCCTTGCGTTTTGCGCCTAGTCCGGTGGCCATTAGTGCGACCATTGGCATGATTTTACAGTGCTCAGCGACATCGCAGTTTCTGTTGCCACCAGCAATTGCTGCGATTGTTTCTGCCACCGGAGACTGGTTCTGGGTCGGTATTATGATGGCTGCGTTCTCGGCAATGGGCTGGCTATTATGCCAAAAGCTGTTTCAGGCCGATGTACGTGCCTAATCGTGTATCTGTATCTCTTTAAAGCCGTGTCTGTATGAAGCGGCTATTTAGAACCAATCAATAACGATAAAATGCCGGCGGCAATTAATGGTCCGACCGGCACACCGCGCAGCAAGGCCACACCGGCAACCGTACCAATCAGCAGGCCAGCGACAATATTCGGTTGATGGCTCATCAGCTGTACCCCACGTGCACCGAGCCAGGCCACAAACAGGCCTATGCCAATCGCGAGTATGGATTTCCAGTGCATAAATGATTTCAGGATTTCATCACCGGGGATTTTACCGCTGGCAATGGGCGTTAGTACGCCAATGGTCAAAATGATAATGCCAATATTTAAACCATGCTGTTGCAAGAGCGGAAAATATACTTCCAGTGGTGTGATGCGAAACACGATTAACACCGCGGCGGCAATGGTGACGGCAGTATTGTGACTAAAAATACCGCAGGCCAATAAAATAAGCAGAACAATCAGGTTTAAATCGAGGTGTGACATACAGGCTGAACACGGTGGCATGGGAGAAAAAGAGGCCATTATTGTAGCCTTTTTCAGCGGGGCCTGCTGATAGATTCCAACTCCAGCGCGGTTTCAGTATAAAATACGCCATCTTCCATATTGATACAGCTTTCACTCCACAGGTAATTCGATGACTTTAGAAAAAATGTTGCAATCGCAAGGCTTTGGTTCACGCAAACACTGCCAGCAGCTGATTCAAAATGGTGCGATTGCCATTGAGGGTGAAGTCATCACCCAACCCAAACAGAAACTGCAGTTGCAGGGTTTAAAATTTTCGGTCTATGGGCAGGACTATACCTATCGGGAGAAGGTCTATATCGCGTTAAACAAACCGCAAGGTTATGAGTGTTCACATCAGGCCACCCATCATTTTAGTGTGTTTGATCTGTTTGACGATATTTTGCTGAATCGTGGCCTGCAATGTGTGGGACGTTTAGATCAGGACACCACCGGTTTGTTATTGCTAACTGATGATGGCCAGTTTTTACAGGCGCTGACCCATCCGAAAAAGCATGTGGCCAAAGTCTATCGCATGTACACCGCAGATCCGGTCACAGATGCGCAAATCCAGCAACTGGCAGATGGAGTTGAACTGCGCAATGAAAGCGGCATTTTTGCTGCCACCGATATTTGCCGTCTGGCCGAGCACGAGCTGAAAATGACCATTCATCAGGGTGTCTATCATCAGGTAAAGCGGATGCTGGCAGCAGTTGGCAATAAGGTGGAAAAGCTGCATCGTCAGCAAATTGGCGCTTTAAACCTGCCAGAACTCGAGTTGGGGCAGTGGATCTATTTAGATGACGCCCAGGTACAGCAGGCGCGTACCCGGATGCAGGATTAAACCGGCTTTTAATAGTGGGCTATTTTAAGAAACAGTGGTAGGTCTGAAACTCATTGTCTTTAATAAAGCCCATCTGTTCATACAGTTGATGCGATTGATAGTTGTTGTTCTGGGTTTGCAGACTAATCCGTAGTGCATTGTTATGACGGGCAAAATGAATTGCGGTATCAATCAGCTGTTTGGCCGAGCCTTGACGACGATAGACCGGCGTCACATAGACATCATCCAGAATATAATAGGTGGTACAGGCCACCGAAGAAAAGCCTAAATACAGCAGGATAAAACCGGTAATCACCTCATCTTTCACATGAATAAAAATCACGCTTTCATGATTTTCAAAACGCTGTTGTAAAAACTGGTGTGAAAGCTTCAGGTTAGAAGATGCACCATAAAATTGACGATATTCATCAAATAATACGGCCAGCTGCTCGAGATCTGCTACGGTTGCGCGTTTGACAATCATCCATGACTCCCTGCATATCTTATTGTTGTCTATGCAGCATAACCAAGTTTTTAGCAGATTAAATTAAAATATTGTTTATAAATACAACACTGTTAACTTTTGTCAGTTTCACCCAAGAGGGCATTTAATTCGGCAAATAGGTCCAGATCTTCATCGTCCAGTGGGGAAGTGTCGGGGCTGACGGGCGCAGGTGTTGGTGTGGCCTGAGTATTTTGCTGTTCTTGCTTGAGCTTTCTTAACTTGATCAGCTGCTCCAGATTAATATTCTGGTTTTCGATAGAAAAAGGAATAGATTTGGTCAGAACGACCTGTTTAAAGAACAGACGAACCGCTTGTGCCGGTGTAATCCCCAACTGTTTAAACACGGCAAAAGCCTGTTTCTTTTCCTGAGAATCCAGGCGAATTTGATAAACTTCAGTTTTTCTCATGATTTTAATTAATTTAAGTGCACTTAACTGTGTAGACACATTTTAATCTAACCATTTGTAATTTCAATATTCATACACAGGAAAAATTGAAATAAATGTAATGACAATTAGATTACAGTGTCAGGTCAAATTGGGAGCTAAACGCCATTGCTGCTTTGCTGATTGGGTCCTGAAAGCAAATATCTTTGGCCAGAAGCTGTAAAGGCGCAGAAAAATCATCTTCCGTTTTATGCTGCACCTGCGGATAAAATGGATCGTTTAAAATAGCAATTCCAAGCTGATTTAAATGCACCCGCAATTGATGCTGCTTACCGGTGACAGGTTTAAGCAAATACTTTGCCAAATGACCGTTATGCGCTAACAGCTCAATATCGGTTTCGCTGTTGGGTACTCCATCCACCACCTGCATGGTATAAAACGGCTGACCTTTTTCCATGCGGTAACGGGTGGTGCAAGGAAAACTTAAATCGGCACGAAAAGGTGCAATCGCATGATAGGTCTTGCGGACCTGACGTTCGGCAAACATTTGCTGATAAAGACCACGACTGGCCGGCTGTTTGGAAAATAGCACCACGCCGGCAGTTTCCCGGTCTAAACGGTGAATCGGGGTCAGCTGTTCATTGCCAGTTTGCTGTTTCAAACGCACCAGTAAGGTTTGCTGCACATATTGTCCGGTTGGGCTCATGGTCAGAAAATGCGGTTTATCTACCACCAGCAAATCTTCATTTTCAAATAAAATCTGGTGTTGAAACGGTACTGTTACTTCATGGGCTAAAAAACGATAGTAAAAACAGTGTGTATGTGCCTGAAAGGGACTGTCGATGTGTAGACGCTGACCGTGCGCATCATAGACCAGCCCATCCTGAAAGCGCGACAGCCATTCAGCTGCAGAAATATGCGGAAACTGCTGGCACAGGTAGGCATATACTGTACTTGCCGATGATGGCTGCAAGTAAACTTTGCTGGCGCTAACACCATTAATCATCGGGGGAATAAAATCGGCAGTGGAGCTCATGAACGGGTGCACATCTCAAATTAGGTAACAAATGCTGTGAAAAAATACAGATTCTGACGCAGTCGAATAGGCTTTTAAACGGCTGCGATGCTATCATAATTGCTGTTTTGAATCATGTCGCGAGTATTATGCAGTATTCATTTTGTCTGAACCTGAACAATGAACAAGAGACCCAAAATCTGGCTCAGGTTTTGGCGGCGCATTTCCCGCGCGGGGTGATTTATCTGATTGGGGATTTGGGCGCAGGGAAAACCACGCTGACCCGTTATCTGTTACAAAGCTTAGGTCATCAGGGATCGGTAAAAAGTCCCACCTATACCCTGGTGGAGCCGTATCAGGTCAATGGTCAGGATATTTTCCACTTTGACCTGTATCGCCTGAATGACCCGTATGAACTGGAGCTGATGGGCATCCGCGATTATCTGGATACAGCAAACGCCTTATTTTTATTTGAATGGCCATCAAAAGGTGGGGATGAAATTCCAGCACCGGACCTGATTATTAATATTCTAAAGTCTGAAGATGAATTGAGCCGCACCGCAACCCTCAGCTCATCTTCTACCGCTTTGCAACACGCTCTGGAGCAGAATTTTACCCATGTCGGCTGATTTAAGTACACGTCGTATCCGCGCGCTTGATCCGGCACTGGCCAACCAGATTGCCGCCGGAGAAGTTATTGAGCGTCCGGCTTCTGTGGTCAAAGAATTATTAGAAAATGCGATTGATGCCGGTGCGACCGAACTGATTATCCGGGTGGAACAGGGCGGCAGTACCCTGATTGAAATTATTGACAATGGGCGCGGCATTCATCCTGAAGATCTGCCCTTGGCAGTGATGCGTCATGCCACCAGTAAAATTCAAACTGCCGATGACTTGCATGCCATTGTCAGCCTCGGTTTTCGCGGTGAAGCGCTGGCGTCCATTGCCGCAGTATCGCGTTTAAGCCTGATCAGCAGCCAGACAGATGAAGGGGTGGGCTATCAGGTTGAAGTGAATGGCACGGCTTTTGATCATCAGGAGATTGTGCCGGTGGCTGCGTCGAAAGGAACCCATATTCGGGTGCAGGATCTGTTTTTTAATGTGCCGGCACGCCGTAAATTTTTAAAAAAGCCGGGTACCGAATTTGGCCATATTGAAGAAATTGTGCGCCGTCTGGCACTGACGCATTTTGATATCCGTTTTGTGCTGGAACATAATAACAGCATCAAGCTGAACCTGCCGGTTGCTGACAGCGGCGAGCTGCGTTTTCAGCGTGTACAGCAATTGCTGGGACGACAGTTTACCGAAAATGCTTACTGGATTGATGCCGATAGTATCAGCATGCGTCTGTCGGGCTGGTTGGGCCATCCTTCCGATGCGCGGGCACAGGCCGATTTACAATATGTCTATGTAAATGGCCGGATTGTTAAAGACAAGACTATCTCACATGCGCTGCGCATGGCCTATGATGGTATTTTGCATGGTCATCAGCATGCGGCGTATTTGCTGTTTCTGGAAGTTGAACCTGAAAATATTGATGTCAATGTGCATCCAACCAAGCATGAAATCCGCTTTTTAAACCAGCGTGAAGTGCATGAGTTTGTGCGTCATTATGGCAAAGAAACCCTGGCGCAGTTCCAAACCGCCAGTGCCGACTTGGCCACGGCCATGAAAACCGAAACCCCGGAGCCGGTGTTTGCGGCGCAGCCACGTTATCAGGAACAGTTCCAGCTGCATAAAGCAGCCGAAGCCATCGTGCCAGTATCTAATCAGGCTGCACCAGAATTACTGACAGATTTTAGCGATGCCCACCCGCAAAGTGTGGATTATGTACTGCCACAAGGCCAGAAAATGGCCAGTGGTCAGAATACGGGTTATAGCAATGCCTATGGCTCACAGCAGCTGAACAATGCGCTAAAAAGCTATCTGGCACCATTACGTGAGCTGGATGAATCTGCATTGTCCAGCCCACAGTCGGCCGCAGGTGAGACGCAGCCAGCTCCGGTAGATGAACATCCACTCGGGATTGCCATTGCCCAGTTACACGGAATTTATATTCTGGCGCAAAATACCGAAGGCTTGATTATTGTCGATATGCACGCGGCACATGAGCGGATTTTATTACAGCAAATGAAATCGGCCTGGGATAAGCCCGAGTTTTGGACCTCGCAGCAGTTGCTAATTCCTAAAGTGATTAGCATTAGCCGGATGCAGGCCATGCGGATTGAAGAGCTAAAACCGCAGCTGGCACGTTTAGGGCTGGATCTGGATCAATATGGTGATGAGCAGGTGATTGTGCGTGGGGTGCCGGCGATTTTGCATAAGGCCAATTTTGATGCGCTGATTCCTGAACTGCTGAATGATCTGGACCCGGCTGATGAAGCGCAAGCACTGCTACAAAAACGTGACCAGATTCTGGCCGGCATGGCCTGTCATGGTGCCGTGCGTGCACATCGTATGCTCAGCCTATCTGAAATGAATGCCTTGCTGCGCCAGATGGAACAAACCGAATTTGCCAGCCAATGTAATCATGGCCGTCCAACCTGGCGTGCCTTTCCATTGGCTCAATTAGATAAACTTTTTGCTCGAGGAGAGTAGTGGTACATGTCAAATCAATTGCCGGTCATCAATTTAATGGGACCTACTGCAAGCGGTAAAACTGCTTTGGCATGTGAACTCTATGAACTGGGGCATTTTGAGCTGATTTCAGTCGATTCCGCTTTGGTGTATCAGGATATGGATATTGGCACGGCTAAACCAAGCAAAGCCGAGCAGGCGCGTTATCCGCATCATCTGATTGATATTATTACCCCTTTAGAGGTGTATTCTGCTGCGCAGTTTGTGGAAGATGCCTGCGCTTTAATTGATGATATGCATGCGCGTGGCAAAACCCCGATTCTGGTGGGTGGGACCATGCTGTATTTCAAGGCCTTGCTGGAAGGGTTATCCAGTAATTTGCCAAGTGCAGATTATGCGGTGCGTGCTGAAATTGAAGATAAGGCGGCACGTGAGGGCTGGGAAGCCGTGTATGCCGAATTGTGCGCAGTAGATGCTTTAGCCGGACAGAAATTTAAAGTCAGCGATAAGCAGCGGATTATCCGGGCCTTGGAAGTGTTCAAGTTAACCGGTCAACCTATTACCAAACTACAAGCAGAACAACCCAAAAATGTACCATATCGTTACACTTTTCATAATCACACCTTGCTGCCAGATCGGGTAGAATTACATCAACGTATAGAAAAACGATTAGAAATAATGTGGTCAATGGGTTTTTTGAATGAAGTAGAAGGGCTTATTGAAAAATACGATTTAGATGAAAATTTACCCTCTATGCGCTCTGTTGGATACCGACAAGCTTTAGAATTTCTAAAGAAAAGTGATAAAAGTCTCAATAAAAAGCAAGAAATGGAGGATAAGGCCCTATTTGCAACACGACAACTTGCAAAACGTCAATATACTTGGCTCAGATCGTTGCAGGAATCGCATAAAATTCAAACATATTTTACGATAAAGCAGGCTCAAGAAGACTTGCGAAACTGTTACGGATAAAGCAAAATTTATGAACTGTCTTTTTTATAAATTTTAATTGAAAAATAAAGATAGTTTTTGCGCTGATTTTTAATTATTTTTGGAGTTATAACATGTCTAAAGGTCAAACTTTACAAGATCCGTTCTTGAATTCTCTCCGTAAAGAACGTATTCCAGTTTCTATTTTCCTTGTAAACGGTATTAAATTACAGGGTCATATCGAATCTTTTGACCAGTATGTGGTGCTATTAAAAAATACAGTAAGCCAAATGGTTTACAAACACGCGATTTCTACAGTTGTACCTGCACGTAATCCACGTCCTGCTGGTGCACCTGCTGGTGCTCAAGGCGCTGGTGGCTTCGGTGGTCAAGGCGGCGGCTTCGGCGGCGGTCAAGGTGGTGGCTTTGGTGGTCAAGGCGGCTTCGGCGGTCAAGGCGGCGGCTTCGGTGGTCAAGGCGGCTTCGGTGGTCAAGGTGGCTTCGGTGGTCAAGGTGGCTTCGGTGGTCAAGGTGCTGGCTTCGGTGGTCAAGGTGGCTTCGGTGGTCAAGGCGCTGGCTTCGGTGGTCAAGCTTCTGGTTTTGACAACGACTCTAAATTTGAAGATTCTCAAGAAGATGACAACAACCGTTAATCAATATTAATGGCTTAAGTCCTCTTATAAAAAAACCGCTGAATTCAGCGGTTTTTTTATTGCTATTGATGGCGAGGTGAAAAGCCAGAATTAAAAAAACCAGTGCAGGCACTGGTTTTTCATTTTTTAAGACCTAGTTATTTTTACGGTCCAGGTTTGGATCTTTAATATCGACAAAGGCATTGCTGCGAATTTCACGTAACCAGCTGTCCAGTTCGGTATCAAACTGACGTTCACCTAGAATCTGGCGTGCCATACGTTCCTGGTATTCGCGGGTCATGTCCTGCTGGCGGGTATCTGTCACCTGTAGAATATGCCAGCCAAACTGGGTTTGAAATGGCTGGCTGATTTCACCTACCGGGGTGCTTTTCATTTGCTGTTCAAATTCAGGCACCATCACTCCAGGGCTAACCCAGCCCAGGCTACCGCCATCACGGGCAGAACCGGTATCGGTTGAGAAAGTACCGGCCAACACTGCAAAATCTTCACCGGCTTTGAGGCGGTTATACAAACTGTCAATCATGTGCTTGGCATTTTCTGGGCTCACCACTTCTGTTGGCTGAATCAGAATATGACGGGTTTGATATTGTGGGACCAGCGCGCGCTGTTCACCGGCTTTACGATCGACCAGTTTCAGCACATGAATACCATCATTGACTGCAATCAGCTCAGTGGTCTGACCGACGTCAAGTGCACTTACACGTGCAGCCAGTTCAGCCGGAATTTCAGAAAGGCTGCGGAAACCCATATCAGCCGATTCAACTTTGGTGGCAGCTGTGCTGAACTGCTTGTTAATGGCATTGAGGTCATTGCTGTTATTCAGTGCAGTTTTAACCTGTTCCGCGGTGGCCTGTGCATTTTCACCGGATACGCGCACATGCAACACATGCGCCTGACTGCCTAAAGCGGCCTGACCTTGCGGGGTTTTCAGGAAGTTATCGACATCCTGATCGCTAATTTTAATTCGCGACATCACGACTTGCTGACGCAGACGGTTAATTGCCAAATCTTCAGCAATACGGTTGCGTAAAGAGGCATAGGTCCCCGGTGCAATACGGTCGACTTTCTGCTGGAAATCTTCCAGACTTTTGCTGCCATTTTGTTGGGCCACACGCATCACCGCTTCATTTAAGGCTTTTTCATCAGGCTTGATGTTATAGCGTTTGACCTGTTCCAGCTGTGCCTGACGCACGATCAGTTGTTCTAAGGCCTGTTGTTGTAGATATTGAGCCGGTGGCACGGTTTTGTTCTGTGCCTGTAATTGTTGCTGCATTTCAGCAGCGGTTTGCGCTAAATCACTTTGTAGGATGACACTGTTATCCACCACGGCCACGACCTGATCTACAGTTTGTGCAAAAGCAGGTGCAGCTGAAGAAATACATAAAGCTAAGGCAGTGGCTTTAAAAAATTGTTTTAACTGTGGTGTCTTCATTAACGTTGTGTCCAAGTTTGATTAGTTCTATTAAACCCTAAAATACGGTTTTCAAGTAAAGATGCAAGTTTATTGTTGAAACTGCCGAGGCCTTTCAGGTTCAATTCAGCCATGATGGCGCGTTTCGGCTTGACGTTGTGATCGGAGACATCATCCAGATCATTATAATAAGAGCGGCCGTAGACCGAGATGCCCCAGCAACAGGATTCATAGTTCACACCGAGTAAATATTCACGGGCGACGCTATTGTCCAAATCGTATTGGGCATGACCCAGAATACGCCAGTTGTTGTAGACCGGTTGAATGAACGAGGCCACCACCTGATCATAATGATCCTGACGGTTTGGAATATGACGACGGTTAATATAGCCGACATTGTATAAATTGCCTTGTTCACCGGTATAGAACAGGTGCAGATCGCGCTGGGCATTGTCACCGTTTGACATCCAGGCTGCATTGGCACCAATATTCAGGTTTTCGGTTAACTGGCTGGCCAGACTGATGATTGGACCAGTACGACTTTGAGTATCAAAGTCATCAGATGGGTTTTCCAAAATGACACGACGATCTTCAAAGAAGAAGCTTTGACCCAGGCTGGCACGAATCCGTTCCAGGCCTACTTCATCAAATAGGCTATAGCTTAAACCGAGTGACAGGAAGTTGTTGTCTTCCAGGCGGTCATGACCATAGAAACGGTACGGACTAAACAGCTGGTCATAGTTAATGGAGGCGGTGGCTGAATCAAAGTTTGGATGGCCATCCTGATTCTGATACGGTGCATAGGCATAGAAGGCACGCGGGGTAATGGTTTGCAGGAAGCGGCCTTCTTTTTCAAAGGTCAGGCCGGCGTCCAGGGTAAACTGCGGTACTGTTACCGATTTATTTTCACTTGAGCTATTGGTCAGAGTACCGCTGTTATTGTCATAAAACGCGATGGTGTCTTTATCAAAGAAAGTATTGACGTTGCGAAGTGATACTTCTGGAATTACAAAAGACCACGGGTTGCGGTAATTATAACGTACTTTAAAATCGTTATAGATACGGGTACCGCTTGGCTCATACGTATTTAGATCATTGGTATGACCTTCAAGATGGTTGATATCTTTTTTGAAATAAGCAGTATCGTGATTGAATTCAAGCTGGAAGCCTTGTGGATTACCAGTTTTATAATTTAATAAGAACTGAGGTAAACGCGCATACGGACGGTCTTCATCTGGAATAGTCGGGTCCAGCGTGTGGAAATCTTCAACTTTTAGCTGCGCTCTTAAACCCGGAATACCATTGCGATAATTCAGTTCCCAGGCGCGGCGTAAGTTCAGGTCGGTTCTGGAGTTCGGGTTGTTGTTTAAGTCAGCAAAATAGTCTTTATCTGAAGCGTAGTTATATTCCAGATTGGTATTGAACTGCTCGTTAATCTGCCAGTTATGCAGAAAGTGAAAATCCTTACGATCTTCATCATTGTATTTATTGTCAGAGGCCAGGTAGCCGCCCCAGATCTGACCCTGACCAAAATTCTCGGTCAGATAGCGAAATTCACCTTCCAGCATCGGGCCACGGTCACCAATATAGCGTGGTGTCACGGTGGCATCATAGTTTGGAGCCAGGTTCAGGTAGACCGGTACCGCCAGTTCAACTCCACCATCATTGGTAAAGCCAAAACTCGGGGTCAAAATACCGGTAGTACGACGGTCATCAATCGGGAAGTTAAAATATGGCACTGCCAGCACCGGCACATCTTTTACATACAGTTTGGTGCCACGGGTTTCACCGCGACCGGTTTCCTGATTTAGCTTGATTTCATCGGCCTGAATTTTCCAAGTCGGTGCCTGTTCAGGCGGGCAGGTGCTATAGGTGGCATTGTTCAATACCAAGGTATTGGTTGAAGTGCGGGCAATCTTTTCCGCCATGCCATGTGCGTGCTGTTCTTCTGCAATATAGAAGCTGTTGTGTAAATCGCCTTGCTGGGTTTTCAGGTTGTAATTGATCTGGTCGCTTTGCGCCAGTAAACCGGCTTGCGCCATTTGTACCCGGCCTTCGGCACTGGCATAGGTCTGGGTCTGGTCAATGGTAATTTTATCGGCACGAATCTGGCGGCCTTGCTGGTCAATTACCACATTGCCTTCTAAAACCGAATCCCCATTAGGATTATAGTGACCATAATCAGCGGTAACGGTCGAGGTGGCTTCTTCAGCAGCAACGGCCACGGTGTCCGGGCTAATTGGCGTGACCCAGGCGCCCTGGCAATAGGCTGAACTCAGCTCTTGGCCAAAACGCTGCTGGGCTTCCGGCGCGGTTTTATCGACATAATACTGTTCAAAAAACGACTGGCCCGGATAAGCATCCTGAATGCTCTGTTTGAGTTGTTGATTGGTGATGGATGAAGCGGGCTCTGTGGTCTCTGCATGACTGCTCATCGCGTGTCCACATAACAGGGTCAAGATCGCAGTCGCTAAAGGATTAAATTTAAACTGATGCTTCATTTGTCTCATTAACCAAGAGTGCTTAATCGCAATTAATTATTGTCGCATCATAGAGAAAAAGCGCAGAAGTAGCTACACTTAGCACTTTAAAAACTCAGCCTGTATTAGAATTTATTGCAAATGAATACACAACGTGAACAATTGATACAAACATGGATTACATCTGTACTCGGTTCAGATCAATTTGAAACTCATTTTTTAGCAGGCGATGCAAGCTTCCGTCGTTATGCACGAATCAAATTGAATAATAAAACATTTATGCTGATGGATGCACCACCAGAAAAAGAAGATTGTGGTCCTTTTGTGACGATTGATGAATTTTTTGATGCGCATGGTGTACGCGTGCCGCATATCATCGCCAAAGATCTGCAGCAGGGCTTTTTGCTACTGGAAGATTTTGGTGATGTATTGCTCTCGACCCTGTTAAATGAACAGACTGTCGATGACTACTATGCACAAAGCTTTAAGCAGCTGATCCAATTGCAGTCCATTGCTGGCGAAGGCCATTTCCCGGACTATTCCTATGAAAAACTGATCAGTGAAATGGAGCTGCTCACCGACTGGATGTTGCCCTCATTACAGATTCAGCCAACCGCAGAAGAGAGCGCGTTAATCAAGCGTACCTTTGCTATTCTGGCCAATGCGGCTTTGGCCCAGCCACAAGTGATTGTACATCGTGATTTTCACAGCCGGAACCTGATGAAAATTGCAGGTGAAACCGAACTTGGGGTGATTGATTTTCAGGATGCGGTAATTGGCGCCGATACCTATGATCTGATTTCAATTACCCGTGATGCCTACGTGCAGTGGAATGCAGATCGTGTCTATCGCTGGTTTAAAACCTTTTATGATTTGCTGCCGGAAAGCGCCAAGCAGGAGCGTGATTTTGAGCAGTTCAAGAAAGACGCCGACCTGATGGCGATTCAGCGTCATATCAAGATTCTGGGTATTTTTGTGCGCCTGTTCGAGCGTGATGGCAAATCGGGTTACTTAAAAGATTTGCCGCGCGTGATGTGGTATCTACTGGAAGAATCGCAGCCTTATGCCGAATTGCAGCCTTTTATGCAGTTTATTCGTGAAAAAGTTATGCCGGCATTTGAAGCCAAATATGGCCGTTATGAGGTAGCTGCCTGATGAAAGCCATGATTCTTGCTGCCGGTTTAGGTAACCGGATGCGTCCTTTAACCTTGCATACGCCTAAACCCTTGCTGGAAGTGGGCGGTAAGCCGCTGATTGTTTGGCATATCGAAAAGCTGCAGCGCATTGGCGTAACCGAAATTGTGATCAATACCGCCTGGCTGGGTGAAAAACTGGCTCAGGCTTTGGGGGATGGCAGCCAGTTTGACGTTAATATTCTCTGGTCGCATGAAGGCGAAGGTCTGGAAACCGCAGGCGGGATTATTAACGCGCTGCCGCTGCTCGGCAATGAGCCCTTTATTCTGGTCAATGGCGATGTCTGGACCACCATGGATTTTGCGCCATTATTGTCGGTACAGCTAGAGAGTCAGCTGGCGCATCTGGTGCTGGTAGAGAATCCGGCACAGCATCCGCAAGGCGATTTCACCTTGTCGGAACAAAAAGCCTATACCTTTGATCAGGGTAAATCGGGTGAAAATCTGACCTATAGCGGTATTGCCGTGATTGATCCGCAGATGTTCCAAGGCCTGGAAGGTGGCAAGCGTCCACTGGCACCGTTATTGAAACAGGCCATGCAGGATGAAAAAATTGCCGCCAGCAAATTGCAGGGTGTCTGGGTAGATGTTGGCACTCCTGAGCGATTAAATGCACTGGATCAACAAATTCAGCAAGGTGTGTACGCTTAAGTGCATATTCACTAAGCACTCGCTGCTGTGACTTGGCAGATAAATCGGTATACTTTCAGCTAACTTTTTCGAGACGTTCATTGTTTATGCATACGTTTTTTCAGGAACTCAAGCAGGGTAGTCAGGCCTTGGGTTTAGAGCTCAGCGATGAGACTTTAAATTTATTACTCCAATATCAAGATGCTTTGGTGCTATGGAACAAAGCGTATAACTTGACCGCAATTCGTGATCCGAAAGAAATGCTGGTCAAGCATTTGCTCGACAGCCTGAGTATTCTCAACGATTTACCTGCCGGCCGTTTGCTGGACATTGGTACCGGTGGTGGTATGCCGGGCATGATTATTGCCTTATGTCAGCCGGAACGTCAGTGCGTACTGCTGGACTCGAATGGCAAAAAAATCCGTTTCTTGAAGCAGTTTATTGCCGATCTGAAACTGCAAAACGTGGTGGCGGTCCAAACCCGGGTCGAAAATGAAGACAGTATCCGCGAATTAGGCCAGTTTGATGTCATCACCAGTCGTGCCTTTGCATCTCTGACCGATTTTGTGACGGCATCAAAACCGTTTATGCATGGGCAGAGTATTATTGCTTCCATGAAGGGTCTGATTCCGGCCGATGAAGTCGAAGCATTGAAAGATGAGTTCAGCTGTGAAATTATCGAGCTAAAAGTTCCACGTCTGGACGAACAGCGTCATCTACTTTTATTAAAACATATTTAATTCATTCTAAGGATTGGGGTTACCATGGCACAAATTATTGCGATTGCGAACCAGAAAGGTGGTGTCGGTAAAACTACAACCGCAGTAAATTTGGCAGCATCGTTAGCTGTTTTGAAAAAGCGCGTTTTACTTGTGGATATGGATTCACAGGGAAATGCCACGATGGGTTCTGGTATCCAAAAAAACGACCTTCTCTATTCCATTACCGATGTGTTGCTGGGCGAAGTGCCAATTGAAACGGCCATTACCAAATCGGAAGTGGGTTATAAGGTTTTAGGTGCAAACCGTGATTTGTCCGGTGTGGAACTGGCTATTGCCGAGCAGGAAGGACGCGAGTTTATTCTGCGTGATGCGCTGGGCGAAATTGAAAAAAGTTTTGACTACATTATTGTCGATTGTGCGCCAAGCTTAAGCTTAATTACTGTGAATGCGCTGGCTGCGGTACAGGGCGTGATGATTCCAATGCAATGTGAATACTATGCACTGGAAGGTCTGGCCGATTTAACCCAGACCATCGACCGGATTCAGCAGGCCTTAAATCCAGAGCTGGAAATTATTGGCGTGCTGCGAACCATGTACGATGCGCGTAATGCATTAACCCGTGATGTATCTGAAGAGTTGCAGCAGTATTTTGGCAAAAAACTGTATGACACCGTGATTCCACGTAATGTGCGTCTGGCCGAAGCACCGGCGCATGGTTTGCCTGTAATTTATTTTGAGAAAAGTTCAAAGGGTGCAGTTGCTTACCTGAATCTGGCAGCTGAAATGTTAAAGAAAAGCAAAGTGAAAAAAGGAAGTAAAGCATGACCACAAAAAAACGCGGACTCGCCAAAGGTCGTGGTTTGGATGCCTTACTTGGGTCGATCCAGAAAGAAAAATTACAACTTGAAGCCCAGTCTTTGGATCATGGTCAGCTAAAACAGATTGATGTGCATTTATTAAAACGGGGTGAATATCAGCCACGCCGTTTTATCCATGAACAGGATTTACAGGAACTTGCTGCCTCTATTGAAAAACACGGGGTCATGCAGCCGATTGTGATTCGTCCAATTGATGACGAACAGCATCCGTATGAAATTATTGCTGGTGAGCGTCGCTGGCGTGCCGCACAGCTGGCGGGACTCACCGAAGTTCCGGCAATAGTCCGTGACCTGACCGATCAGGTGGCGATTGCACTGGCTTTAATTGAAAATATTCAGCGTCAGGATCTGAATCCGATTGATCAGGCCATGGCCTTGCAGCGCTTCCATGACGAGTTTGGTCTGAGCCATCAGGAAATTGCCGACACCGTCGGTAAGGCACGAACTACAGTCAGTAACCTGTTGCGTTTGTTGACTTTAACCGAAGAAGTTAAAGACCTGATGCAGCAAGGGCTGCTGGATATGGGTCATGCGCGCGCCATTTTGACCTTAAAAGCCAAAGATCAGCTGAAAGTGGCTGAACTGGTGATTGAAAAGAGTTTGTCTGTTCGTCAGACCGAACAGCTGGTGCGTGACTGGAGCGCACCAAAAACAGAAAAACCAAAAGCAGAACCGGCACCGGATATTCAGCAACTGACACAACGTCTGTCAGAGCGTTTCAGTGCCAATGTCAAAATTGATCATAACAAGCAGGGTAAGGGGAAGCTGGTGATCAGCTATCACTCCTTAGAAGAACTAGATGGTATTTTAAATATCTGCTTGGCTGATTAATTTTTATTGTAGATTTATTGGGGAAAATCGAATGTGGGAATTGGTAAAAGCAGGCGGCTGGCTGATGCTGCCGTTACTGTTGTGCTCTGTGTTTACGCTGGCCATCAGTATTGAGCGTTTTTTACGTCTTAAGCGTGCCGGTGTGGTACCGAAAGCCTTGCAATTACAAACCGGACAGCCGGTGCAAGGCGTGTTACAGCAGTTGCAGCAATCGGAAAATTTACAGCACAGTACTTTGGGCCGAATCTTTATGGCTGGTGCGCAAAATAAACACCAGTCTGAACAGTTTGCGCGTGCGCAGATGGAAGCGACAGCCTCTCAGGAAATTGGCTATCTGGAAAAAAATATTAATTTCCTCGGGACTTTAAGTGCTGTAGCACCGCTGCTCGGCTTATTGGGGACCGTTCTGGGGATTATTGAATCTTTCCTGATGATTGATATCAGTTCAAGCAACCCGACTTTAATGATTCCGGGGATTTCCAAAGCGCTAATTACCACCGCAGCGGGTATGCTGATTGCGGTGCCGGCCTTATTTGCTTACCGTTATTTCCAGCGTCTGGTACAGGAATATGTGGCCGAGCTGGAACAGCAGGCGACATTGTTTCATGCTGCGCTGTTTCATCAAACCCAGATTGTTGATGAAGACATTAAAAAAGCAGGCTAAGGTGACCTATGAAATTCAAACGCTCGCAAGTGGAAGATATTCATATTAACCTGACGCCAATGATTGACTGTTTGCTATTTATTCTGGTGTTCCTGTTGCTGTCTACCAGTTTTAACCAATTTAGCCGGATGAACCTGACCTTGCCGGAAGCGCAAGGGGTGCCACCGAAAGCCTATGACCAGAAAGTCGAGGTGGTGGTCGATGCCTCCGGGCATTATTCGGTCAACGGGCAGGCGCTTTCCAGCAAGGAAGTTGCTGATTTAAATACAGCAATTAAACAAATTTCCAATGATCGACGTGATTTAATGTTTATCATTGCGGCAGACGCGAAAGCTTCTCATCAGGATGTGATTCGTGTCATGGATGTTGCGGGACAACTGGGTTTCGTCAACATTAACATCAGTACGAAAGTACCAACTCGAGGCTATTAGTGAATCCGGATTATAAAGTCTACCTGCGTCTACTCGGTTATTTAAAACCTTTCTGGGGAATCGCAATTCTGGTTGTGGTGGGTTTTGCCATCAATGCGGCGACTGAGGTATCAGTGGCCAAGTTGCTGGAAAAAATTATTACGGCAATTCAGGAAAAAGACTACACCTTCACCCACCTGTTTCCTTTTCTGGTGGTGCTGTTGATGTTTTTCCGCGGTGTGGGCCTGTTTCTGGGCGGCTACTATACCGCGGTCATTTCACGTAATCTGGTGTTTAATGTGCGCCAGGAAGTATTTGCCAAATTGCTGCGCTTACCGTCGCAGTATTATCTGGACAATACCAGTGGCCACATTACTGCCAAAATCATGTATAACGTGGAGCAGCTGACAGCGGCTTCCACCGAATCTTTGCGTACCTTGCTGCAACAGGGTTTAATTACCATCGCCTTGCTTGGTTACCTGTTTTATAGCAACTGGCGTTTGACCATCTGTATCCTGATTTTTGCCCCGCTGATTGGCCTGTTAATCCGGAAAGCCGCCAAGCGTATGCGTAAGCTGTCAATTCAGGTGCAGGATACCATGGGTGATGTGAACCACGTGGTGCAGGAAACCGTAAACGGCAATCTGGTGGTGAAAGGTTTTGCGGGTCATCAATACGAGCAGGAACGTTTTAAACAGAACTCGCTGGAAAATTTGCGCCGTGGCCTGAAGATGGTGGCTGTGCAGCAGCTAAACAGCCCGGTGGTACAGTTGATCATGTCGATTGCACTCTCCATCGTGATCTGGATTGCGCTGCGCCCGGAAATTTTACGTGACACCTCAGCTGGTGAATTTGTGGCCTATATTACTGCCGCTGGTATGCTGAGCAAGCCAATTAAAGCGCTAACCGATATCAACGAAAAACTGCAACGCGGTATGGCGGCGGCGCATTCAGTATTTGAACTGCTGGATATGCCGGAAGAAAAAAATACTGGTACCTTAACTCCAGCCTTAAAAGGCAATATTGAATTTGATCAGGCCAATCTGGTCTATGCCGATGGCCATCATGCCATTCATGACTTTAGCCTGAATGTTAAAGCCGGTGAAACCGTGGCACTGGTCGGACGTTCAGGGGCGGGCAAAAGCTCACTGGTTAATTTGCTGGTGCGTTTTCAGGAATTATCTTCAGGGCAGATCAAGCTGGATGGGCTGGATATTCATCAGATTGAACTGAATAGCCTGCGTACCCAAATTGCCATGGTCAATCAGCAGGTGGTGCTATTTAATCGTACCGTGCGTGAAAATATTGCGTATGGTCAGCTGGAAGGTGCCTCGGATGAAGAGATTATCGCGGCGGCTAAAGCGGCGTATGCGCATGATTTTATTATGGCCTTACCACAAGGCTATGACACACCACTCGGTGCGCAGGGTTTAAACCTGTCCGGTGGTCAGCGTCAGCGTATCGCGATTGCTCGTGCTATTTTGAAAAATGCACCGATCCTAATTCTGGATGAAGCGACCAGTGCATTAGACAATGAATCTGAATACTTTATTCAACGTGCCTTTGATGCAGCGATGCAGAATCGTACCACCATTGTCATTGCACACCGTTTATCTACCATCGAAAATGCCGACCGTATTGTTGTGATGGATCAAGGGCGTATTATTGAACAGGGTACCCATCAGGAACTGTTAAACCAGCAGGGTGCTTATTATCAGTTGCATCAGCGCAATTTCGAGGAATAATCAGCCATGTCATTTGCACAATTCATTCAGGACGCTTGGAACAAGCAAGCCAAATGGTTGGTTGTGCTACGGCCGTTGGCGCTGTTATATCGTGGTGGCAGTGTGCTGAATCAGAAGCTGTATGCTTCGGGGATGAAAGCAGCCTATACCGCACCAGTGCCGGTGATGGTGATTGGCAACATTACCGTAGGCGGTAGCGGCAAAACGCCGCTGCTGATTCATCTGGTTAATTATCTGCATAGCCTGAATGTGCGTGTTGGCGTAATTAGCCGCGGCTATGGCGGCAAAGGCCCATTCCCGGCCTATGTTGATTTTGAATCGACGCCGGACATGGTCGGCGATGAACCCTGTCTGATTGTACAATCTACCGGTGCGCCAATGGCGGTCGGTGCCAATCGTCAGCAGAGTATTGAATTGCTGCTGTCCAGACATGAACTGGACCTGATTATCAGTGATGATGGTTTGCAACATCTGGCGCTCAATCGCCAATTGGAATGGATTGTGCTGGATAATAATCGCGGTCTGGGCAATGAAAAAATTCTGCCTGAAGGTTATTTGCGAGAGCCGAAAAGCCGCCTGAATACAGCAACCGTGATTGAACATGCGGCACAGCCAAGTTCAGCGCTGAATATGCATCTGGAAGTGGCTGAGCCTTATTTACTTAATGCCATAGAGGGTAAGGTGTTTAATCCGCAAGATGCTTTTTATGCCGTGGTTGGGATTGGTTTTCCGCAGCGTTTTTATCGCACCTTAGAGTCGATGGGCATCCAGCAATTCCAGTGCCACGAATTTCCAGATCATCATGATTATGAAATTGATGACTTGCAGTTTGAAGATCATCAACCGATTATTACCACCGAAAAAGATGCGGTGAAGATTTTGCCCTTGCTGAAACAGTATCCTGATTTTAACCGGGAAATCTGGGTGGTGCCGGTTGAAGCGGTATTGTCACCTGCTTGTTATCAGGTTTTGCATCAACAGTTAGCGCAACTGGGTTTGACCCTGAATGAAGGACAGTTATGAAACACATCGTTATTCCTGCACGTTTTGCCAGTTCACGCTTACCGGGTAAGCCCTTACTTGAAATTCATGGCCGTCCCATGATTTTACGGGTGGTGGATCAGGCCAAAAAAGTTGAAGGTTTTGATGACTTATGTGTGGCGACAGATGATGTGCGTATTGCCGATGTCTGCCGCGCTGAAGGGGTGGATGTGGTCTTGACTTCAGCGGATCATCCTTCTGGGACTGACCGTTTAAGTGAAGTAGCGCGGATTAAAGGCTGGGCCAGTGATGACATTATTGTCAATGTGCAAGGTGATGAACCTTTGTTGCCCGTGCAGCTGGTGAAACAGGTGGCGCAGCTCTTGGTCGATCAGCCTGGCTGTTCGATGTCGACACTGTGTGAACCGATTCATGCACTGGATGAGTTCCAGCGTGACAGCATTGTCAAAGTGGTGATGTCCAAGCACAATCAGGCTTTGTATTTTAGCCGCGCGACCATTCCTTATGATCGTGACGGGGCGAAAAATGCCGTGCCGCAATTGCATGATCAGGCTTATCGTCATTTGGGCCTGTATGCCTATCGGGTAAAACTGTTACAGGAATATGTGACTTGGGAGATGGGTCTGCTGGAGCGTCTGGAAAGTCTGGAGCAGCTGCGGGTGCTGGAAAATGGACATCGGATTGCGATTGCCGTGGCTGAAGCCAATTTACCACCGGGTGTCGATACCCAGGAAGATCTGGATCGCCTGAATACGCTTGATCTTGCGCATTTTGAATCGTAGAGCTGGCCATGCAGAATGAAGTGACTGCGCAGATTTATCCCTGGCAGCAAACAGTTTGGGATACACTAACGGGCAGATTTCCCCAGTTGGGCCATGGACTGCTGTTTTATGGTAAAAAAGGCTGTGGCAAAGAAGCTTTTGCGCAGCAGTTTCTGGCCTGGATTTTGTGCCAGCATCGTCATGAGCGCAATCTGCCCTGTGGCGAGTGCGGCAGTTGTCAATGGTTAAAATCAGATACGCATCCGAATTATGTTTATATCACGATCGATGAAGAGAATAAAAAACAAAACGCGAAAATTAAGATCGAGAAGATCCGTGATTTATTACCATTTGTGCAACAAACCGTAGATGGCTGGCGGGTTATTGTGATTGAGCCGGCAGAAGCCTTGAATATTGCCTCTGCCAATGCCTTGCTGAAAACACTGGAAGAACCCGGCGAGCGGGTGGTGATTATCCTGCTGGCCGATCATTACCTAAAGCTGCCCGCGACTATTCGCAGTCGTTTACAGCATTTTGCCCTTGACCGGATTGCTCCGGAACTGGCCCATGATTTTTTAAGCCAGCATTTGCCGGAAAGCAGCGAGCAGCAAAAACAGCTGCTGATGAACCTGTCCAATCAGATGCCGCTGCAAGCCATTCAGGTGGCCGAGCAGGACTGGTTCTTTAAGCGCGCTGATTTTGTGCAAGACTGGCAAAAATTGGTCAGTCAAAAAAATATGCCGATGGCAATTGCTACCAAGTGGAATAAAGAGCTGAGTTTTAGTGAATTTGGTCAGATGTTTGAATACTTGTTGTCAGATTTGATTTGTGTCAAGCTAAATCAACCGGTGAAAAACATCGACCTGACACTAAGCGCGCTGGCCGAGCAGTATTCGCTGGAAGCATTATTTGATATTTATAGTGATATACAACAATCAAAACAGATGACAGAGCAGAATGTTCAAAGCAATCTGATTCTTGATCAGCTGTGTATAAAATTGATGAATCTTTAAGGGGAAACAGTATGCAGCCACGTATGGGCGGAATTATCCAGGCCAATATTCCAGATCTAGAAACGCTCTATTTAAGTTATATGCCCTATGTGGTCGATGGCGGACTGTTTATTCCTTCCAAGCAACCGGTGCAGATGGGCGAAGAAATCTTTGTACTTGCGACCTTGCCGGAACAATCACAAAAAATTCCACTGACCGGTAAAGTAATCTGGATTTCACAAAAACAGAATGGGGTGAAATTACAGGGCTTTGGTATTCAACTCAGTGGTGAAAAGGGTCTGTATTACAAAGCAGAAGCAGAAAGACTACTGGCAGGACTTAAGTCTTCAAATCGAAACAGTTACACTATGTAGTCTGTTCTAAGTTGTTGTAGGAAACGCCTGTGTTTGTAGATACGCATTGTCATTTAACCATGCTCGATTTAACTCCGTATGATGGAAATCTGGATCTGGCATTGGCGCAGGCGCGAGAAGCCGGCGTATCTAAATTTATGAGTATTTCGGTCGATCTGGATGACCATATCGAACTGGCAAAAATTGCCGCACGTCATGCAGATGTCGGTTATACCGTGGGTGTGCATCCTTGTGAAGATGTGGCCACCATGGCGCGTGCCACCACTGACTATCTGGTCGAGCTGGCACAACCGGAAAAAGTCTGGGCGCTGGGGGAAACCGGGCTGGATTATTATCACAGTACCGATTTTATTGCCGAGCAGAAAGACTGTTTTGCCCGCCATATCCATGCCTCGCAAATTGTAAAAAAACCGGTGGTGGTGCATACCCGTTCAGCCAAGCATGATACGGTTGATATTATCCGCGCAGAAAAATCAACCCATGGGATTTTGCACTGTTTTACCGAAGACTGGGAAACCGCCAAAGCGGTACTGGACTGCGGTTACTATGTCTCTTTCTCGGGTATTGTGTCGTTTAAAAATGCTCAGGATTTACGGGATGTGGCCAAGCAGGTGCCACTAGATCGCGTTCTGATTGAAACCGATTCACCGTATCTGGCACCAATGCCATATCGTGGTAAATCAAATGAACCAAAATATGTCCCATATGTAGCCAAAGCCCTGAGTGATGTATATGATAAATCACTGGAAGAGATGGCTTTCATAACCATGCAGAATTTTGAAAACCTCTTGAACCAAAAGTAAAAATCTAGGATTTTTAAAACTGACCGATAAGTGCATAAGAGAGAGTTTATAGGGTGAAGATGGATCGTCAGGCTCAATTTCGAGCAAGAGAAACCTTAATTTTTCAAGTGGCAGAGCAATTGCTATTAGAAAATGGTGAAGCAGGGATGACGCTTGATGCCTTGGCCGCAGAATTGGACCTGGCCAAAGGCACGCTTTATAAACATTTCCAGAGTAAAGACGAGCTGTACATGTTGCTGATTATTCGTAATGAGAACATGCTGCTTGAAATGATCAAGGATGCTGAGAAAAAGTTTCCTGAACATTTGGCCTTCTTTATGCTGCATCACTTGCATCATCCAGAGCGTACGGTACTGTTCCATCAGATTGAAGAGCGCCTGTCGACTACCGGTATGGGCATCAACCATCTGTTTAACGAACTGTATCAGGTGCGTAAACAGCGCCTGCGTCTGATTATTCGCATGACCGAGCATTATCTGGAATCAATTCAGAGCAAAATGTCAGTGCGTGATTATCTGGCCTCGATCTGGTCATTGACGCACGGTGCGGCGGCCATTCTAAATTCCAGTTTTTACCAGCGTTATCTGGGTTCACGTGACACCTTGCGCGTGGCCTATATCGATCAGGCACTGGCCTTGCCGAAACAAGTTCAACATCTCGAACAGATCGTCTAAATCTCATGACTAGATCGCATCACTTCTCATCTGTTCGTGGTTTTACACTCATTGAATTGATGGTGGTGATTGTGGTCATGGCCATTGCTGCTTCATTGGTGCTGATGAATATCGGCGGGGTGGACCAGCGCAGTGCCATGCAGGCACGTGAAGTGTTTTTGATGGATGTGAAGAAGCTGCAACGCGAAGCAGATGATCAGTCGCGTGTGCTGGCCCTAAATGTGCAAAATGCCAGCGATGTGTCACCATTTCGTTATGAAGTTCTGGAATATTTGCCAGCAACCACCGCTACCGACAGTTCAAGCGTCATGCTCAGTCAAACCGCGACCCGCTGGCAAAAATATGCCGAATTTGAGATGCAAAGTTTGCCCGATGGGGTGAGCTTTCAGATTCAGCCTTTACAACACGGATTTGAGAATGCGCAGAATGCCGCCTTGCTGCAAGGCGATGCCCCGAAACTGATCTGGCTCGGTAATGGCGAAGTCAAGCCGGTTCGAATTCAGTTTTATTTCGAGCAGCGTCCGGTTGGGGCTGAAATAGAAATTGATCATCTGGGTAAGATCGTGAATGAAGAATAAATTATTTTCAGCGTTCTCGCCTGATCTGCAAAAACTAGACCGGCTTTCCAGCTGTTCAACATCCGCGTACCGATTACGAGCACATCCGCATCAGACCCGATTCAAACGTATTGCCGGTTTTACCTTATTAGAAGTGATGGTGGCACTGGCGATTTTCGCTACAGCTGCCATGGCACTGACCCAAGTGGCCATGCAATATACCCAGTCCACCTCTCATGCCATTTTAAGAACCAAAGCGCAGTTTGTGGCCTTAAACGAACAGGCTCTAATGGAAATCCAGCAGGACTGGCTGACGGGTACGCAATCAAAACAGGTCACCCAGCAAGATGAAAACTGGCAAATTGATAAAAGTGCACAGCCCACCATTAGCCCGAATGTGCAGCGGGTAGAAGTGCAGGTCAGCTTATTTAACCCCGATACCGGCCAGGTGGAAGCTGGCATCACCCATTTGGTGTTTTTTAATCATCGGGTGGCGCAATGATTAAGGCTAAACGCGGATTTACCCTGGTCGAGCTGCTGGTGGCCATTGCCATCTTTGCGGTGCTGTCTGCCTTAGGCTGGAAAGTATTTGATTATCTGGTCAAGGTCAAAGACCGTAACCAGTGGCATGAACAGCAGTTAGAAGGATTGCAGGGTGCCTATCAGCAAATCTTGCGTGACAGCATTCAAATTGTACCGCTGACGGCCAACATCAATAATGATATTCAGCCAGCTTTGGTATTACAAAACGGCCGTTTTAATTTTAGCAAGACCGGTGTGACCGATCCTTTGCAGCAGGGCATTGCCCCGACTGAACGGATTGAATATCAGTACCGGGCCGACGAACAAAAACTGTATCGTCTGAAATATGCCAATTTGCATCAATCCGGGCAGGATCAGCCGGTTTCCAGCGTATTATTGGACAATGTTAGCCAGTTTCAGGTTAGTGTGCTGAATCCGCAGGAACTGAGTAACTGGCCAGACAGCAGTATTGACTTAAATGATAATCAACAAAAACGCAAACTGCCAAAAGGCATTAAAATAAATTTAACCGTACAAGATGTACAATATGAATGGATTTTTAGCCTGTTAAATACTGACTTCCTGAAATCAGACAATAAAACCACATCATAAAACAGGCACTAAAGATAGGCAGTGAATGGGGCAATGGGACAGAACATGAAGCAGCAACAGGGTATTGCGCTAATCACCATTTTAATGATGGTGGTATTGGCCACCATTTTGGCGGCGACCATTGCCAAACGTCAGGCCTATACCGCAGAAAGTACTGCTTATTTAATGCGACAGAACCAATCCTTGCTCTATGCCAAAAGTGCCGAAGCCTTCTTCGCTGAATTGCTCAAAGATGATGCTGAAAATGCTGCCGAGGTCGATCATCTGCAAGAAAACTGGGCCCAGCCGATGCCAGCCTTTCCTGTCGAAGATGGTTTTGTGGCGGGTGTGTTGAGTGATGAATCGGGGAAGTTCAATTTAAATGCCTTGCTGAATGACAATGGCAATGTTAATGAAAATGCCAAACTGTATTTTGAACGGCTGCTGGTGCGTGTTGGCTTGCCTGCCCAAATCAGTGAAGCGGTAATTGACTGGCAAGATGCCGATGATTTACCCATCGGGCCGATGGGTGCCGAGAGTAGCTATTATCAGGGCCTACCTAATGGTTATTTACCTTCAAATTCCCTGTTTTATAGTGTCGAAGAACTGAAACAGGTGCGCGGCTTTGAAGAGGGCCATTATCAGCTGTTACTGCCTTATGTCAGTGCTTTGCCGAACCGCAGTACCAGTATCAACATAAATACGGCACCGGCTTTGGTGCTGGCCAGTATTGATGACAAGCTGGATGTGAACCAGATTCAGCAGGTGCTGGAACAGCGTCAGGCCAATCTGGAGCATTTTGCCAATACGCAGGAACTGTGGGAGCTGGATGCCTTTAAACAGGTGGATGCCGCCCTGAAAGCTCAGGTCGGTGCTTTACTGGGGGTACAGTCCAATTACTTTAAGGCAAAAATTGAAGTGATGCTGAGTGAACGCAAACGCCAGTTTAGTAGTGATCTGGTGCGCGATAAAAAAACGGTTTATGTGGCCTATCGCAGCATGGCACCATTTTAAAACACAGCCTTTCAGCGCAATTTTCACTGTGCATAAAGCGAGATAGGTTTTAGCTATCAAGTTAAACAGCAAATTTAATGCTTATTCCTTTAATTTTGCTTTATAATTAATAGTCGATTCACAAATAATCTGGCCTGATCGGGACACATGTTAATTCGTAAGTTATTTAAGTTTGAAAATGCTCATATTGTGCGTAACTGCACTTCAGACCGCTGTAAACGTTCAATACACGGCCATAGCTATAAAGTTGAGCTGTTACTTAAGGCAACGAAATTAGATCATGGTCAAATGGTCTATGATTTTGGCTTGCTAAAAGGTGTGATTAAAGAAATTTTTGATTCTTTCGATCATGCGATCTGTTTCTGGCAACAGGACAATCCGGATTATATTCAGGCCTGCCAAAACTTCAGTGCACGCTGGGTCTCTTTACCAGTATCGCCATCTGCCGAGCAGTTTTCCCGTATTTTCTTCTTTCTGGCGCAGCAGGTGCTGGCCTCAACCATCACCCAGAATGGTGAAGGTGATGTTGAAGTCTATTCGGTAATTGTGCATGAAACCGATACCGGTTATGCGCAAAGCTTTTTGGAAGATATTGAAAATGAACAAATGGGACGGCTTGCCTTGGATCAGATCGAGTTTTCAGCGCAGGTGCGCGCGGAATGGTCAGATCCCGAGATGTATGAAAAATTGAAACAGGGTATTAAATTCCAAAACCCAAGCGTAGATTTACAGGTTAAACTCTAATACACACATCCTGACATGGATATAAAGGATTTAATACAGGTATGTCTTTAACTGAACAGCAACACGCGAAACTGGAGAAGGTTCAGTTAGATGCGAGCTGGAAATATGCCCTGAGCGATTTTTTGCTGGGTGAGAAAATGGATGCCTTAAAAGCATTCCTACTCGAAGAAAAACAAGCCAATAAAGTGATTTATCCACCAAGTGGCTTAATTTTTAATGCACTAAATACCACGCCGCTAGAGCAGGTCAAAGTCGTTATTCTGGGCCAAGATCCTTATCATGGTCCGAATCAGGCACATGGCCTGAGCTTTTCTGTGCAGAGAGGGGTTGCATTACCGCCATCTTTACGTAATATTTTCCATGAGTTACATACCGACTTGGGGCTAGATATTCCCAAGCATGGCGATTTAACCCGTTGGGCGGAACAGGGTGTGCTGCTGTTAAACAGTGTCCTGACTGTTGAGGCTGCACAGCCAACATCGCATCAGAAGCGGGGCTGGGAAGAATTTACAGATCATGTGATTGATGTCCTAAATGAACAGCGTGAGCATATTGTGTTCATTTTATGGGGTGCCTATGCACAGCGTAAGGGACAACGCATTGATCCGAATAAACACTTAATCTTGAAAGCCGCACATCCGTCGCCGCTGGCGGCAAACCGTGGTGGTTTTTTTGGATGTAAAGTGTTTTCAAAAACAAATAATTACCTGAAACAACATGGCATTGAGCCTATAGACTGGCAGCTGGACGCATGACACAAACTCCCGTATTGAAACAGTATCATCCCGATTTAATTGTTGAAGAAGCACAAAATGGCTGGCGTATTGTTCGTTTGAACCGTCCAAAGTCGTTGCATGCACTGGATGAATCTATCGTGACTGCTTTACTGGAAGTCTTTCAGGACTTTCATACGGATGAGCAGGTGAAAGCCATTTGGCTCGATTCCACTACACCAAAAGCCTTCTGTGCCGGTGGCGATGTGCGCAAACTGCGTCAACTGGTGATTAATGACGAAGTTGAGGCAGCCAATAAATTCTTTGAACAGGAATATGCGCTGGATTTGTTGCTGCATAACTATGCCAAACCGGTTCTGGTCTGGGGTGAAGGTTATGTGATGGGCGGTGGTTTGGGTCTGTTTATGGCAGCGCCGTTCCGTCTGGTAACCCCGCATTCACGTCTGGCAATGCCGGAAATTAATATCGGTCTTTATCCAGATGTAGGTGCATCGCGCTTTCTGGCAGATCGGGGTGCTATTGGTCTGTTCACTGGTTTAACCGGTTCGATTATGACTGCCGCCGGCGCTTACGGAATTGGCTGGGCCACACATATCTGCGATGTCGCACGTGATGTGGTGTTGGACCGGATGATTAATATTGACTGGGATCATTATCCGGCCGGTGATTTCCGTGCTATTGATGACACTTTGAACAGTATGCATCGTCCGGTTGGACCAGGACCATTACAGAATTCATTGGATGTAATTCATAGCGTGTGTCGTGGTGTCAACTTTGAACATGACTATGAAGCAATTGTCGGTTTAAGTGATGCGCGTAGCGACTGGCTGCGTCAGGCCAGTGAAAACCTGCAAAAAGGTTCACTGACAACTGCAGCCCTAAGCTGGTTATTATGGCAATGGGGCAAGCAGGTGCATTCATGGAATGAAGTGTTTGAACTGGAAACCCAGATTTCGGCCTGGAAAATCAATCATCCTGACTTTGTTGAGGGTGTGCGTGCCCGTCTGGTCGATAAGGATTTATCTCCAGAGTGGAAGCAGGGAGCTGATCGCAGTCTGAAAGGTATTCTGGCTGATGATCCACCAGTGACTTCAATTCAAAGCTGGAATGATCTACTGAAACGTCATGGTGTTATCAGCTGATTTATGTCTGATGTAGAAGCTTATTCTGATGAATACTGGATGCAGCATGCTTTTGAGCAGGCTGCATTAGCGGCCTCGCAGGGAGAAATTCCTGTCGGGGCAATTTTAGTCAGTCGGAACCAGATTATTGGGTCAGGCTATAATGCGCCCATTTCCCTGAATGATCCTACTGCGCATGCTGAAATTCTGGCGATTCGTCAGGCCTGTAGCCACATTGCAAATTACCGTTTGCCGGAAGATACCACGCTCTATGTCACGCTAGAGCCGTGTACCATGTGTGTGGGTGCGCTGATTCATGCCCGGGTAAAACGGGTAGTATTTGGTACCACCGAGCCGAAAGCCGGTTCTCTGGTTAGTGCACGCCAATTGCTGGACAGTGGCTATTATAACCATCTGTTTGAGTTTGAATCGGGCTGTTTACAAACCCAGTGTGCAGCCCAGTTGAGAGATTTTTTCAAGCTGCGTCGTGAGCAGAAAAGACAGCAAAAATTACAACAAAAGTCCTTAAATGATCAGAATCTTTAAAGCATTTTCCTCTACACTAAGCCGTGTACGTGATTGAATCCCTTTAGGAACAATAAAATGAACGCTATTCAAATTAAAAAAGAATTTAATGCGCCTGTAGCACAGGTATTTGAATTAATGTCGAAACATGCCACCTATAACACCGCTTTTGCACCTTTGCAGGTTAAGCGTGTCAAGGATTCCGCTGATCCTGAACGCCCGGATGGTGTGGGTTCGGTGCGCCGGATGGGTTTTGGCCCGGTTAAGCCTTTGCAGGAGCAGATTACGATGCTCGAGCCAAATCAGCGGATTGAATATAAAATTATTAAAAATCCGTTGGTGAAACATCATTTGGGCGTGATTGAATTTGAGCCTGTGGCAGAAGATAAAACCCTGGTGACCTACCGGATTGAGCTGCAGGCACGCGCGCCTTTTGTCAGTAAACTCATTCTTGCCCAGTTGAAAACTGCAATTAAAATCGGTTTAAGTAAACTGGCTAAATCTGTATAAAAATCTGTAAATATGTCTGGAAACGCAATGACAGTTCAAATTATTACCATTGATGGGCCAAGTGGCTCAGGTAAAGGTACGCTTGCCGCCAAACTGGCTGCACATTATCAATTTCACTTGCTGGATTCAGGCGCGCTGTATCGTCTGCTTGGGCTGTCATTGCATAAGGCAGATTTGCTGGAAAGTCTGAGTAACGAACTAAGCAAATGCATCGAAATTGCAACAAATTTAGACATCAAATTTCAGAGCACAGCAACCGGCACTCAGGTCATGCTGGATGGCGAAGATGTCAGCCAGACCATCCGTACCGAACGTGTCGGAGAATATGCTTCAAAAGTAGCAGCAATTCCGGAACTTAGAACGGCATTGTTGGCCCGTCAGCGTGCTTTTGCCCAGGCGCCGGGGCTGGTAGCCGATGGTCGTGACATGGCCACCTCCATTTTTCCTGAAGCACAAGCCAAAATTTATCTGACCGCATCGGCAGAGTCGCGCGCGCAAAGACGTGTAAAACAGTTGCAGGGTATGGGGCTGGATGCTAAAATAAACGACATTTTAGCTAATATCGAAGCTCGCGACAAACGGGATATGGAGCGCGAAGTTGCTCCACTCAAGCCAGCGGTTGATGCTTACATCATTGACAGTTCAGATTTGAACATCGATGAAGTCTTTCAACTGATGACACGTTATGTCGATCAGCAATTAGCAAACTAAATTTATTCAGCGAATGCATAGCTTGATCAGTTTTATACGGACTATGTAAACGCTTAACTAAACCGGCCTTGTCTGATCCAAGACCGCTGACTTTATCGGAAATATCATGACCGAATCTTTTGCAGCCCTCTTTGAAGAAAGCGAATTAAACCTCAACGTTGAAAAGGGTGCTGTCATCCAAGGCGTTGTAGTAAGCATCGACTCTGATTGGGTAACAGTTGACACTGGCCTTAAATCTGAAGGTATTGTTGACCGTGCTGAATTCTTAAATGAACAACGTGAACTTGAAGTTCAAGTTGGTGATACTGTTGATGTTGTTGTTGAAGCTCTCGACAACGGTATGGGGCAAACAGTTTTATCACGTGAAAAAGCGAAACGTGCTGAAACTTGGACTAAACTTGAAAAAATCTTTGAAGACGGCGAAATCGTTACTGGTGTTATCTCTGGTAAAGTTAAAGGCGGTTTCACTGTTGACATCGGTCCAGTTCGTGCGTTCTTACCAGGTTCTTTGGTAGACACTCGTCCTATCCGTGACACCACTCACCTTGAAGGTAAAGAGTTAGAATTCAAAGTTATCAAGCTTGACGCTAAACGTAACAACGTTGTTGTTTCTCGTCGTGCTGTTATGGAAGCTGAATCTTCAGCTGACCGTGAAGCGCTTCTTGCTCAGCTTGAAGAAGGTCAAACAGTTACAGGTACGATCAAGAACCTTACTGATTACGGCGCGTTCGTTGACCTTGGCGGTATCGACGGTCTTCTTCACATCACTGACATGGCTTGGAAACGTATCAAGCACCCATCAGAAGTTGTTGAAGTTGGTCAAGAAGTTACTGTTAAAGTACTTAAGTTTGACAAAGAACGTAACCGCGTATCTTTAGGCCTGAAACAATTAGGCGAAGATCCATGGTTAGCGATCATGAGTCGTTATCCTAAAGGTTCTATCGTTAAAGCTCGCGTAACTAACTTAACTGACTACGGTTGCTTCGCTGAAATCGCTGAAGGCGTTGAAGGCTTAGTACACGTTTCAGAAATGGACCACACAAACAAAAACATCCACCCATCTAAAGTTGTTCAGATCGGTGACGAAGTTGACGTTATGGTTCTTGAAGTTGATGAAGAGCGTCGTCGTATTTCTCTTGGTATCAAACAAACTCGTGCTAACCCATGGGAAGAGTTTGCTAAGAACCACGACAAAGGTGAAAAAGTTTCAGGTACAATCAAGTCAATCACTGACTTCGGTATCTTCATCGGTTTACCAGGCGGTATCGATGGTCTAGTTCACTTGTCTGACATCTCTTGGAACGAACAAGGCGAAGAAGCGATTCGTCGTTACAAGAAAGGTGACACTGTTGAAGCGGTTATCCTGTCTGTAGACGCTGAAGGCAACCGTATCAGCCTTGGTATCAAGCAATTGAACAGCGATCCATTCAACGATTTCTTAGCTGCTAACGAACGCGGTGCGCTGGTTAAAGGTACTGTAACTGCAGTTGACGCGAAAGGCGCGACTGTTAAGTTAGCTGACGAAGTTGAAGCAACTCTGAAAGCATCTGAAATCAACCGTGATCGCGTTGAAGATGCAACTAAGTTCTTAGAAGTTGGTCAAGAAGTTGAAGCGAAAATCATCAACGTTGACCGTAAGTCTCGCTCTATCAACTTGTCTATCAAAGCGAAAGACGAAGCTGAAGAGAAAGAAGCAGTAGCTAACTTACGTCAAGCAACAGCTTCTCAAGACAATGGTCCTAAGACTATTGGTGATCTGATCAAAGCTCAGATGAACCACTAAGTAGCCGTGGAAAAGTATGATTAATGTAATTTAACTCTTACTTTTTACACAAATACTGTAAACGGTAGCGTAGTATTAACTTATTGCGCTACCGTTTTGTATTTAAACAGGTTATTATCGGTTTTGAGTTAAAGTAGCTTGATAATTAAAGAGGTCGCAGATGACTACTGAAGCACTTAATAAGTCTGACTTAATAGAGCGAATTTCCCTAAAAAATCCACATTTAGCGGAACCTTTAGTTGAAGAAGCTGTTAAGATTATGATTGATCAAATGATTGAATCACTGTCTGCAGATAACCGAATTGAAATTCGTGGATTTGGTAGCTTTGCATTACATCATCGTGAGCCACGTGTAGGTCGTAACCCGAAAACGGGTAAGTCAGTTAAAGTGGCGGCAAAAGCGGTACCTCATTTCAAACCAGGTAAAGCATTGCGCGATGCAGTGAACGCATCTGCAGAGAAATAATTAATTTATATCCTGAGGTGTGTTTATGCGTTACGTCTTAGTCGCATTATTGATTGTACTGTTTGGCTATTCATTGGCTCTGGTTTTACAAAACGGGACCGAGCTGTCGGTTGACCTTTTGTTCACTCAAGTTCCAGCCATGCGTTTGGGGTTATTGTTATTACTGACCCTGGCATTGGGTGTTGTTGTTGGACTTTTACTGGGTGTGCAGATTTTCCGCGTATTCCAGACCAGCTGGGAAATCAAGCGACTGCGTAAAGATATTGACCATCTGCGCAAAGAGCAAATTCATACGGCACAGTTGGCAGCGGCTGAGGCAGCTGCAAATACACGCCATGAAAAAACGGTAGTAGATATTCATCCGAATGATCGTTCATCTACACCTTTATAGTGGGCGCTTGAATAAAGTTGAATGGCTTTATTCAGGGTCTGTAACTTGAAATATTTAACGCTTAAGAGCTGATCTCTTAAGCGTTTTTTATGCAGCCATGTTTTGAAATGCTTAGTTTGTTCTATAAGGTTTTATAAATAAGCAGTTTAATTTAACTGCTTTGCTTATATTCAATAAAATTCACTTGGTTGCCAGATTTGAAATTCGTATAATGCTTTAATTTTGTCAGTTTTAAGGGTCTTCTCATGAGTATTATCGTTGCTTTAGATGCAAAAAGTCATTACGACGCAATGACAATTGCCGAGCAGCTAGACCCAGCCTTATGTCGGGTTAAGGTCGGTAAAGAGCTGTTTACCCATGAAGGGCCAGCAGTGGTCAAAGCACTGCAAGATAAAGGCTTTGAAGTTTTTCTGGATTTGAAATTCCACGATATTCCTAATACCACGGCTCAGGCTGTATGTGCGGCAGCAGACTTAGGGGTGTGGATGGTGAATGTGCATGCCTCTGGCGGCCGGAAAATGATGGAAACCTGTGTAGAGCGCTTAAAAGCAGGGAATTACAACACCCAGCTGATTGCAGTGACTGTTCTGACCTCAATGGGCCGTGAAGATTTACGTGATATCGGTTTAGATATTGAGCCATTTGAACAGGTGAAGCGTTTAGCCGCCTTAACCAAAGACAGCGGTTTGGATGGCGTAGTTTGTTCAGCGCAAGAAGCCAAGATGCTGCGTGAAAGCTTGGGTCAGGAATTTGCTCTGGTAACGCCGGGGATTCGCCCTGAAGGTTCTGCTGCAGATGACCAGAAGCGTATCGTCACACCTAAACAGGCGATGCTGGATGGTTCAACGCATCTGGTGATTGGTCGCCCAATTACCAAGGCGGAACGTCCTCGTCAAATGCTTAAAGATATTCTAGCGACGTTGTAATCCCCTAAATCCCCCTTTTCAAAGGGGGACTCCTCATTTTGTAAAGGGAGGTTGGGAGGGATTATTAAATCACTGCCAGAATACTGACCACGATAGGTGCCAATACTGACAACACAAAACCACTGACCATGGCATGCGGAATAAAGTCATTGCCACAGGCCTGTTTCACCATTGGTAAGGTCACATCCATTGCTGTAGCGCCAGCAGAAGAAATGGCCGCACGCGGATAGCGCCAACCCATCAGATACATCAGCACAATCGCAAAGATTTCCCGGAATAAATCATTCATCAGGGCAATACTGCCCAGTTCAGCTGTACGCAGTTCACTAATTACAATCCCGCTCATGGAATAAAAGCCATAGCCTTGCGACAGCATGATCAGATCTTTTAGGGAAATGTGTGATAGCCAGAATAAGCAGAACAGCGCCCCTAAAATCGAGCCAACAATACAGCCCACTGGCACCAGCAGGATGTTCCAGTTTAACCAGGAGTGGTCAAGTGGCGCACGTGCGAGATCAAAACCAATCATTAGCATAAAGACCAGTAATAAATGCCAGGTACTAATATGTAAATTGAGCTGCCAATATTCACTGCCCAGATAAAGCAGATAACCTGCGGCTAAAGCAATGAAGGCATAACTGATATTGAGTAAGGATTGTAGTACCAGACTGAAGGATACGCGTCCTTGGCTGGGCTGAAAACCGGCCCATTTAAACAGGCCATAACAGCAGGCGAAAGCGCCGAGACTGGTGCTAAATGAAATCAGCATTGCGCTGGTTAAAATACGTTCCGGTTGAGGGATTTGGTTTAAAGTCTGGGCAAATTCAAGTGAAATGGCGATGAGGAGAATATAGCTGAAATAAGGTAACAGTTTCAGCATAAGCTGTTGCAGCCAGCGGGGAAACCGGGCTGCAAAGGCATAGCCGAGATAGAGACAAAATAGTAGCTGGAAAATAAGCCAAAAGGATTGCATCTATACTCGCCTAAAATCAATTCCTGCTTATTATGCCTGAATTAGCTGGCCAGCTGTTGTTTTGCACGTTTATTCAGTAAGCGATAATCAGCCGGATTCACTTTCTGGGTTTTTAACCAGTATTTCCAGGTATAGGTCGGCCAGAGGGCAAAGTTTTTACCGCCATCTTGCTGATACCAGCTGACACAACCGGATTGCCAGATGGTCCCGGCCAGCATCTCCTGAACATAACGGTTATAGTCATCATGAACCTGATCTTTAATGACTATGGCATCGGTCTGGGTACGTTCGACCAGCTTGATCATCTGCAAAATATAGTCGACCTGTGCCTCAATCATAAACACTACGGAATTATGCGCCAGCACGGTATTGGGGCCTAGCAGCTGGAACAGGTTGGGAAAGCCTTTGGTGCAAATGCCGTAATAACTTTCGGCGCCATCTTTCCAGGCCTGTTTCAGCTCCACGCCATGTTCACCGACACAATCAAACGATTTCAGATAAATGCGCGGATCGGTAATAAAACCGGTGCCATAAATCAGACAATCAATTGGGCGTTCTTTGCCATCTTTGGTGATGATGCTGTGTTCAGTCAGCTCCTGAATGGCATCAGTCACCAGTTCGACATTGGTGCGATTAAAGGTCGGATAATATTTATTGGAGACCAGAATACGTTTACAACCCATAATATAGTCAGGAATCAGCTTGGCGGCGATGCGTTTGTCCTTGACCTGATATTTTAAAAAGGCTTCGGCCAGTTTCTGGGTATATTTCATTACCCCTGGTTTTACAATCGGCACCACGCGGGATTCATTGGACCAGTACAGGCGGGCGCGGTGCAGTTTTCTAAACCAGTCAAACTTTTTAAACAGCTTTTTTTCAAGCTGGCTATAGAGTCGTTCATCGCGTGGAATCACCCAGGCGGCGGTACGCTGAAACACATACAGCTGTCTGGTTTGTGGGGCAATTTCCGGAATATATTGAATGGCACTGCCGCCAGTACCAATTGAGGCGACATTTTTACCGTTTAAGTCGTATTGATGATCCCACTGCGATGAATGAAAGACCTTGCCTTTAAATTTTTCGATCCCCGGAATATGTGGAATTTGCGGCACATGCAAGGGTCCGGAGGCAAATACCACGTATTGGGCAATTAGCTTGCGCTGCTGATTGAGCTGTAAATGCCATTCGCAGTCCTGTTCCTGATAATGCGCAGACAGGACTTCAGTCTGAAACTGGCAATAATCTCTGAGCTGGAACTGATCGGTCAGGCCCTGAATATAGGCAAAAATCTCTGGCGCTTCGGCATAGCGTTTTGACCAGTCGGTTTTGGGCGCAAATGACAGGGAATACATATGCGATTGCACATCACAGGCCGCACCCGGATACTGGTTTTCCCGCCAGGTACCACCAACCTCATTGGCTTTTTCCAGAATAATAAAATCGGTGATCTGTTGCTGCAGTAGGCGAATGGCCATCGCCAAGCCACCAAAACCGGCACCAATAATGGCAATTTTAGTTTTTTGAACGGCATGATTTGTAGAAAAATCATGATTTGACAATGCATCATGCATAGTTGTATATCCTTTTCTTTTTATTTCTATGATTAGCATATAAGCGGGTCAGTGCAGATGCCATGATAGCACTGACAGAAAAATTGATATTTTCGGCAATTTAAAAATAGTGAATGATATAGTAAAACAGATATACAGACGTGACTCAAGCGCCCCTATGAAACGATCCATTCTCGGTCTCATGTACTTAATTCAAGGTATGCGAAATGCCGGAATTGATGTGGATGAGCGTTTGCAAAGTATCGGGCTGCATGCAGATGCACTGGATGCCAGTTCGGTGATTCATCCGCGACTGGAACTGGATATTCTGAAGATTATTGGCGCCGGGGTGCGACCTGAGCAGGGTATTTTTATTGGCCAGCATTATGCACTGGCCGGTTATGGTCCCTTGCTGATGTTACTGGTGACCTCTGACACTATTGCGACCGCGATTGAAAAAGGCATTCAGTATCAGGGGCTGACGCATCTGACCGGGCAGCTAAAGCTGAAACATGAAGCAGATCGGGTGGCGCTGCAATATCTGCCGAATGATCTGGATAGCGATTTGGGTATGCTGCGGGCGCAATGTGAAATTTCCGGGACTTTCAAGTTTATTCAGGATCTTTACAAGATGATGAGCCTGAATGTGCCGCAAATCCGTATTGAACTGCCATTTGCACGTCCAGATCAGGCACAGGCCCTGGTGGCTTATCATGACTATTATGGTCATGACTTGTGTTTTGGCCATGACCATGCAGCGTTCTGGTTCGAGCAGTCGGTGCTGGAAGTGAAAATTCCATCCGCCGATTCAATTACCTTTAAGACCTTTGAAGAAAAGTGTATTGAAGAGCTGCAGCGCTTAAAACTGGAAGATCAGGCACCGACCTTGGTGCAGCGGGTCAAAGATTATCTGGAATTGCAGCAGGGCGTGATGCCGACCATGGCCGAAACCGCGCAGGCCTTACAGATTCCAGAGCGCACCTTGCGTCATCAGTTACAGCAGCTGAACACCAGTTATAAACAGATTCGTGAAGATTTAATTAAAGACAAGGCATTGAGATTAATTGAATATCAAGCTTATTCAATTGAAATGATTGCAGAGTTACTGGGTTATTCAGAACCTGCGGCCTTTAATCATGCCTTTAAACGCTGGTTTGGACAAAGTCCGCGCCAGTATGGGAAATAGCCTAAGCATTTTAAACCCAAAGTGGTATATTGTGCGGCGGTTATCTTCGTTATCATTTATTAACCCCAAAAGTACTGAATAATATGTCTGACTTCAACTCATCCCACAACACAGCATATACTCCATTGTCTCCGGCAGAACGCTATGTACAGGCGTTGGCGTCGGGGCAGTTCATGCCAGATGAAGCACAGGCCGAAGCGGTACACGAGCTGGACCGGGTGTGGCAAGAGTTAATTCAGCGTTATAAAGCCTCGAAAAAGGCCTTTCGCCGTTTTCGTCGTCAGACATCCCCGCGCGGTGTGTATATGTGGGGCGGGGTTGGACGCGGTAAAACCTGGCTGATGGACCAGTTCTATGAATCAATTCCGTTTCGCCGCAAAATCCGTATGCACTTCCATCACTTTATGCAGCATGTGCATCGTGAACTGAACAAACTGTCAGGGCAGCGTAACCCGCTCGATACAGTGGCTGATCAGATTTATAAAGATGCGGTGATCATCTGTTTTGATGAATTCTTTGTATCTAACGTGACCGATGCCATGATTCTCAGCGACCTGTTCCAGAAGCTGTTTAATCGCGGCATTACTTTGGTGGCCACCTCAAACATCGCGCCAGATGGCTTGTATAAAAATGGTATTCACCGTGACCGCTTTATTCCGACCATTGAAATGGTGAAAAAGAACTGTGCCATTTTAAATGTCGATGCCGGGGTGGATTACCGTTTACGCGTGTTAAAGCAGGCGCAACTGTTTAAATCGCCACTGACGCATGACCATAATGTCTGGATGGCGCAGCGTTTTGATGCGCTGACCCATACCCAAACCCATTCGGATGAACCGATTACCATCAACAACCGTTTAATTGAAACGGTGGCGCATACTGAAGATGTGTTGTGGTGTGAATTCTCGGAAATGTGCCTGAAACCGCGTAGCCCAGCTGACTATATTGAAATTGCCAACCTGTACAATACCGTGCTGGTCAGTAATGTGCCGCATTTAACCGATTATCTGGCCGATGGTACACGCCGTTTTATTTATCTGGTCGATGAGTTTTATGATCGTGGCGTAAAGCTGCTATTAACCTCAGAAGATTCGATTATTGAACTTTACCAAGGTGAAAAACTGGCCTTTGAAATTGAACGGACGCGTTCACGTTTGCTGGAAATGCAGTCAGATGATTATTTACATGCAGCGCATCGTCAGATTTCAGCTGCGGGTGCATCGACTGAAGCATCTTAATACTGAATTCGACATATTTAAAAAGCGTCCAACCGGGCGCTTTTTTTGTAGCAAAAAATCTTTGCTGCTTTTATCGACATTTTGTTCAATTCATGGCTTAATCTTGGCTAATAATAAAACCCGGAAGGGCTGAAGTACCGAATTTTCTTTACAATTCTGAACTTAAGTCTAATTCCGACATTTCAAAAACTTTATACACTGTAGGTTATATATTTCGCTTAATGATAATGTTACATCCTAAGATTATTTTATTTTTAAATAGCAATATTTATTTAATAAAAAATGATCACTATTTAGCAATGTGATAATACTATTCAGCCAAATATAAATCGGTATACTAGAATCTCTTGTATAAAAAGTAGCAATATCAGGAAAGACAATGACTGCACGTATTCAAAAAGGCAAGTTAGCGATTGCTAAAGAACTTTACGATTTCATCGAAAATGAAGCATTACCAGGTTCTGGTTTAGACAGTGACACCTACTGGAAAAACTTTGAGCAAGTCGTTGTCGACCTTACGCCTAAGAACAAGGCATTGCTTGCCAAACGTGATGATCTGCAAGCGAAGATTGACGAATGGCATCGCAATAACACATTTGAACTAGAAGCTTACAAAGCCTTCTTGTCTGAAATTGGCTACTTATTACCAGAAGTAGAAGATTTTCAAATTACGACTGAAAATGTAGATGAAGAAATTGCATTACTGGCAGGCCCACAGTTAGTTGTCCCTGTACGTAATGCGCGTTACTGCCTGAACGCAGCCAATGCACGCTGGGGTTCTCTATACGACGCACTATACGGCTTTGACGTAATCTCTGAAGAAGATGGCGCAGAAAAAGGCAAAGGCTATAACCCGAAACGTGGTGAGAAAGTTATCGCATTCGCGAAAAACTTCCTGGATGAAACTTTCCCGTTGGCGCAAGGTTCACACGCAGATGCAACAAAATATGCGGTTGAAGGCAATGCACTGGTTGTTAGCCTGAAAGATGGCTCAACTACGACTGTTGCAGATGCTGCTAAATTTGTCGGTTATAACGGCGAAGCGGCTGCACCAACTGAAGTTGTGCTGAAAAATAACGGCCTGCACGTCATCATCCAGATTGATGCCAACAGCCCAATTGGCCAAACTGATGCTGCTGGTGTTAAAGACGTAGTTCTTGAAGCTGCAGTAACAACAATCCAAGACTTGGAAGACTCTGTTGCAGCGGTTGATGCTGAAGAAAAAGTAGAAGGCTACCGTAACTGGTTAGGCCTGATGAAAGGTACACTGGAAGAGTCGATTGAGAAAAATGGTAAAACCATTACCCGTAAACTCAATGCTGACCGTACCTTCAAAAATGTTGAAAGCGGTGAAACCAAGGTTCATGGCCGTTCATTGATGCTGCTTCGTAACGTAGGTCACTTGATGACCAACCCGGCGATTCTGGTCGATGGTGAAGAAATTTATGAAGGCATCATGGATGCATTGGTAACACCTCTGCTTACTGTGGCTGACATCCGTGGTGAAAACACGATCAAGAACTCGCGTAAAGGTTCAATGTACATCGTGAAGCCAAAAATGCATGGTCCAGAAGAAGTGGCATTTGCAGTTGAACTATTCGAGCGTGCTGAACAGGCGCTGGGCTTACCTGCGAAGACTTTAAAAATTGGTATCATGGATGAAGAACGTCGTACTTCTGTGAACCTGAAGAACTGTATTGCACAGGCGAAAGACCGTACCATCTTCATTAACACAGGTTTCATGGACCGTACTGGTGACGAAATCCATACCTTCATGGAAGCGGGTCCATTCGTTCGTAAAGGCGAAATCAAAGGCCAAAAATGGTTCCCGGCGTACGAAAACCGTAACGTGATGGTCGGTCTGCAAACCGGTTTACGTGGTAAAGCACAGATTGGTAAAGGCATGTGGCCAAAACCAGACATGCTGTTAGACATGTACAAAACCAAGACTGAACATCCAGAAGCGGGCGCAAGCTGTGCGTGGGTTCCATCACCAACTGGTGCAGTGGTTCACGCGATTCACTACCATCAAATTAATGTCGCGAACCGTCAGCAGGAATTGCTTGCGACTGAAGCGCTGCCATTAGATGATCTGTTAACGCCACCATTGGCAACAGACACCAACTGGTCTGATGAAGAGAAACTGAAAGAACTGGAAAATAACTGTCAAGGTATCCTGGGTTATGTCGTTCGTTGGGTTGACCTGGGTGTGGGCTGTTCGAAAGTTCCAGACATCAACGATGTTGGCCTTATGGAAGACCGCGCAACTTTGCGTATTTCTTCTCAGCACGTTGCTAACTGGTTACGTCACGGTATCGTCACGCGTGCACAGGTTGAAGAAGTGATGCAACGTATGGCGAAAATTGTGGATGAGCAAAATGCCAACGATCCACTGTACACGCCAATGGCAGCAGACTTTGCCAACAACGTTGCATTCCAGGCAGCGTCTGACCTGATCTTTAAAGGTGGCGAGCAGCCAGCAGGTTATACCGAGCCGCTATTGCACGCAGCACGTTTAAAATTAAAAGGCTATACAGGTGACTAATCCTGAATTTGCCTGATCTAAAAAGCCTTCTTCGGAAGGCTTTTTTTTATGGCAATAATTACACACCGAACAGCACTAGAACTTTCTGTGCAGACCTTTTAGAGTGAAGGAAATCATCAAAATCTGGAAGATGTTATGGGCGCGTATCAATTTCTTGATCAACAGTTTATTGCCGGTGAATGGATCAAGGGCACTTCAACCCGAATCCTGGACAATCTGAATCCTTATACCCAAGAAAGCATTTTAAAATTACAAGGTGCCAGTATTGTCGATGTCGACAGTGCCTATGCGGCGGCTTTGGAGTATGCCGCAAAGTGGGCAGACAGTTCAGCCGAAGCACGAAAAAATCTGCTGCTGCGCGTAATTGAGATTATTCAGGCGCGTCGGGAGGAAATTATCGACTGGCTGATTCAGGAGTCGGGCAGTACCCGTTTAAAAGCCAATATTGAAGTCGATGCTGCAATAGGCATTTTAAAAGAAAGCTCGACTTTCCCGGAGCGTATGTTAAGCCAACAGTTGCCATCTCCCGATCCAACCCGTCAAAGCTATGCGGTACGTAAACCGCTGGGCGTGGTGGCGGTAATTAGCCCGTGGAATTTTCCTTTTCATTTAAGTATGCGTTCGGTGGCTGCAGCACTGGTGCTAGGCAATACCGTGGTGCTGAAACCGGCCAGTGATACGCCAATTACCGGTGGCTTGCTGCTGGCTAAACTGTTTGAAGAAGCCGGTGCTCCGATGGGCAGCCTTAGTGTGCTGGCAGGTGCAGGTAGTGAAATCGGCGATTATTTTGTTGAACATGAAGTGCCGAAACTGATTTCCTTTACCGGTTCTACCGAAGTGGGCAAGCGCGTGGGTCAGCTAGCAGTGAGCAGTCCCAATTTAAAACGGCTGGCGCTGGAGCTGGGCGGAAACGCACCTTTGGTGGTGCTGGATGATGCCGATCTGGACTTGGCGGTAGAACTGGCGGTGATGGGGCGCTTTTTGCATCAGGGTCAGATTTGTATGAGTACCAATCGCATTATTGTTGATGCAAAAGTGCATGACAGTTTTGTCGGTAAACTGGTTGAACGCAGTAAAAGCATTCCTTTTGGTGATCCGAATGAAGATACTACAGTGATTGGCCCAATTATTAACCGCGATCAGGTGCAGAAGATTCAGCATATTATCCAGCAAGGACAAGAGGCTGGCGCGACGCTGGTACTGCAAGGTGCCACGCGCGGTCATGTGATTCCACCGCATATTTTTATTGATGTTGACCCGGCGTCGAGTCTGGCGCAAGAAGAAAGTTTTGGGCCGGTACTGCCGGTGATTAAAGCGCAAAATGAAGCTGAAGCACTGATGCTGGCCAATGCCACACGTTTTGGCTTATCCAGTGCAGTCTGTAGCGCCAATATTGAACGTGCCAAAGCCTTTGCCTTAAAAATTGACGCTGGGATGACGCATATCAATGCCATTACCGTGGCGGATTATCCGAATGCGCCTTTTGGTGGCGAGAAAAATTCCGGTCTGGGGCGTTTTAATGGTCAATGGGTCTTAGAAGAGTTTTGTCGCACCCACTGGTTAACGCTACCTAGTTAAAGCGTAGGCGCAACTTAACCGCCTGAAGGCGTATAATAGAGCTGTCTAAACTGAGCAGCCATATTTCCATGTGTGCCAACTTTAAACCGCTTACGCTACAACAGCGACAGGATTTAAATCTCCCGGATATTCCTTTTGAATATGAAGATGAGGTCTATCCGGGTTATCACTTGCCTTTACTGTTCAAATCTGAACAGGGACTGGAATGGCGTAAGGTGATGTTTGGTCTGGTGCCGAAGTGGGCGGAAGATAAGAGTATTGCCCATAAAACCTATAATGCCCGTAATGAAACCCTGTTACAGAAACCCAGCTTTCAGGAAGCGGTGCTGAAACGCAAGTTTGGGGTCATTCCGGTAACGGAGTTTTATGAATCCAAATATATTGACAATAAACCGCAGCGCTGGGGCGTGCGCCGTAAAGATGGGCAGGCGTTTTATATTGCGGCTTTATATGAAATTTGCAAAATTCAGGATGAGATTATTCGTTCCTGCACCATGATTACCATGGACGCGATCGACCACCCAATGATGAAAGACTTTCATGAGCCGGGCAATGTCAAACGTTCGGTGATTGTGATTCCACATGCACGTTTACAAGAATGGCTTGGCCAAACTCAGCCGGATATTCAGCGTTTTGTCGAAGGTTTTCCGGTTGAAGAATTTGAATGCTCGCATGTGCCAAAAATAAAAATCGAAAAAGTTAGTCCCCAACTGAACTTTTTCGATTCTTTGTCATAAGCAGTGTGCAGAATGCTGGATGATTAACGCGATAAGTTATTAAAAATATGACGCAAACTGTCCATCATTTTTTCAATCTGTAGTGGGGTTAAGCCTTCAAAGGACTGTTCCAGTACCACACCGGTCAGATCGTTAATTTTTTCGGTCATGGCATGGCCCTGATCGGTCAGAATAACCCGGGTGATGCGCGCATCATCTTCACAGGAGTAGGTCTCCACCAGGCCTTCTTCTTTTAGGCGATAGACAATTTTGGTGGTGGTCGACATCTTTGACACCACCATATCTGACAGGTCGGAAACGCTGGCATTCGGTTTGGCTTTTAGCGCAATCAGAATGCGGCGGCGTGAGTTATCCAGACCATATTTCTTGAGTGCATGATCGACATTTAACACATATTGAGCATGGACTTGGGTTACCCAGTAATAAGGAAACTGCTCAATATTGAAGTCTTCAGTAGAAGGCAGAAATTTGGAATATTTCTTGGTCATTTAGTTATTCCTTGCATTTTTAATTGTATTTTTGTGAAATCCCATCACATTTTATTTGAAATGTCATATGCTTAGCAAGTTGTTTTAATCGTATTCGTCAATAAAAGGCTGAGGCAAAGCGTTTTTATCGGGAGATCAGCTGGCTTAAACTGGGATAGTTAGGGAGAGATCATCCCTATTTTAGTCCTGATAAATGGTCATAATCTTCTGTGTAAACTTCAGTATTTCATCTTAAAGATGCGTATTTTTAAAGTGGTTTAGATGAGTAATGAGGATGAAGGTTTTATCCAGCAATCATTCTGCCCAATACACCCCAAGGTCTTGTCTCCTAAAAAACAACCAATTTCACTTGATCTTAATTGGCTGTTTTTTTCTGCTTGAAATAGCAACTGATAGAGCGTGACACCTCTCTCGCGCAGTACTTTGATAAACGTATATTTGTTGCATTGTCATATATTTTTATTCGTTATTTTTTGCATGAAAATGATCATGATGATGTTAAGAGTGAAGCATTGAGGTTAGGGACTTGCTTATCTTTCTTCAGGATTTACTTTCAAACCGTTTAAGTAAAAGTAACAAATTGAAAACTGGGCTGCATTTATTTCAGTACTAGAAATTTGAGTCCTTGAGATAGAAAATTAACATCTTGGAATTTATTTTTTAATAAAATAATAAAAATCAAATATTTATATTTGAGTTGTGAAATATAGCCCTGATTTTTGCTCTGATTGTAGTCATTTATCTCTCTGTGGAAGTTTTAATAAAACCTGAAATTTAATTACAAACTTGTACTTTTTTTAAGCAGAAAACTTGGCTTAATTTAACCAATACAGGAATTTACCAAAAAAATTCCGAAAAAATGATTACAAAAATAGAAGATTATGCATAATATTTTTATCTACAGTTGAAAAGGTTAAATTTATGGATCCGTCGCCGGGCCCAGGTCTACATTTCGAATTACACGCTAACCCTATCGGAGAGATGAACTAATGGAGTTTTTATTAGATCCGGGAATTTGGGTTGGTTTAATAACACTTATTATTTTAGAAATTGTTCTAGGTATTGATAACCTAGTCTTTATTGCCATTCTGGCAGAAAAATTACCTCCTGAGCAGCGTGATAAAGCCCGTGTGATTGGCTTGTCTTTGGCTTTGCTCATGCGTTTGGGGTTATTATTCGCAATCTCTTGGTTAGTCACCTTGACTCAACCGCTTATTTCGATATTTGATTTAACATTCTCAGGGCGGGATTTGATTCTCCTGTTCGGTGGTTTGTTCTTGGTCTATAAGGCCGTGACCGAATTGCACGAGAAGATGGAAGGCAAGCCGGAAGTTAAAGTGAGCACCAATGTGGTTTATGCCAGCTTCACCGCAGTGGTTGCCCAGATCGTAATCCTGGATGCCGTATTCTCTTTAGACTCTGTTATTACCGCAATTGGTATGGTCGACAACATCTATGTGATGATGGCCGCCATGATTGTAGCAATGGCGGTCATGTTACTGGCGTCTAAACCGCTAACAGCCTTTGTTAACCGTCATCCAACCGTGGTAATCTTGTGTTTAAGCTTCCTGCTGTTGATTGGTATCAGCCTGATTGCAGAAGGTTTTGGTTTCCACATTCCGAAAGGTTATATCTATTCAGGTATTGGTGTAGCCATTGCCATTGAAGCCTTTAACCAGTTTGGGCAGCGTAATGCGGCAAAACATGAAGCGAAAATTCCGCTGCGTCACCGTACTGCAGATTCGATTCTGAAGTTAATGGGCGGCCGTATTGAAACTACGGACATGCATTCAAGTGAAGCACAAGAAACCTTTGCGCATGAAGAGCGTTATATGATTGGCGGCGTATTAACGCTGGCAGAACGTTCGGTTGCGTCGATTATGACGCCGCGTAACCAGATTTCCTGGGTGAACATTGAAGATACACCAGAACAGATTCGTGAGCAGGTATTGTCGGTACCGCACAGTTTATTCCCAGTGTGTCGTGGTAGCCTTGACAAAGTCATCAGTATTGTTCGTGCCAAAGAGCTACTGGATGTGCTAGATGATGAAGAAGCCTTTAAGGCGCTGGTGAAACGTCACCGTCCAATTTACATTTTTGAAAAAATGAAAGTCATTGATGCGATCAATACTTTGCGTACTTCAAAAGGTTCATTGGTATTGGTGAGTGACGAGTTTGGTAATGTGCAAGGTCTGATTTCGCCGCTGGATGTGTTTGAAGCAATTGCCGGTGAGTTCCCGGATGCCGATGAACAGCCAGATTTAATCCGTGTTAACGAGACCACCTGGAAAGCGACCGGTATGCTGGACGTTTATCAGCTTGAGCTGGAACTGGGTATGCTGGATCTGGTGGAAGAAGATGCAGGCTATATTAGTGTTGCCGGCTTAATCTTGGATAAAACCCAGGGCGATGTACAAGTCGGTACGCATCTGGACTATCAGGGCGTACACTTTGAAGTCACCGAGCTGGAAGGTAACCGCATTAAAACCGTGATGATTACCTACGCTTAATTGCCAAAAGTTGGTAAATCAAAAAAGCCTCACTGATGTGGGGCTTTTTCTGTTCTGGTGTTTATTTAAAGCTCATCTTTTTTCAAGAGAGTTGCAGTTTTAGATACGTAACTCGGCCGCAATCACCGGCCACAGGTTCTGGTGAGAGCGTTTAAACATCAGCATATGACCAATTGTTTTATGACCATACTGCTGTGGTTTTAGTTCAATCATCCGGGTAGCAGCATTAGGATAAAGGCGCAGTAAATCTTTGACGTTGGCTTCAGTGGCAATTTCGTCATCGGAACTCCAGAATACGCTCATCGGGCTACGGATGTCAGCATGAAAATCTTCAAATACACTTTTACCAATAGCATTGATCACATAACCGGGTTTGCCGCAAAACTCTGCCCATTGCCGGGCCACATTTTTCGGTAAATTTTCACCCATACCAATAGCCTGGGTCGGGCCATATCCATGGGTGATACGAGCAATTGGGAAAATGACCTGAAACATCAGCGGCGCCAGTAATTTGGTGCGTCCCTTAAGACCTTTGACATGACCAGTCGAACCCGATACCGCTACAACTTTGGCTACCTTGGCATGGTTGGGGCAAATTCCCAGCAGCTGGCCGCCAGCACTATGTCCCAATAAAATCACCTGTTCGGCCTGACTCAGTTGCAATAGATGCTCGATGCCGGCTGCAATATCCAGTTGTCCCCAATCGACAATACTGGCTTGCGAGTGCTTTAATTTCCCTTGTAAAGAGCCGCCAATACCGCGAAAATCAAAACTGAGCACGTCATAACCTTGCTGGCTTAACCACTCGGCAAAAGGATGATAAAACCCTTGCGTGATGCCAGTCGCGGGACAAATTAGGACAGGGTAAGGCTGCTTTTTAGCCTGATGGGTGTAGAAGCGCCCACTCAGCTGATAGCCATCTGCGCAGGTGATATGGACGGGGTCAAACGAAGTCATAGGATAAACATTAAAAAAAAGTGAATGACTCTAATGTAAAGGAGTTTGCTGTGAATGCAGTTACAATCTCTGACTTCGGGGTCATGCGGACGGGCAATTCAAATAAGGACAAAACGAAATGAATGTAATGGATCTTGATGTTGCGGTAAAAGGGGCGATTCTGGCCAGCGGTATATTTTTATGGGTGGGCATGCTGACCGGGGTATGGAAATACTGGCAGATTCGGCATTCACCACAGGCGCGTGCTCATTATTATGTCGATATTGCGCATCGTAGCAGTTTGCTCTATGCGCCGGCCAGTCTGATTCTGGCAGCCATGGCTTATTTTTCGGTATGGTCCACCGAACTGAATTTGCTACTGGTGGCAATTAACCTGTTTTTCTTTGCTTTTTCGATTTTGAGCTATGCACTGCATGGTTATTTAAAGGACACCACCAATCAGTTTAAAACTCCGCATCAGTTGGGCAAATGGCATCTGCCAAAAAGTTTAATGAGTCTGGCGATGTTGCTGTTGGTACTGGGTGAAGTGCTGGCCACCTTGCTACTGGTGGTGGGTGCGGGATTATATTTATGGGCTTAGGTATATTTTGCCAAGTAGTATAAAAAATATTTATCTCATTCTGAGCAGATGGATGAAGGCTCATCCATCTGGGTCGGTTAAAAATTAAGAGTTGTGCTGATCGATGGGAGCCGACTGTCGATATTTTTCATCGACCACAGCCCAAATATAGAAGGCGATACAGACGATTAGTGCGTACATAAAATACGCCGGTTTCAGGTTGCCCTGAATCAATCCTTGAAAGACCAGCGTCAGCAGCAGCGCAAAGGTGGTGCTGAGGAAAGTCACTAAATTGTTATTTGCCTTCAGAGCGTTAATGAAGACTTGCTTATTGAAATGTAATGATAACATCTCCATCCCTCCTGTATTTTGATCAAAAACAGACTATTTTGATCGGATTAGTTTGTTTAGTTGTACTGCGAATTGCAGTGTATTTCAAGCGCCTATCGCAATATTTTGAAAGAACATAGTGTGTATAAATAAATGCTCGAATTCAGTTCATTTATTTACGGAATATTAGGGCATCACTGTAAAGAAGTGAGTAAAGATGTAGCATTATTTATGCTAGCTTAACAATAGGGCAGCTATTAGGCTTTGGTAGAAGGTATGCAAAAAGAGGGTAAAGAACAGGATTGCGCTGAATTGAAGGGTTTCAGAGAATGAGGAGAAGCGAAAGTGGATGAGCTTACTTCAATAGGCTTAGAAGTTAAGCAAGATTGAGCTAAACCAGACTGAAAGAAAGTGACACAATAAGAGTCAGTTTGGGTAAAACTTGACCATTATTGAGCAATTTAAAATCGGGTTTGGGTAAAACCAGACTTTAACGACTCGGGTTAAGGCTTAGTGTTTAACCTTGTCGATCACAATACAAATCAGCAGGACAATGGTAGATGGAATCAGCCAGGCCAGGTTTTGCGCGCTTAACGGTAAGTTCAGTAAAGCTTCTGGTAAAAAGCCATCTAGCCCTGCCACTTTTAAGCCATCAATCACGCCAAAGAATAAGGCTACTGCGGTGACCGGACGAATTACACGCGCTGGAGAATGGAAGTTTTTCCAGAAAAAGCCCAGTAAGATCACTACAATCGCAGGCGGATAAATCGCACTTAATACCGGCACTGAGAGTGCAATCAGTTTGGTCAGACCGAGGTTGGAAATCACCAGCGAGAAACCGACTAATACAAATACCCAAGTACGATACCTAATGCGGGTAATTTGCGAGAAGTATTCTGCACAGGCACAGGTCAGGCCAATCGCGGTTACCATACAGGCAATGAAAATCATGGCACTTAAGAATAGTGAACCTAAGTCACCAAAAGCATGTTGCACATAGGCATGTAGGATCACTGCGCCATTGGCTGCATTCGGTGCTACTTCATGACTGCCCAAGCCCAGTTTGAACAGGCTTAAATACACCAGGGTTAAACCGATACCAGAGATCAGTCCGGCAATCATGGCGTATTTGGTCATCAGCTTTTTATCGCTGACCCCACGCGAACGCATGGCATTAATAATCACAATACCAAATACCAAGGCACCCAGGGTATCCATGGTTAAATAACCATTGACGAAACCTTCCGAGACTGGACTGTTGATATAGTTATTAATGGCTGGCGGAATATGACCCGCGGGAATGAACGTTGCTGCAACACCCAGAATAATTAACGATAAAATTTTCAGGGGCGACAGGAAATAACCCACCGTATCCAGAATCTTGTTGGGATACAGCGCAACAATGGTCACCACAATAAAGTAGATCAGACTGTAAATCAGCAAGCTGCTCGGGGCTGCACCAAAATAAGAGGAGAAACCAATTTCATAAGAAACGGTTGCGGTACGGGGAATGGCAAATAAAGGGCCTACCGCTAAATAACACACCACGGTCAAAATCAGGCTGGCTGCTTTGCCCAGTGGCGAACTTAAAAGCTGGATCGAACCTTCTACACGAGACAGGGCAATAATGGTCAACACCGGCAAGCCCACGGCTGTAATTAAAAAGCCGAAAGCTGCTAACCAAACGTGTTCACCTGCCTGCTGTGCAACAATAGGCGGAAAGATAATATTGCCGGCACCGATAAATAGTGCAAAGGTCATTAAACCTAAGGCAATAATATCCCGTGTACGTAAACTCGTCATAAGGGAGATAGATCGGTTAAACAAAAGAAAGCGATTCTAGAACATGGCAACTGCTTTGGCTAATTTATTTTATAAATCTTATGAATTATTTTTATATCTTGGCTTGGGAAATTGATCGGGTTGTCAAAAATTAGTGAAACTATATTGTTGATTTAATTTTTAAAAGATGAAAACTGTTAAATATCAAAAGATAAATTTGAAAAAACAGTCAATAAATATAAAGGTTTTTAATTGTTGAATATTTAAGCAGTAGTGGGTTTGTGGCAGATGGAACCGCTTGTGATCAAACAAAAGTCACTGAAAAGGACTATACTAAGCAAATGTTTCATAGGGGATTTTAAGCATGAGAGCGTCTGCCGTATCGATTAAAACCGAGCAGGATTTAGAAAAATTGCGTATTTCAGGTCGTTTGGCTGCTCAGGTTTTGGCGATGATCGGGGAGCATATCAAGCCGGGCGTGACCACCGAATATCTAGATGACCTGTGTCACGACTATATCGTAAATACCTTGCAGGTGATTCCGGCCAATGTCGGCTATTGCGGCTATACCAAAACCACCTGTATTTCACCGAATGAAGTGGTTTGTCACGGTATTCCATCTGCGTCGGTTGTGCTTAAAGATGGCGATATTATCAATATTGATGTGGCGGTAATTAAAGACGGCTACTACGGCGATACCAGTCGCATGTATTACGTCGGCACGATCAAGCCGGAAGCGAAAAGACTGGTCGAAACCACCTATGCGGCAATGGTCGCAGGGATTCATGCGGTGAAACCGGGTGCGACTTTAGGCGATGTTGGTCATGCAATTCAAACGGTCGCGCAGCAGGCCGGCTATAAAGTGGTGCGTGAATATTGCGGGCATGGTATTGGTAAAATTTATCATGAACAGCCAAGTGTACTGCACTATGGCCAGCCGGGTCAGGGGCTACAACTCAAGCCAGGTATGGTGTTCACGATTGAACCGATGGTTAATGCCGGCGGCTCCAAAGTCAAAGAGCTCAATGATGGCTGGACCGTCGTGACCACCGATAAATCACTTTCTGCACAGTGGGAACATATGATTGCCGTGACTGAAAACGGCTTTGAAGTGCTGTCGCCGTGGCCGGAAGGTACTGGAGAATACCCGGAAATCTAGCTATAAAACGACTTATTCATACTTTAAAAGTATTAATTGATATAAATTAGCTATTTGTTAATGCTGTCTTTTGTACATATTATGTATTTATAGATTCTTGCTGTAGTTTCTAGTTTTTATAGCTTATCCATCCCTGGATAAGCTTTTTTTTGCCTGAAATTTGATGGTTGGCTTTAACGCTGTGACAGTTTTTCCACTAGAAAATCAATAAACACCCGTACCGCCGGTAACAGACCACGGCGGGATGGATACACGGCATGAAAAACCCCGTGCGGCGCACGCCAGTTCGGTAGCACGCGTACCAGTTCGCCTGACTGAATATAGGGTTCCACAATATTGTCCGGGAGCAGGGCAATTCCACAGTCCTGACGGGCCAGTTGTGCCTGTAGCATCAAATCCGAGCCCATTACGGTCGGGTTGACTTTAATTTTCTTCTGCTGCTGATGTTCATCATAAACCACAATATGCTGATCGACATGGCCATCGGCCATACTGAGAATATGGTGCTTGGCCAGATCTTCCGGCTGTTTCAGGTCGCCGTGCTGGTTTAAATAGGCCTGACTGGCAAAGAGATGCTGTTCAATGGTTTCAAAGGTACGAATCACCAGATTTGGGTCATCATCCAGGTTACTACGCACACGCAAGGCCAGATCAATCCCTTCATTAATCAGATCGACCCGGCGGTTACTGACCAGAAGCTGGACTTTAATTTCCGGATAGGTCTTTAAAAATTCCGGCAGAATTCTGGACATTTCATTCTGGGCAATGGAGACCGGCAGGCTGACTTTAATCAGGCCGCGTGGCTGAATACTCAGATGATCAACCAGATCATGCGCTGCCTGTGCGGCATTGGCCATCACCTGTGCATGCCGATACACGTTCATGCCAATATCGGTTACGGCAAAATGGCGGGAATTACGCTGAATCAGGCGCACGCCCAAACGTTCTTCCAGATTGTGCACACGGCGGCTCAGTTTGGATTTAGGGATATCGGTTGCACGTTCTGCGGCGCTAAAACCGCCATGCTCAACCACCTGGGCAAAGCAGTAAAAATCATCGAGGTCCGAAAGCATGTGTAGTTATTCCATTTATGCAACGATAAGCAGATTAAATTATGATTGTTCTGGGCTGTCAATTTGATTTGTGCGGTTTTTGCAGCGTCTCTTTTCGCCTTTGTGATGCGTGGCGAGCTTAAGTTATGGCTACAAATCCTTTACACTAAGGATAAAGTCCATGAGATGATCAATACATGTCTTATCAACTGATTCAACAGCCCGATGCCGATGCCAACGTGATTTGTCCTTGCTGCCAGCAGGCGATTATTGACTGGTCACAAGAGCAGTATATTCAGCCCTGTGAGCATACGCTGTTTGTGGCGCTGGATTTGGGTTTTGAATATATTGCCGATGTATTTGAAGCAACCATGGCGCGTAGTGTCGATGAAATTCACGCACATGATGATCAGCTCAATATGTTTCAGGAACTGACCACAGCCAGCTTTCCGCATTATCTGATCATTCGCACCGATTTGGGCGTGCAGGATTTATCACGTTATATCGGCATTGCTGTGCCGGAATCCAATTAAAAAAATAAGCTCCCGAAGGAGCTTATTTTTTTGTGATTACGAAGATGAGGCTGGTTTAGCCTTCAATTTCTTCCTCGACATCATCATCAGCACTGTCCATGCCCAGCTCTTTCAGCTTACGGGTTAGGGTATTACGTCCCCAGCCCAGCAGTTCAGCGGCATGGCGTTTGCGGCCACGGGTTTGTTGCAGCGCGGCATTAATCAGGGTACGTTCAAACATCGGTGTGGCGATGTCCAGAATTTTCATTTCGCCGTTTTTCAGTTTCTGTACGGCCCATTGACCCAGCAGCTCATCCCAGTGATGGATTGAAACGCGGTCTAAATGCAGATTGGCCGACGCATCGCCTGATTTTTCAATTGGAATCTGTTTCAGTTCCGAAGGTAAATCTTCCGGATAGACTTCACGGCCGGTAATCATCACGGTTAACCAGCGGCAGGTATTTTCCAGCTGGCGCACATTGCCTTGCCAAGGCAATTGCTGCATATATTCCTGGGTTTCCGGACGCAAGATTTTCGGACTCACGCCTAGCTCTTTACCGGCACGCGCCAGGAAGTGCTGCGCCAACATTGGAATATCTTCACTACGATGCGCCAGTTTTGGAATATGAATCCGGATCACGTTCAGACGGTGATACAAGTCTTCACGGAAACGGCCTTCGTGTACCAGCTTTTCCAGGTCTTGGTGCGTTGCTGCAACAATACGCACATCTACCTTCACCGGAATATGGCCACCAACACGGTAGAATTCACCATCGGCTAAAACACGTAATAAACGGGTCTGGGTTTCAAATGGCATATCGCCAATTTCATCCAGGAACAAGGTGCCGCCATTGGCCTGTTCAAAACGGCCCTGACGCTGGGTGTTGGCGCCGGTAAAGGCCCCTTTTTCATGACCAAATAATTCGGTTTCAATCAGGTCTTTCGGAATGGCGGCCATGTTGAGCGCAATAAACGGCTTGCTGCTACGCGGTGAATGGCGATGCAGGGCATGCGCCACCAGTTCTTTACCGGTCCCTGATTCACCATTAATCAGTACGGTAATATGCGATTGCGATAAACGGCCAATGGCACGGAACACTTCCTGCATTGCCGGTGATTCACCAATAATTTCAGTCGATTGAATGGGCTGTGCAGTTTTGGCCGATTCCTGTTGCTGTAATTTGGTGATATGCAAAATGGCACGATTCACCAGCGCTAGCGCTTCATCAATATCAAACGGTTTTGGCAGATATTCAAAGGCACCGGTCTGATAGCTCGACACTGCAGATTCCAGATCTGAATGTGCGGTCATGATAATCACCGGTAAATCCGGATAGCTGGCTTTGACTTTACCGAGGAAGGTCAGGCCATCAATACCCGGCATACGGATATCGGTCAGGATTACATCCGGTGCATCGACACCCAGTTGCTCCAGGGCAGATTGGGCTTCTTCAAAACTGGTAACGTCAAAGCCTTCTTCCTTGAAGGTTTTTTCCAGTACCCAGCGCATGGCACGATCATCATCAATTACCCAAATTTTATTTCGCGACATGGTTAGACTCCCAAGGTATATATAAGCTAAATATTGTTTTTCCTGGAACAGATTGGCACTCAATCATTCCGTTGTGTTGATGCATAATATTCTGTGCGATGCTCAGGCCCAGTCCGGTGCCTTTGGCGCGTGCCGTAACCAGCGGATAGAACACCGATTCAATAATTTCTTCCGGCACACCGGGGCCGTTGTCTTCAATATCAATCCGTACCACCGAGCGATGAATCACGCCATTAATGGTGACCAGGCGCTGAATACGGGTTCTTAAAATCAGTTCGGGCTGATGTTCTGCAAAGAATTCCTTGTTTTCCATCATGGCCTGTACCGCATTGACGCTAATATTCAGCATGACCTGAATCAGCTGGTCACGATCCGCCATGACTTCCGGCAACGACAGGTCATAATCTCGAATGATTTTGACTTTTTTCTTGGTCTGGTTGGCAATTAGCGAGCGCACGCGTTCCAATGGTTCATGAATATTGACCAGTTCATAGCTTGGTAACTGACGTGAACCGAGCATGGTATCGGCCAGATTTCTGAGCCGATCGACTTCATTAATAATAATGTCGGTAAACTCTGCATATTGAGAGTCATTCAGACTGCGCGCCAGTAGCTGGGTTGCACCGCGAATCCCGGCCAGCGGGTTTTTAATTTCATGCGCCACGCCGCGCACCAGTTGCCGCGCCACCTGATGCTGTTGAATCAGATTTTCTTCTTTGGAAATTTTCAGCATCCGGTCAATCGGATTCAGTTCAATCAGCAATAAAGGATGATAGCTTTTGCCGGCATTCAGCTGCGAAGCGGTGTAATCGACATGAATGTCTTTAAAGTTGACATTAATGGTAGCTTCACGGCGGGTATAAGGCTGTCCGGTGCTTAAGGTATTTTGTAGCGCTTCGTAGGTATTAAATTCATCGGTCGGGAGATGCAGTAAATTCATTACCGGCTGTCCGGCAGCACGCAATAAACTGATATCAAACAGCGCCTCACAAGAGGAATTGAGGTAAAAAATATTCAGGTTGCTGTCAACCAGTAAAATGGCAGTGGTCAAATTGTCCACTAAAAGGCGATAGTCGATAGCCGGGCTTTGATCCATTAGCGGTGGCATCCTGTATTAAAATAGCGCAATGGCATCTTCATAAAGCAATAGGTTTCTGAATTAAGAACGTTAATGATGCAAATTAAGCAAAATGCACGCCAACTTTGTTCAAATTCCTGTAAATCAAGCCAATTTATGAGAAAAATGCGCTGAAATGGACGGGTTGATTCAGGTATAGCGGATAACGCCAGTGCTGTAAACCAAAAGTGAATTAAAATGGTGCAATATTGTGTATAAGCCGGCTTTAGTGGTTGTATTTTGGTGCATTATGCAAAGAGTGGGCTATTTCTCTATTTTTATGGCCAGAAAAGTCATACAATACGCGCATTCTAGTGGAGCGCAGATTCATGAAGTCCCCCAAAGTCGGTTTTGTTTCTTTAGGTTGTCCTAAGGCATTGGTAGATTCTGAACGAATTTTAACTCAGTTAAAGACTGAAGGTTATGATGTCGCATCGGATTATGACGGTGCTGATTTAGTCGTGGTTAACACCTGTGGTTTTATTGAATCTGCAGTACAAGAGTCTTTAGACGCCATTGGCGAAGCCATGAATGCCAATGGTCGCGTCATTGTGACTGGCTGTTTAGGTAAAGACGAAGACAAGATTCGTCAAATGCATCCGAATGTCTTAAAAGTGACTGGTGCAGCAGCCTATGAAGAAGTTATGGATGCCGTGCATCAGTATGTGCCGGAGCCACCAAAGCACAATCCGTTTATTGATCTGGTGCCAGAACAGGGGATCCGTTTAACCCCGAAACATTATGCCTACCTGAAAATCTCAGAAGGCTGTAACCACCGTTGTACTTTTTGTATCATCCCGAGCATGCGTGGTGATTTAGTTTCCCGTCCGGTCGGTTCTGTTCTGGAAGAAGCCGGAGCGCTGAAACGTGCTGGTGTAAAAGAAGTTCTGGTCATTTCTCAAGATACTTCAGCTTATGGTGTGGATACCAAATACAAGCTAGATTTCTGGAACGGCCAGCCGGTTAAAACCAAATTCTATGACATGTGTGAAGCCCTGGGCCAGTTGGGTATCTGGGTCCGTTTGCACTATGTCTATCCTTATCCGCATGTCGATGCTGTGATTGACCTGATGGCGCAAGGTAAAATCTTGCCGTATCTGGATATTCCATTCCAGCATGCCAGTCCGAAAATCCTGAAACTGATGAAACGTCCGGCGCACAGTGAAAATACACTAGAGCGCTTAAATGTATGGCGTGAAAAATGTCCGGATCTGGTGATTCGTTCCACCTTCGTGGTTGGCTTCCCGGGTGAAACCGAAGAAGACTTCCAGATGTTACTGGACTGGTTGAAAGAAGCGCAGCTGGATCGTGTCGGTTGCTTCACCTATTCACCAGTAGAAGGTGCAACTGCGAATGATCTACCAGATCATGTGCCGGAAGAAATCAAGCAGGAACGTTATGAACGTTTCATGCAGGTGCAGCAGGAAATTTCAGCTGCAAAACTGCAAAAACGCATTGGTCAGACCATGACTGTGCTGGTGGATGATCTGGAAGAAGAATTCCCGGTTGCCGTTGCGCGTTCTTATGCAGATGCACCTGAAATTGATGGTAACGTGTTTGTTGAAGATATCGATAAGTCAAAAATTAAAGCAGGCGATTTGCTTGAAGTCGAAATTACCGATGCAGATGAATACGATTTATTTGCCAAGCTGATTGCGATCAAATCTGCTTAAGTACTGATATACAGAAAAAATTTAAATTAAATACTTTGGAGTTTGATGATGTTGGATTCTAAAAAGCCACGTTATGAACGTATTCTGCTGAAGCTTTCAGGCGAGGCACTGGCGGGTAACAAGGATATGGGGATTGATGCCCAAATCCTTGATCAGATGTCTTTGGCAATTGCACACCTGGTCGGTCTGGGTGTGCAGGTCGGCATTGTGGTTGGTGGCGGTAACCTGTACCGTGGCAGCCAGTTACAAAAAGACGGTCTGGTCGGTCGTGTGACTGGTGACCAGATGGGTATGCTGGCGACTGTGATGAACGGTCTGGCCATGCGTGATGCTTTAGTACGCCGTAACATTAAAACACGTCTGCTTTCAGCACTGCCAATTGGTACCGTTGTAGAATCTTATTCAAGCCGTGATGCAATTCGCCACTTAACCCAAGGTGAAGTGTGCGTATTCGTTGCCGGTACAGGTAACCCGTTCTTTACCACAGATACAGCTGCCTGCTTGCGTGGTATTGAAATTGAAGCCAATCTGATTCTGAAAGCCACCAAGGTAGATGGCGTTTATAACAAAGATCCAAGCAAATACGAAGATGCGGTGAAATATGACACCCTGACGTTCGATCAGGTGTTAGATGAAAAGCTCGGCGTGATGGATTTAACCGCAATCTGCTTATGTCGTGACCACAATGTACCGTTACAGGTATTTGATATGAATAAAGCCGGTGCTTTACTTTCAGTGGTTATGGGTGAAAAAGAAGGAACTCACGTTACGAACTAATGTACGTGGGCCTGAAAGCTCTTTATACTACACGCTATTTTAGTAATTACATCTTTAAGAATTAAGTAAGGAAGATCATATGATTAACGATCTTAAAAAAGACAGCGAACAGCGTATGCAAAAGACTCTGGAGTCTTTGGAGCAAGGTTTTGCCAAAGTTCGTACCGGCCGTGCCCATCCATCAATCTTAAACGGTGTGATGGTTCCTTACTATGGCTCAGATGTGCCGTTAAACCAGGTGGCGAACGTGGGTGTTGAAGATTCACGTACTCTAATCGTACAGCCATTTGAACGTACCATGGTGTCTGCAATTGACAAGGCGATTCGTGAGTCTGACCTCGGTCTGAACCCGATTACCGCTGATTCGATTCGTGTGCCGCTACCAGCTTTAACCGAAGAAACCCGTAAAGACATGCAGAAAGTTGCGCGTTCTGAAGCGGAAAATGCCAAAGTGGCGATTCGTAACATCCGTCGTGACGTCTTGGGCGATATCAAAGCATTGTTGAAAGAAAAAGAAATTTCTGAAGATGATGAACGTCGTGCAGGTGATGATATCCAGAAAATCACCGACAAATATGTTGCTGAAGTCGACAAGCGTTTGGCTGCTAAAGAAGCTGAGTTGATGAAGGTCTAATTGTCGATGACCACATCTGAAGACTGTCAGACGCTTCCAAAACATGTTGCCATCATCATGGATGGCAACAACCGTTTTGCCAAGAAAAATCAATTGCAAAAAGGCGACGGTCACCGTGAAGGTAAAAATATTCTAGATCCGATTGTTGACTATTGTCGCAGCAAACACATTCAGGCACTCACCGTTTTTGCATTTTCAAGTGAAAACTGGAATCGTCCGCAATATGAAGTTGATTTACTCATGCAATTGCTGGAAGACACGATTCATGAGCAAATGCCGCGCATGGAAAAATACCAGATTGCCTTGCGTTTTATTGGTGATCGCAGCCGTTTATCCCCACATCTTCGTGACTTGATGTTGCATGCTGAACAAAGGACTGCTAAGTTCAGTAGCATGACTTTAACCATTGCCATCAGTTATGGGGGCATGTGGGATATGGCAGAAGCAGCCAAACAGATTGCGGCTGATGTACTGGCCAATAAAGTCGCGCTGGAACAGATTGATAGCACGCTGTTCGGTCAATATGTGTGCTTGGGCGATTTACCGCCTGTGGACCTGTTGATTCGTACGGGTGGAGATTATCGGCTGTCCAATTTCTTGCTTTGGCAGGCCGCGTATGCCGAACTGTACTTTACTCCGACCTTGTGGCCTGAGTTTAGTGTGGAAGAGCTGGATGATGCGTTTCATGTGTTTGCAGGACGCGAACGTCGCTTTGGAAAAACTTCAGAGCAAATCCAACAAGAGAAACTTGAGAATTAATACATGTTAGAGCGGATAATTACCGCATTGGTATTGGTCGCTGTGGTGCTGAGTTGTATGTTTGCAACTCAGTCCCATTATCCAATGTTTGTGCTGATGATTTTTGCAGCAGGGGTTGCGGGCTATGAGTGGTTCAAACTCATGCCAAGAACAACAAAATATGTCATCAAGCCCATGGCTTGGGGTTATGGTCTGGTGACCGCCGCTCTTTCCGCGCTTGCTTTATATTTTAGTGATATTGCGTTATTGCTGTGGTCAGCCTCGATTTTAACCTGGCTGCTCAGCCTGTATTGGGTCAAATCCTATCCTGAATATGATGGCTGGTACAATCCAAGCCTGAACTTTATTGGCTTTGTGCTGATTTCTGCCGCCGTGACTGCCATTTATGCGGTCTGGACCCATTCACCGTGGTGGCTGATGTATCTGTTCCTGCTGGTTTGGGGTGCAGATTCTGGCGCTTATTTTGTCGGACGCAAGTTTGGTAAAAAGAAACTGGCACCACATGTCAGTCCAAACAAATCGGTGGAAGGTTTATATGGTGGCGTGTTTACCGCCATCCTGATTGTGCTGTTTGTAGAAATTGTCTATCTGGACTTAAGCCTGACCCAACATATTTTATTCCTGATTCTGTCCATGATAACCGTGTTTAGTTCGGTACTGGGCGATCTGTTTGAATCCATGATCAAACGCCGTGCCGGAATTAAAGACTCTGGTCGTATTCTGCCAGGACATGGTGGAGTGCTGGACCGCATTGACTCCTTGCTCGCAGCGGCTCCAATCTTTGCTGCAAGCATGTATGTACTGAAACTTATTGGCGTAGATTTATAGATGTTACAAGCTGTTTGTATATTGGGTGTTACAGGTTCAATTGGTCAAAGCACCTTAAAAATACTGCAACAACATCCTGAAAAATATTCGGTATATGCCGTAACGGCTCACAGTCGTATTGCTGAGCTGGTTGAAATATGCAAACAGTTTCATCCCAAAGTGGCCGTGGTACCTGCTGCACAGGTCGATTCCTTAAGACAGCTGTTACAGCAGGCCAATCTTGCCGATATTGAAATCCTCTGTGATGAAGCTGGTTTAATAGCTGTGGCTTCACATCCTGAAGTGGATGTGGTGATGGCGGCAATTGTTGGTGCCGCAGGTTTAATGCCAACGTTGGCCGCAGTGCAGGCCGGTAAGCGCGTGCTACTGGCCAATAAAGAAGCCCTGGTGATGTCCGGTGACCTGATGATGCAGGCAGCGCGTGATCATGGCGCTTTATTATTGCCGGTCGATTCAGAACACAATGCAATTTTCCAGTGCCTGCCGCAAAACTATTTTGAGGTCGAGCGTAATGGTCAACCAAAACTGGGTGTGCAGCAGATTCTGCTGACCGCATCGGGTGGGCCATTTTTAAATCATAGTCTGGAACAGTTACACAGCGTGACCCCGGCGCAAGCCTGTAAACATCCGAACTGGTCTATGGGTCAAAAAATCTCCGTCGATTCCGCCACGCTGATGAACAAAGGTTTGGAGCTGATTGAAGCCTGCCATTTGTTCGCAGTAAAAGAACAATTTGTTACAGTGGTGGTGCATCCACAGAGTATTATTCACTCCATGGTTCAATATGTCGATGGAACAACTTTGGCACAAATGGGTAATCCGGATATGTGTACGCCAATTGCGCATGCGTTGGCCTGGCCGGAACGTCTGCAGACGCATGTTCCGCCGCTGGATTTATTTATCCATTCACAGCTGAATTTTCAGGCACCGGACACCACGCGTTTCCCGGCCTTAAAGCTGGCACGTCAGGCCATGCAGGCAGGTGGTATTGCACCGACCTTGCTAAATGCGGCCAATGAAATTGCAGTGGCATCTTTCTTGCAAAACCAGCTTGGGTTTACCCAGATTCCAGAAATTGTTGAACAGACCCTGAATCATCTGGCCAATCGCGCCGCAGATTCAATTGAAACCATTCTTCAGGCAGACCAGAATGCCCGTGCTTTTGCACAGCAGTGTGTGATTCAGACAGGAAGCTAAGACATGAGTGCCTTATTTATTATTGTTGCGGCCATTCTTTTGTTGGGGCCGTTAATTGCAATTCATGAATTTGGGCACTACTTTGTTGCACGCAAACTGGGGGTCAAAGTCCTGGTTTATTCTATTGGTTTTGGCCCGACAGTGCTGAAATGGACCTCGAAGAAATCAGGTATTCAGTATCAGCTCTCGGCTTTGCCTTTGGGCGGCTATGTCAAAATGCTGGATGAACGTGAGGGCAATGTGGCAGAAGAAGATCTGCCTTTTGCTTTTAACCGTCAGCATCCGTGGAAACGGATCGCGATTGTCGCGGCAGGTCCTTTAATTAATCTGGTTTTTGCGATTGTACTGTTCTGGATTCTGTTTTTACCGTCTCAGGAACAGCTGAATACCCGTGTTGGGAAAGTCTTGCCACAAACGCCTGCGGCTGAAGTGAATATGCAGCCGGGTGACCGGATTACCGCAGTCGATGGTACCCAGGTTAGCACCTGGGAAAAACTGAATTTTGCTTTGGTCGATCGTGCCGGTGAAACAGGCACCATTCATATTCAGGCCAACCGTGATGGCCAGCTCCAAAACTTTCAATTACCGATTCAAGATTTCTTGAAAGATCAATCTCAGTCACCGCTTGAGGTACTGGGTTTCACGCCATATCGTCCGAATATTCCAGCGGTGGTCAGCAAACTGAGTGAAGATGGTGCGGCCATTCGTCAAGGGATGAAAGAAGGTGACCAGATTTTGGCGATTGACGGTGTTGTCATGAAAGACTGGTACGATGTGGTACAAGTGGTACAGGCATCGCCAGAGAAACTGTTGAAGATTGACGTGTTGCGCCAAGATCAGCGGGTACAGCTGGAAATTATGCCGCAGGCCAAACGCGACAATATGGGCAACACCACCGGTATGTTAGGTGTACAAAGTGACCCTGGAAAAATAACAATTCCTGAAGAATATAAACAAACCATTCAATATAGTCCTACAGAAGCCTTAATGATGGCGGTCGATAAAACCGGTCAAATCTCTTCGATGATTTTGAACTCTATCGTCAAAATGGTGCGTGGTCTGATTGGTTTAGATAACCTGTCTGGCCCGATTACCATTGCCAAGGTGGCAGGACAAAGCGCTGAAATGGGCTGGCAAACTTTTATTTCGTTTATGGCCCTAATGAGTGTAAGCTTGGGTATTCTAAATTTACTGCCAATTCCAATGCTGGATGGTGGACATTTGGTTTATTATTTTATAGAACTAATTCGTGGTAAACCTGTTTCTGAACAAATACAATTAGTTGGTTTAAAAATTGGTATGGTATTGCTCGGTAGCATGATGCTTCTGGCATTATTTAATGATTTTATGCGTTTATAACAACGTGGATAGGCAATAAATTTAACATTGGAAAAGACTGGCATGCAGCACACACATTTATTTATGCCTCTGGCACTGGTTAGTGCTATGGCAGCAGTACAACAAGTATATGCAGCAGATGAATTTATCGTAAGAGATATACAAATTGACGGACTTGTTCGTTTAACGCCAGCCAATGTTTATGGAATGATTCCTGTAAATAGTGGTGATCGTGTCAACGATGCCACCATTGCAAATGCAATTCGCAGCCTGTATGCCACAGGTTTATTCGATGATATTAAAGCTGCCCAGCAAGGCGATACCTTGGTATTTCAGGTGGTGGAACGTCCGATCATTTCGAAAGTCGAATTTAAAGGCAATAAATTAATTCCGAAAGAAGCCCTTGAAGAAGGCTTGAAGAAAATGGGTGTGGCTGAAGGTGAAGTGCTGAAAAAGTCTGCCTTGCAAACGCTAGAATCGGAACTTGAACAGCAATACATGCAGCAAGGCCGTTATGATGCCGATGTCAAAGTTATTACCACAGCGCGTCCGAATAACCGCGTTGACCTGACCATTGAGTTTATTGAAGGTAAAGCGGCCAAAGTTTTTGATATTAATATCATTGGCAATACCGTTTTTAAAGACAGCGAAATTAAACAGGCCTTTGCAGTTAAGGAAAGTGGCTGGGCGTCTGTGATTTCACGTAATGACCGTTATGCACGTGAAAAAATGGCAGCAAGCTTGGAAGCTTTACGTGCGCTGTATTTAAACCGTGGTTATATCAACTTTAATATCAATAACTCTAGCCTGAACTTAAGTGAAGACAAACAGCACATCTTCATTGAGGTGTCGATTGATGAAGGCGAACAGTTCAAATTTGGTCAAACCAAATTCTTGGGTGATGCTTTATATGCACCAGAAGAATTAAAAGCGCTGCAAATCTATAAAGATGGTGAAACCTATTCGCAAGAAAAGGTCAATGCGGTTAAGCAGCTGCTGCTTCGCAAGTATGGTAATGCCGGTTATTACTATGCAGAAGTGAATGTGGTGCCACAAATTAATGAAGAAACCAAACAGGTTGATCTGAACTATTACATCAACCCGGGTCAGCAAGTCACAGTACGCCGCATTAACTTCAGTGGTAACATCAAAACTGCCGATGAAGTGCTACGTCGTGAAATGCGCCAGATGGAAGGTGCATTGGCCAGTAACGAAAAAATTGATCTGTCTAAAGTCCGTTTAGAACGTACTGGTTTCTTTAAAACCGTGGATATTAAACCGGTGCGTGTTCCGAATGTACCGGATCAGGTTGATCTTAACGTTGCGGTGGAAGAACAGCATTCTGGTACCAGTACCTTGGCGGTGGGTTTCTCGCAAAGTGGCGGTGTAACTTTCCAGGCCGGTTTAAGCCAGACCAACTTCTTGGGCACCGGTAATGCCGTGTCGATTGACCTGTCGCGTTCTGAAACACAAGACTACTATAACCTAAGCGTAACCGATCCGTACTTTACCATTGATGGTGTACGTCGCGGTTATAATATGTACTACCGTAAAACCAAACTGGATGATGACTATAACGTTAACAACTATGTGACCGACAGTTTCGGTGGCGGGATTAACTTTGGTTATCCAATTGATGAAAACCAGAGTATTAGTGCGGGCTTAAATATTGATCAGACAGAAGTGACAACCGGTCCTTATGTGTCGACTTATGTTCGTGATTATCTACTTGCAAATGGTGGAAGAACAACCCAAAGTGAACCATATTGCTTAGATGCTAATATTGAGGTTGGAGAAGAGTGTCAAAATTGGTCTGATCCTAAAGGGACTGAATTTAAGGGAGATTTCTTAACTTATAATTTAAGTTTGGGTTGGTCATATAATACCCTTAACCGTCCAATTTTCCCAACAACGGGGATGTCGCATCGGGTGAATGCAGAAATTGCCTTGCCGGGCAGTGATGTGGAATATCAAAAAGTCACTTATGATGCACAGGCCTATTATCCGCTGGGTAAAGATTTTGTATTACGCGGCTATGGTAAATTGGGCTATGGTAATGATTTACCATTCTATAAAAACTATTATGCCGGTGGTTATGGCTCGGTACGTGGTTATGATAACAGTACACTCGGTCCAAAATACGATGGTGTATATTTCAGCGATAGAGGACAAAAAGATCCATCCCCAGAAGAAGTGGGTGGTAATGCTTTAGTACAGTTCGGTACTGAACTGGCTTTGCCGGTACCATTTAAAGGGGACTGGGCACGTCAGGTTCGTCCGGTGATTTTTGCTGAAGGTGCACAAGTCTTTGATACTCAGTGTGATGTTCAAGCCACGGATGCAGGCCGTCAATACTGTAAAGATAATTACGGCTTTGACTTCGGTGAAATGCGTTATAGCGTCGGTGTCGGCTTTACCTGGATTACCATGATTGGCCCATTGTCCTTAAGTTATGCATATCCGCTGAATGAAAAACCAGGCGATGAAACCAAGAATATCCAGTTTGAAATTGGCCGTACGTTCTAAGTACGGTCTGTTCATGGATGCTTGAAATAGGGATAGATCAAGATGAAGAAGATACAACTGGCGGTTTTAGGTTTCACACTGTCCTGTGCCGCAGCGGCACAGGCGGCAGGTTATGGTGTGGTCAGCTTAGAGCGTGTGGTTGAAAGCAGCAGCTATTTAAAACAGCAAAATAGTGCATTGCAACAATCGCTTAAACCTCAAACCACTAAACTTGAACAGCTGGGTAAAGAGCTGGAAAATTTGCAGCAACGTGCCCAGCAGTCAGCAAATTTATCTGAAGCCGATAAGCAAAAATTATCGGTGCAGTATCAGGCCAAGTTAAAAGAATTTAATACTTTACAGCAAGGTTTGCAGACCAAAGTGCAGGCTGATCTGCAAAAAATGAATGACAATTTTGAGCAGCGCATCAAGCAGGCAGCAGAACAATTGCGTAAAGAAAATAATTTAGATGTGGTTTTGAACAAAAACTCAGCACTTGCCTATGACCCTAAGTATGATTTAACTGATAAAATGATTCAAAAGGTTAATGCAATCAAGTAATCAATGAGTTATCAACATTATCGCTTAGAAGAACTTGCTCGTCTGGTCCAGGGCGAGCTGGTCGGTCAGGCCGATTTAGGTCTCCAGGGTTTAGCGAGCCTGGAGCTTGCTGAACCGCAGCACATTGCTTTTGTCAATGCTGACAAGTATGTGGAGCAGGCAAAAGTGTCTAAAGCGGGTGCTTTAATTGTCACGCCCGAGTTACAGCAGCAGCTTGATACGCATCAGAACTTTATTGTGGTGGCAAATCCCTATTTGGCGTTTGCAATTTTAACCCATGTCTTTGAGCGTAAGCACACTCAAACCGGTATTGAAAGTACCGCACAAATTCATCCCTCAGCGATCATTTCTGAAAGTGCTTATATTGGCCATTATGTGGTGGTGGGTGAAAATTGTGTGGTGGGTGATAAAACCATTATCCAGTCGCACAGCAAAATTGATGATTTTGTTGAAATTGGTAAAGAATGTTTTATTGATTCGCATGTCACCATCACTGGTGAAGCCAAAATTGCTGATCGGGTCCGCATTCATGCCAATACCGTGATTGGGAGTGAAGGCTTTGGTTTTGCTCCGTATCAGGGCAAATGGCACCGCATTGCACAGTTAGGTTCAGTACAGATTGGTAATGATGTACGAATTGGTTCGAATTGTAGTATTGACCGTGGTGCGCTGGATGACACCATTTTGGAACATGGTGTCATAATTGATAACCTTGTGCAAATCGCGCATAACGTGAAAGTGGGGGCCAATACTGCTATCGCTGCAAAATGCGGTATTGCCGGCAGTACCATCATTGGCAAAAACTGTATTCTGGCAGGTGCGTGTGGGGTCTCTGGTCATCTTTCTATTGCTGACAACGTGACTTTAACCGGAATGTCAATGGTCACAAAGAGTATTTCTGAACCAGGAACCTATTCTTCGGGCACCGGTGCATTACCAAATGCGCAATGGAAACGCGCGGTGATTCGCTTTAGACAATTAGCAGATGTGCCATTGACCCAATTGCAGAAAAGACTCGATCATATGCAGACTCAAATTGAGTCCCTTGAATCAACTTTAAAATTGCGTAAATAATTATGATGACTGAGTCGAATACCCCAACATTTACGAAACCTGAATTGCCAATGCATATTCAAACCATCCGTGAATATTTGCCACATCGTTATCCATTCTTATTGGTAGATCGAATCGTTGATGTAACTGACAACGGGATTGTGGGTTATAAGAACGTTTCGATTAATGAAGAGTTTTTACAAGGACATTTCCCTGAATATCCAATTATGCCAGGGGTGTTGATTGTAGAAGCGCTGGCACAGGTTTCAGGCGTGCTTGGCTTTATTATGAATAATCAGAAACCGACTGCGGGTGCATTATTCCTATTTGCCGGTGCCGAAAAAGTTAGATTTAAAAAACAAGTGGTTGCAGGCGACCAACTTGTATTAAAATCTGAATTAGTAATGCAGAAACGTGGTATTTACAAATATAATTGTATCGCCACGGTCGATGGCATTGTTGCAGCAACCGCGGAAATTATGATTTCGCATCAGAAAACAGAGCAAGCATGAGCAATAACCCCCTCATTCACCCCACCGCTATAATTGACTCCTCTGCAGTCATTGCGCCTGATGTGCAAATTGGACCTTATAGTATTATTGGTCCGAATGTCAGCATTGGTGCGGGTACAAAGCTGCATTCACACGTGGTGGTGGGTGGCTATACCCGTATTGGTGAGCATAATGAGATTTTCCAGTTCGCAAGTGTCGGCGAAGTCTGTCAGGACCTGAAATATCAGGGTGAAGAAACTTGGCTGGAAATTGGTGACTATAACCTGATTCGTGAACATTCCAGCTTACATCGCGGGACGGTTCAGGACAAAGGCATCACTAAAATTGGTAGCCACAACCTGTTGATGGTCAATACGCATATTGCTCACGACTGTATCGTGGGTAATCACAATATTTTTGCCAATAATGTTGGTGTCGCAGGGCACGTGCATGTCGGTGATTATGTGGTGGTGGGTGGAAACTCGGGTATTCATCAGTTCTGTAAAATTGACTCTTACAGCATGATTGGCGGCGCATCTTTAATTCTGAAAGATGTACCGGCCTATGTGATGGTTTCGGGTAATCCTGCGCATGCTTTTGCTATGAATATTGAAGGTATGCGTCGTAAAGGCTGGTCGAAAAATGTGATTCAAGGATTACGGGACGCCTTTAAACTGATTTACAAATCAGGATTAACCACTGAAGAAGCCATTCAGAAAATCCGTGCAGAGATTCTGCCAGAAGTGCCAGAAGCACAGCGTTTAATTGATTCACTAGAACAGTCTAAACGCGGGATTGTACGCTAACACGCTGTTTGAAGCTGATTCAAAAAAACTGCTCCAATTGGGGCAGTTTTTTTATATCCGGATTTTGAGGTTTCTTGAACATCAGATACAAATTTCTACTCGTGCTTGGCCCGGATTTTGCTCATATTCAAGCTATACAATAAAAATTATTGCGGGAGAGCGGCACTTGGTGCTCGCCGAAGGAGCAACGACCCCGGAAACTCTCAGGCAAAAGGACCGTAATAATTCAAAAATCTGGAGAGAAGCACGCGCAGTGCTCACCGAAGGGGATGGTTGGGCTGAACATCAGTTCAATCGAAGCTCTCAGGTACCCTGACAGATGGGGCATCACGTCTGGAACAGCTGTTCCAAGGAGCGTTTTATGCCGCATGTTGTTGTCATTGGTGCAGGAATTACCGGGGTCACTTCAGCCTATGAGCTGATGCGTTTGGGCTATCAAGTCACGGTGATTGACCGGCATTTATACCCGGCGATGGAAACATCGTATGCCAATGGTGGCCAGTTATCAGCCAGTAATGCAGAAGTCTGGAATCAGAAAGCCACTGTACTGAAAAGCCTAAAATGGATGTCGCAAAAGTCGGCGCCGCTCTTATTAAATCCTGCATTTGATCTGCATAAGTATGGCTGGCTGATCGAGTTCTTAAGCAATATTCGCCATTATGAACACAATACCCAGGAAACAGTGCGCCTGGCACTTCTGGCACGCAAACGTTTATTTGAAATTGCAGAACAGGAACAGATTGATTTCAATTTGGAAAAACGTGGAATTTTGCATTTTTATCATAATAAAGCGGATTTTGACTTTGCAATTCGGGTCAATGATTTGCTCTGTCAGGGCGGGCTGGAGCGTTATCAGGTCAGTCTGGATGAAATCCGCCAGATTGAACCAAGTTTAACCGGACAGTATTATGCGGGTTTTTATTGCCCGGGAGATGCCACCGGCGATATTCATAAATTCACGGTGGGGCTGGCTCAAGTCACCATGCAGCAGGGTGTACGTTATATTTTTGGCCGGGATGTTCAGGATATTGAGCTAAACGCCCAGCAGGTACAGCTGAGTTATCGGCCAGCCATTGAAGATTCGCTGGCAGATCAGCCGATGGTGGAAACCTTACATGCCGATGCCGTGCTGATTTGCGGCGGTGTGGGGAGCTATCAATTGGCGCGACAGGTAGGTGATCGGGTCAATGTTTATCCGGTCAAAGGCTATTCCATTACCGTCAATTTACAGGATGAACAGAGCCAAAAGCAGGCACCTTGGGTCAGTCTGCTAGATGAAAGTGCCAAAATTGTGACCTCACGTTTAGGCACAGATCGGCTGCGGATTGCCGGAACGGCCGAATTTAATGGTTATAATCGCGATATTCGCCATGACCGGATTCAGCCACTGGTGCGCTGGGTGCAGCGGAATTTTGATATTTCAACCGAAAGCGTGGTGCCGTGGGCAGGTTTACGTCCGATGATGCCAAATATGATGCCGGTGATTCGGCAGGGCCAGCATCCACGGGTATTTTATAATACTGGCCATGGGCATCTGGGCTGGACCTTATCTGCGGCGACAGCATTGATGATTAGTCAGGAAATTGCGCAGCATTATCCGGTGACCGGGTAATGAGAACATTCAGTTAAGCTCTGTTTTAAAGTAACAGGGCTTTAGGAGAGATGCTGATCATCTGCCGGGTTCTGGCAAAATAAATCCATCAAAATGAAGCAAATCGCTGTCAATTCAACGGGCTATTTGGCTTATACTCAGGCTTTAAATAAAATATCTTTTTGCTTTAAGATTTTGAACTGCCATTAAAAAAATGGATTGAGATGCTGCCGTCCTGGGCAGACCGCGATATGTATGGATAAACGATGGCAAATATAATTCTGGTTGCGCTATTTCCTTTAATCTTTCTGATTGCGTTGGGCTATGTACTCAAGCGCTTTAGGTTTTTAGAAGATAAATTCTGGCACGGTGCAGAAAAGCTCAACTACTATCTACTATTCCCGGTGATGCTGTTTTTGGGCTTGGCGCATGCTGAAATTCAGGCCAGTGAGATTCGCCACATGATGCTGGGAGCAGGTCTGACCCTGCTGATTGCGGTTTGTTTGTTATATATTTTAAAGGCGCTGTATGGCACTGCAGCGGCGCGTTTCGGTGTGTATATGCAAGGGATGGTGCGTTTTAATACCTATATCGGCTTAGCACTGTCGGCGTCTTTGTTTTATCAGCAAGGTATGGCGCTGTTTGCTATTCTGCTGGTGTTTTGCATTCCTCTGGTCAATATTCTCTCGGTTTTGGCTCTGACCAATTCAGAAGGGATGCGCTTGCAATCCATCCTGTTATCATTGTTGAAAAATCCCTTAATTTTAGGCTGTATTGCAGGCGGGGTGTTTAATCTGCTGAATTTACGCTTATGGATTGGCTTTGAAAATTATTTAAAACAGATTGCCATTTCCAGTTTGCCATTGGGCTTGATGTGTATTGGTGCAGCATTACAGTTTCAGGGGCTGCGTAAAGATCTGCGGACCTTGTTATTAAACACTTTTGGACGCTTGCTGTTGATGCCGATGATTGCGTTGGCGACCTGTCTGGCATTGAATCTGTCGGCCCTACATACCCAGATTCTGGTGATGTTTTTTGCCTTGCCGACGGCCTCATCGGCTTATATTCTGACCAAAGTTTTGGGGGGAGATAGCCAGCTGATGGCCAGTGTGATTAGCCTGCAGACTGTGTATGCGGCGTTCAGTTTGCCATTGATTTTGTGGTGGGTGATGTAAAGCGCTGTCAGGTTTTAATCATACAGACGATAAATACCGCTAAAACGCTCGCAGCCTTTTTGTTCAGTACGCACGGCTAAATAAGCCTTCTGGAAGTCGAGCTGGTAATTGCAGTCATGTTCATTATCAATAATATGCTGCTTTTGCTGCGGTGAGGTATAGGCCAGTAAGGAAATGGTTTGGGTGTCTAGCTTGTTGTTTGGACTGCGATAGGCCACACCTTCAATTTTAATACTGTCTTTATTTAGTTGATGAATCTGCAAATGTACCGGCTGCTTGGCCAGTTGTCCCTGTTCAAATTTCAGATAATGCTGGGTCATGCTCTGGTTCATCGAGCTAAAGAAATTTAACTGATCCAGACGCGCTTCAAACTGCTGTTTAAAACACTCGGTCGTTTTACACTGCTGCGCACGTTTAAACCAGAGCTGATGGGTATCTTGCAGAATACGCAGCGGGGCATCAGTCACCAGAAAAGCCGTCAGAAACTGATCATTGAGCTGCTCACGAATCTCCTGTAAATCGGCATGGCAGATTTTATTGAAAGCAGGCGTGTTGGCCTGCTCGCAATTGATTTTCTGTGCATGCGACAGCGGGGTGCCCGCGGCGCCCAAAAACAACAGGGTTCCAATGATTTTTATAAGATTCATCTCGGTTTTCAACAGCATGATCGCTTATACTTTCATTAGCTTGCGTAAGCTAACTATAGCGAAAGAGAAACTGTGAATACAAGATTTCAATCGTTTATTTCTGAAGGAGTTGAATATGGTTGCACAAATACGAATTGGGCAGGGAATAGACGTACATGCCTTTGAAGAAGGCGATTTTGTGACATTGGCTGGGGTTAAAATTCCACATACCCATGCTCTGAAAGCCCACTCAGATGGGGATGTGATTTTACATGCGCTATGCGATGCCTTATTGGGTGCATTGGCACTGGGCGATATTGGACAGCATTTTCCCGACACCGATCCTGAATTTAAGGGCGCTGACAGCCGGGTGTTGCTGAAGCATGTTTATCAGCTGATTTTAGACCGCGGTTATCTATTGAATAATGCCGACATTACCGTGGCCTGTGAACGCCCGAAACTGGCTAAGCACAATCTGGAAATGCGCCAGAGTATTGCCGATGTGCTGGATGTGGATGTGACTCAAATCAGCATTAAAGCCACCACCACGGAAAAATTAGGCTTTACCGGCCGTCAGGAAGGAATTCTGGCTACAGCTACGGTGTTAATTTGTCACGCAAAGTGATCGGTTTTCATTAAGGAAATTTGCAGTTCCTGGGTTGCTTTACGGCCCTGAAGTTGTAAGGCAACAGCGTGAATCAGACCGGTCCAGGTTTCATTCGGCTCCCAGATCTGGTGCAACATTTCCTGCGCGGTAGGCATGTCCATATTCATATAATACTGACGATATAAATACATCAGGCTGCTGACATGCTGATTGGTACCGCAATGCAACCACACCATCTGATCCTGCACCAGATGATCAATCAGGTCTAAAACCAGCAGACATTGGGCGTCAGATGGAGTTTCCCAAGAGATGGGCAGTTGTACATAGTTCAGGCCCAGTTCCAGACAGATTTTATCTTCATTGGCTAGATGCTGCTCGGCATCACTCAGTGCGACATTAACCACAGTGGTAATGCCATATTCTTTAATCTGACGTAACTGTTCCGCATTCGGCTGGCCGGATGTGTACAGGTGTTCATGCACAAACTGAAAGTGATCAATTTGGCTTAAAGCGGTTTCAATTTCATTCATCAGATAAAATTTCCTGCAACTGAAATGGAAACGCCATCTTGACGATGGCGTTTTTGAGTCAGTTTTAGCGGCTGGCTAAAACCTCTTTCAATGCTTCATGCATCTCAAGCAGGGATTTTTCAGTGGTTTCCCAGTCGATGCATCCATCGGTAACAGACTTACCATACTCCAAATCGCAAAGATTTGCAGGAATATCTTGACGACCGCCTTTTAAATGACTTTCGACCATAATCCCGACAATTGATTTATTGCCATCTAAAATCTGTTCGGTGATGTTTTTTAAGACCAGTGGTTGCAGGTACGGGTCTTTGTTGGAGTTGGCATGACTGGTGTCAATCATGATTTTGGTGCTGACTTTGGCTTTAATTAGCGCTGCTTCTGCATCGGCGACTGAACCGGCATCATAGTTTGGCTTGCCATTACCACCACGCAATACCACGTGCGCATAGTTGTTACCGCTGGTACGAATTACCGACACCTGACCATGTTCGTTCAGCCCCAGGAAGCTGTGACCATGTTTTACAGACTGCATTGCGTTGGTCGCAACAGTTAAGCCGCCATCGGTACCATTTTTAAAGCCAACCGGTGAAGACAGGCCAGAAGACATTTCACGGTGAGTCTGACTTTCTGTGGTACGCGCACCAATCGCTGACCAGGAAATCAGATCCTGATAATACTGTGGAGAGTTCGGGTCCAGTGCTTCAGTGGCACAAGGCAGACCTTTTTCATTCAGTTCCAGCAGCAGTTTACGGCCAATACGCAGACCTTTTTCAATATTGAAAGAGTCATTCATGTCCGGGTCGTTAATCAGACCTTTCCAGCCCACGGTCGTACGCGGTTTTTCAAAGTACACCCGCATTACGATGTATAAGGTATCTTTTACTTTTTCGCTCAGCACTTTCAGGCGGTCTGCATAATCATGTGCTGCCACAGGATCATGAATCGAGCAAGGCCCAATGACCACAAACAGACGTTTGTCTTTACCATCAAGAATATTGCGGATGGTTTCACGACCTTTCAGTACGGTGTGATAAGCAGAGTCAGTCAGTGGAAGTTCTGCTTTGAGTTCAGCAGGGGTCACAAGTGGCTGGATGCTTTTAATATTCACATCATCGATATCTGAAGGTGTAATAGGGTTAGACTGTAAAGTGTTCATTGCCGTCACTGGTTTAATCGTATACAAGATTGTTTAATAGCCTGAATATAACACGAATATAGCAGCCTATTGTTATAAAAAAGATCAATAGATTACTGAAAAAAAAGTGATGAATCGCAGAGATAAATTAAACTGGCGATGTTTTTTCAGTGCTCACCACCATCGCCGCTTCAACCGGTTGTGCCGGTTTGGATTTGACCGGGTTCAGCATAAAGTTCACCCCAAGCGCGAACAGGGTAATGCCCAGCACTTTACGGATAATTTTTTCAGGCAGGCGTGAGCTGACTAAAGTACCGACCACAATTGCCGGAATAGAACCGACCAGTAACCACATCAGCAGTTCAAAATCGACATTGCCCGAGGTCATGTGACCCATACCGGCGACAAAGGTCAATAAGACTGCGTGGACCACATCGGAGCCGATAATGCGGATCATTGGCAAGTTCGGGAACATTAGCACCAGCGCCATAATGCCGAAGGCACCTGCACCCACCGAAGATAGGGTGACGAACACACCCAGGACAATTCCCATCACCACAATCATCGCGCGCTTGTTGGTGGCCTTCAGGTCGACCTTTTCCAGGTCTTGAGTCATATCTGGCAATTCGTGTTTGCGATATTTGTTGAAAAATTTTTCAATCTGGCTGCGGAAAATAATAGATATGCCGGTTAGGGTCAGCATAAAGCCCAAGACCATGGTCAGCACAGCTTTATAATGCGTGGACTGGCTTAAATAGTTGTCGAGTACCCAATGCGTTGCAAAAGACGCCGGGATACTGCCGACAGACAGCCAGATCACAATTGGCCAGACGATATTCATTTTTTTGGCATGGACTAGTGAACCACAGAATTTGGAAATTGCGGCATAGAGCAGATCGGTACCAATGGCAATGTGCGGTTCAATCTTAAACAGGCTGATTAAAATCGGGGTCATTAACGAACCACCGCCTACACCGGTCACACCTACACAGAAGCCAACCAAAACACCTGCCAAAATAAACTCAACTGCACCAAACATGGGGATATGCCATACATCAAAAAACGTGCTTATCTTATGACTTTCGGATATAAGTCGTTGGCATGATTAATGATTTGCTTATACTAAAAAATGCTAAAGATGAGAAAAAGATCAACATTTATAGTGAAACAGCGTGGAGTAGATCTATCTGAAATCTGCTGGATTTAAAGCTGAAAAAAAAGGGGATTTTTTAGTAAAAAGATCAGGATGTGCAGGGCCGAATAGACGGATTTTGTGATGACAGCGCAGCAAAATGGAAAGATAAAAAGATTAAAAATAGCAGGAAATTTCACTTTAAAATTATTATTTGTGTATTCAGTGTCATTACATAGGGATGACATGTGTTGGGGTTTTGGATTTTATTTGATCAATCTTTCAGCATGATAAAAAGTAGTTAATGGTCATGAAACTGCAAGTCAGGTGGAATAGAGTGAAATAAAGCGGTGAAAGCGTAATAAATGAATGAGCCCAGCACAGCATCATCAATCAAACCTGATAGCCATACTGGATAAAAACAAAGCAGTTAAAATATAGAAAAACCTGAATTTTTTCTCAGCTCAGAACAAACAGTCGTTACAGTCACTTCAAGCAGAATATGTTAAAATTCCACGCAGCAATTGAAGGAGCAAGGTCTTGCAAAAACGAAAACTGAAAATAGGCATTGTAGTGGGAGAAGTTTCTGGGGATACCTTGGGTGCCAGACTGATCCGCCGTTTTCGTGAGCAAGGTATTGAGGCTGAATTTGAGGGCATTGGCGGCCCGCAAATGATTGCTGAAGGCTTTAAAAGCTATTATCCGATGGATATTTTGTCGGTCATGGGCATTGTTGAAGTCTTAAAAGACATTAAAAAGCTGTTTGCCGTGCGTGATGGACTGGTTGAACAGTGGAGCAAGGAGCCGGTCGATGTTTTTATTGGGATTGATGCGCCGGATTTTAACCTGCGTTTATCGAAAAGCCTGAAGCAGAAAAGTCCAAGCATTAAAACCGTGCAGTATGTCAGTCCTTCGGTCTGGGCATGGCGTCAGGGCCGTGTCCACGGCATTAAAGCCAATATTGATCTGGTGCTGTGTTTATTTCCATTTGAAAAAGCCTTTTATCAAAAATGGCAGGTTCCGGCTGCCTTTGTCGGGCATCCATTAGCGAGTCAGTTGCCTGTCGATAATAATCTGGCCGATGCCAAACTGGAGCTGGGGCTGGAAGCCTCACAAAAGCATATTGCCTTATTGCCGGGCAGTCGCCGTGGTGAAATTGAGCGTTTAGGGCCATTGGTTCTGGCGGCCGCTGAAATTCTGGCTGCGAAATATCCAAACTATCACTTCTTAATTCCCGCCATTAACGATGCGCGTAAACAGCAGATTGAAAGTTTATTACAGCATTGTGCTGCTGATCTGAGATCACGGGTCAGTCTGCTGGAAAATACCGATACAGAATCAAAAATTGGCCGTCAGGTCATGAATGCGGCGGATATTGTGGCGCTGGCTTCGGGTACTGCAACGTTGGAAGCAATGTTATTGCATCGTCCAATGGTGACTTTTTATAAGCTCAACCGGATTACCTACTGGATTGCCAAACTGCTAGTTAAAATTCCGTATTACTCGCTACCGAATATTATTGCCGGCAAAAAAGTCATTGAAGAGCTGATTCAAGAAGAGGCTACACCAGAGCGTCTGGCGCATGAAATTGAAAAGCTGATGCATATTGAAGCTGCACAAATTCAGGTGATGCAGCATCGTACCATGCATAAACAGCTGCTATCCGGCAATTGTGAAGACCCGGTAGCGGCGATTCTGGCTATTTTATAAGAGCCTGCTGAAACTGCTGCCGGTACTGGCTTGGGGTCAGGGCAAACTGTTTTTTAAAAGTCTGGCTAAAGGCGGTTTCAGAAGAATAGCCAACTTTATAGGCAATTTGCTGGATTGAGAGCTGGCCATGACGTAAATATTGAGCCGCCAGTCTTAAGCGATGTTGCTGTAAATAGGCCAGTGGCGATTCACCAACAATCTGGGCAAACAGATTGGCAAATTTTGAGCGCGACATGCAGCATTGTTCGGCCAGGGTTTCGACGGTCCAGCTTTTTTCCGGTTGTCCATGAATGGCGGTTAAAGCATTGGACAGTTCCGGATGGGTCAGGGCACTGAGCCAGTTATTAGAATCATTCAGCTGGGCAATATAATCACGCACACATTCAATAAATAAAATACTGATCAGATGATCAAGAATTTTATCGCGGCCGGGGCGAATCTGATGGCTTTCTACTGCCAGAAACTGTAAGCCAATTTGCAACCATTCCGGCGCAGTGCTGCTCATAATATGATGAATATGCATATAGTCCGGCAAGGCATTTAACAGCGGCTTGGCCATAATGCTGTCCATTGTGCCGTGCATGGCTAAAATAAATGATTTTTCACCGGATGCTTCACCAAACTCGATGGTCTGCTGGCGTTTCTGCTGAAACAGGTCACTAATATCCAGGGCATCTAGCCACTCCAGTTGCGTGCTACTTTTGCCAACATGGCTACCGCCGGAAGGAATCAGCACAATATCACCGGCCTGCGCATAGACCTGACGCTGGGTCGATAATTCCAGATATAATTCACCACTTAGTACCACATAGGCAATAATGGCGCTGTGATCCTGATATTGAAATGCCCAGTTTCCCTGTGGATTCAAATAGATAAATTCAGATTTGTTGAGATGAATATCATCAAAAATTTTACTTAAAGCATCCATATCGGGTTGATATCTTCTTATTTGAGCCTAGCTATTTGGTCATTAAGCCTGAATTTATCGTGTGATGAAAGGCCAATTTCAGGCAATGTGGGCCAAAGACGTTTACATAGCTTTTTTGGACGTTTGCAACTGTTTTCTGTGGCTTGTTTGCTGAAATATATAGATAAGTTAAGCAGGATGGAAGTGCAGGCAATGAATGCTCCGCTACAACTCACAGAACAACAACAGCAATTTTTACTTGAAAAATCCGGTCTGGCTTTAGATAAAAAACGTTATTTATGGCTGATTAGCCCATTTTTACCGGTTTTAGGCATTGGGATTCTGGCCGGTTACCAGTTTGCACCGAAACCATTTAAAACTGTATTTGCTCTAGGTGGACCACTGTTAATTCATGTGATTATTCCCAGCATTGATACCCTGGTCGGTAAAGACGAGCACAATCCAAGCCCGGAAGAAGTCAAGCTCTTGGAGCAGGACCCGTATTATTCCCGTTTGGTAAAAAGTTTTATTCCCTTGCAGTATATCGCCAATATTTATGCGGCCTATTTGGTCTCACGTAAAGAGACTTCACTGCTGGATAAAATTTTTCTGGGCGCGTCGATGGGACTGGTTAATGGGGTGGCGATTAATACTGCACATGAACTGAGCCATAAATCCTCCAAACTGGAGCATTATCTGTCGCATCTGGCGCTGGTACCATCGGGTTATAACCATTTCCGGATTGAACATCCCTATGGGCATCATAAACGTGCTGCAACCCCAGAAGATCCGGCGTCTTCCCGTATGGGAGAAACCTTTTATGAGTTCTGGCCACGTACGGTGAAAGGCTCGTTTAAATCGGCGATTGAAATTGAAACCCAGCGTTTAAAACGTAAAGGCAAGAATTTCTGGTCCAAAGACAATGAATTGCTACAAGGTTGGGGCATGAGTGCGCTGTTTCATGCCGGAATGCTGGCCAGCTTTGGGAAAGGCATTGTGCCGTATTTAAGCACGCAGGCCTTTTATGCCATCAGCCTGTTTGAACTGGTCAATTATATTGAGCATTATGGCTTGCTTCGACAAAAAGATGCGCAGGGCAAATATGAGCGTACCCAGCCGGAACATAGCTGGAACAACAATAATATTGTCACCAATCTGTTTTTATATCAGTTACAGCGTCATTCCGATCATCATGCCTATCCGACCCGTCCATTTCAGGCCTTGCGACATTTTGATGAAGCGCCTGAATTGCCAAGCGGTTATGCCAGTATGTTGCTGCCAGCGCTGCTTCCACCGCTATGGTTTAAAATGATGGATAAACGCGTGTTCAAGCATTATAAAGGTGATTTAAACAAAGCCAATATCCAGCCGAAACGCCGTTTAAGCCTGTTTAAAAAGTTCGGCCTGAAGGCAGATTAAGTATAGAAAAATCCATTCGACTGTTTTAGTCAGCCCTATGGTGAGTAGGGCTTTTTTGTACGCAGGCGGTTGATGTTACCCAGATTCATGTTCATTTAACGCTCTTTTCCATCCAGATTTCACAGGCATGACTATGACCGGTCTGGCCTTGTGGGGCAGACAAATGTACAAAACCGAGCTTTTCATAGAGTTTCACTGCCTGCCACAGTGATGCTGTGGTTTCCAGATAGCAGGACTGAAAACCGGCCTGCTGGGCAAAGTCAAAAGCGTATTCCAGAATCTGTTTGGCAAATCCGTAGCCACGTACTGCTGGCAGAAAATACATTTTCTGGATTTCCAGGCGGCTTGGATCACCCTGCAAAGGCGCAGCACCGCCACCACCAAAAATGTCGCCTTGATTATTGGTAACGACCCAATACTGTGCGTGTGGCTGTGAATACACCGCATATAAATCATCGACCGCAGCATCGGCCACGGCAAAACCGGATTCCGGCGCCAGTCCAAATTCTTTGGAAACCTCACGAATAATACGGGCCAGTGCAGGATTATCTTGGGCTTGAATCGGGCGTAAAAAATACATAAGCGCAGTGCTAAAAGATAAAGAGATGAATTTTATCACTAAATATTCATCTCTTGAGCAGATTTGAGGCACATCTATTGGACTTTAAATGTCGCTTGATGCTGTACTCGGTATCTTATTTAAGTTCACTGGAACTTTTGCCCAGTTCACGTCGGGCAATAATCAGTTGCTGAATTTGCTGGGTGCCTTCAAAAATATCCAGGATTTTGGAATCGCGCGCCCATTTTTCCAGCAGTTCATCTTCGTTATAGCCCACAGCGGCGGCCAGTTCTACACACTTCAGGGTAATTTCATTCCCGACACGGCCAGCTTTGGCTTTGGCAATTGAGGCTTCTTTGGAATTAGGCTGCTTGTTATCGGCCATCCAGGAAGCTTTAAGCATTAATAAACGCGCTGCTTCCCATTCGGCTTCCATTCGATAAATCTGCGCGGCTATCTGGGAGCTGTGTAAATAGGCGGTCTGATAATGCTCATCCAGCTCATGTTTAAAAATCTGCTTGATCCGTTCCAGGGATGCTTTGGCACAGCCAATGGCCATGGCCGCGACCAAAGGACGGGTGTTGTCAAAGGTTTCCATCACCCCGGCAAAGCCTTTGGAGACATCAATCTCGGCATTGCCAAGTAGGTTGCTGGCCGGCACCCGGCAATCGACAAAGCTGATGGCTGCAGTATCGGAGGCTTTAATCCCGAGTTTATGCTCCAATCGCTCTACGGTCATGCCGGGCGTGCCTTTCGGCACCACAAAAGACTTGATGGCAGCACGGCCGAGCTTTTTATCCAGCGTGGCCCAGACCACCACGGCATCGGCGCGTTCACCCGAGGTCACAAAGATTTTCTCGCCATTCAGGATATAATCATCGCCATCTGCGACCGCTGTGGTGCGAATTGCCGCTGAATCGGAGCCGCAGCCGGGTTCGGTAATGGCCATGGCGGCCCAGGTGCCGTGAAAACGCTGTAACTGCTCGTCATTGGCCACCGCAGCAATGGCGGAGTTCCCCAGACCCTGACGCGGCATACTCAGCAGCAGGCCGGTATCGCCATAACACATTTCGACAATACTTAAAGCGGTGGACATATTGACGCCATTTTTATTGCCACTGGCGGTATCGCCACGTTTATTCACCGCAGCGCCGGCGTTCATGCCATCGCCACCTGCATTCATGCCATCGACCACTGAGGCCAGCATATCCAGTTCTTTCGGGTAGGCATGTTCCGCCTTATCATATTTACGTGAAATTGGACGCAGGACATTCAGGGCAACCTCATGTGCCTGATCAATCAGCAGTTTAAATTTTTTCGGGTTCTGTAAATTCATGGGCTGTTCCTTATTTTTATGGTTATTTAGGCATGCAGGCCAGACTGGACAATCGCGGTCGCGCGCAGATCACGATACCAGCGCTCGACCGGATGTTCTTTGGTAAAGCCGTGACCGCCCAGAATCTGCACGCCATTTGTGCCAATTTGCATGGATTTTTCTGCACATAACAAGCGTGCCAGATAGGCTTCCCGATGAAAGTCCTGTCCAGCTTCGGCCAGACTGGCAGCATTCAGCACTAGCATGCGCATCGCATCAATTTCAATCGCCATATCGGCAATCATAAAAGCCACACTTTGACGATGTGAGATGGGCTCGCCAAAGGCCGTGCGCTGGTTGGCATAGTCAATACAATAGGCTTTCACGGCTTCGCAGCACCCAACCGCCATGGCACACCAGACTAAATTACCCAAATCAATAAAAGCACTATAGTCAAAATCATCATCGCCCAGACGTTCGGCTGGGGTATGCTGAAAACTGAGGGTGACTGTTTCTGTGGCCTTCAGCCCCATTGCCGGGCTTTTTTGTGCACGAATGCTGCTGTCGCGTTTCACCACAAATACTTCTGGCTGGCCATTGAATTCAGCACTTACCAGATACAAGTCCGCCGTTTCACCCAGCATTACCAGAGTTTTTTCACCCTGAATCCAGTACTGGCCCTGGCTAAAAGTGGCTTGTGTATTTAAACGCAGCGGATCAAAAGCCGGTGTAGCTTCCTGCACGGCAAAGCTGGCGCGCAGTTCCGAATCTTCTGCAAAACTGGTCAGATAACGTGACTGGATGCTTTCAGAACCCCAGTGGGTCAGGGCATTGATTACCCCAAAGGTCGACAATAAACCTGCGGTCAGGCTGAAATCACCCCGGGCCAAATGCTCGGCCATCAGAATATTAGTGACAATATTCTGCTCGCTGGCCACGCCACCCAAAGCCTCCGGCAGTGCATAATCATTCAGGCCCAAATCCTGACTGTGTCGCCATAACACTTCGGGAAACTGTTCCAGATGATCCGCCTGATGCGCCAGTGGATAAAGCACCTCTGTGGCAAACTGCTGCATGGTATCTACCGTCATTTGCTGTTCTTCGCTCAGGCTTAAATCAAACAGGGATTTTTGCTGATGGGGTAAACGCTGTCTGGGTACATCATCGTGCTTTTGAAAAGCTTTCTGGGTCACGCTTAAGGTTTTAAAGCCGGCTTTGGCACCCTGATATAAAGATTTTTCTACAAATTTACGCAGTTTGAGCTGGTCTAAAACCTCGCTGCTGGCAAGCCGAGTGAGCAGCGACAGTCCAAATCCTTGGGCCTTGTTTACCATATTGGTCATTGTTGTTGTTCCATCATGCGGGTGATTATTTTTATGCTGACACGCGGCTGTTTAAAAAACCATGTCAGAACTGACATACTCAATTGTCAAAGATAAACGGTTGTTGCAAGATGAAACAGGAATCTAAATAGTTGCTTCTGTTTATATTTTTAATTTTTGGAAAGAGCGGGGAAGGGAGAGGATTGACCCGAATGACATTAGCTGCATTCGGGTCGGGTGTGGCTTTACTGGAATTTTTTGATCATGTCGCGCACATTGGTTTTGGCATCAATCACGGTCATAAAGGTATAAGCCCCAATAAATTTACGGCTAATAAACATAAACTCTTTCGGCGGAACACTGAAATAACGTGAAGCCATGGATTTAGAGGCCTGTTGCATCACCCGGCTATGCAGCTGGCTTTTTTTCCAGTCATAACGATGCTGATCATCCATCACACCGGCTGGTAAATCCGGGTTGTTTTCAGGACTGCTAAAGGCTTCGGTGGCCAGTAAAAAGACTTTGGCCATATCCGGCTTAATGCTTTGCGGAATGGAGTCAAAAAACTCATAACCGGTCATGGCTTTCACCATCATCTCCGCGTCATGCTGATAGCCGGCCTGAATCAGGTTACGTGCGACCGAGAGCAGGTTGTGATCAAACTGGCGAATGGCACCGAAATCCAGCAGCACAATTTTATCCTGTACATCTGCGCCATTGCCCAGACGTACTAGATAGTTACCGAAGTTTGGGTCGGTCTGCATTTCGCCCCATTCAAAAATTTCCCGCACAGCCACTTCTAAAGAGGCTTCACCAAGCAGGTTACGACGTTCTTGTGGTAAAGACAGCATCACCGGACTGTTGATTGGTACGCCACGTTCAAAGGTCATGCACAGCACCTGATCGGTACAGTAATCTTCAATAATGGTTGGAACGATATAGCGCGGGTCCTGCTTTAAACGCTCGGCAAAACGGCGTGTGGTGGCTGCCTCAATCCGATAATTGACCTCGCGGTGCATCATTTCGCGGACTTCATCAAACCACTGATCAAATTCGCGGGTTTGCGGCACCATGCGGGTCAGTTTCAGCATGTTTTTAAACAGACTCATATCCGAATCAATGGCATCGGCCACACCCGGATACTGGATTTTTAATACCAGTTCCATACCATCAGATTTACGGGTGGCGCGGTGTACCTGAGCTAAAGAGGCGGTACCTAAAGGCTCATGGTCAATGGTGAGATCATTAAGTTTGGAACCTAACTGGTCCTGTAACTGGGTTTTAATCGCAGGCCAGGCCAGGGCAACAGTCTGGTTATTCAGGGTATTCAGGGCTTGGGTGATTTCTTCAGGCAGGAAATGTTCGCCGTAAAGCGCCATCATCTGGCCAATTTTAACGATAGAGCCTTTCAGTTTGCCAATTTCTGCGACCAGATAATCGGCCTGTTCTTTCATGGCTTTTTTGCGTTTCTTTTCTTTTTCTTCTTCACTGGAAAAGATTGAACCGGCGCTGGAGGCGGCCCAACGTGTCCCGGCCAGCAACGATGCCTTCGCGATCGATAAGCGTCGATCCATAGAGGAAGTTTTCAATTGTTTAAGCTTATCGTTCTGATCTGACATGTAAATTTAATCCTTCAATCAGCAATTCGCAGAAAGGTCATAGTTTAACGAATATTAACGGGTCTTAACGTATTAAAAAAGTTCAAGTTGCTGAATGTCGAGTTAAGTTTTGCATTCTCTATGAAATAGCCTAAGCAAAATCTATAAAGATGCAATTTCGCTCACTCACATCCGGAATTTAATCTTGAGGGTACTTTTTTGTTGCAGCATCTGCTTGTTTTCATCAATGTATTTTAAAATCAGGCTTTGTACCGATTCATGCAGAAAACCATGCGCATAGCCTTTGACAATAATAATGCTGGGCAGGTTAAAAAACAGATATTTGGCATCATCCAAAGTCGCATCCTGAAAAATGCCGTGTTCCACCAGCATTTGCTGTAAAAACTGTTTTTCCTGCAAGACACGCGGTGAATCGTTGTCATTCCAGTAGTTTTGACGCATGGCCAGCAGGTTATTGTGTTTGTAACTCATATCAACAGGTTCACGGGAGTCTCATAGTCAATATAAGGTCTATTTTTGCAGATTCAATCGCAAAATGGCAGGAAATTGTGAAGATCTGGAAATTCTATCCTGTTCATCGCTATAGGTTTTTTGCTTGAAGTTCAGTAATATGCTTTACATAAATTAAAACAAAGATGATCGCTGTGTTTGGCAGCAAGGGGAATATGATGCGTTTAGCATTCATCGGGGGAATGGCCTGGGCGCTGCTGGCGGGTTCGGCCTATGCGCAGGAAAGTTATTCAAAACAGTATATTCAATGTAGCAATCATGCTTATGGGCAAACATCCGTCTTGCAAAAATGTGTCAATAAAGAACTGAAACAGCAGCAAAAACGCTTAAAGAAAAGCTATAAGTCTTACTATCGGGCCAGTGGGGCATATCAGGCCAATATTGCCCAGCAACATGCGCTGTGGGAGCAGCGTTTAAAGCAGCAATGCTATCGGGGCATGAACGGTGATGTTGCCAAATTGCAGCAATCGCGTTGTACGCTGGCACAGGTGATTGATCAGGCCAATTATTATCAGAGCAAATTTATTGCCCGTTAATCCTGTACTTACCATTTCAGGGCTTTATTCCAAATCTGGCTAAGGCCGTGAAAGTTGAGATCAATTTATCAGATTGAAATCCGGATTTTACGCACAGAGACATTATAAAAGCGCACAAAACAAGGTATCATAAGGCGTTTTAAAAAATTGACTCTGGAGAGACCTTAGGTGGATCGACCGACTATTAGCCCTGAACATTTGCAGGAAGCCGCTGAAACATTAGTCACCATTCGTGATTTTATCCGTTTTGGTGTAACAGCATTACGTCAATATGATGCACATCTAGGTCAAGGTACAGAAGATTATTTTGCTGAAAGTTCCGCGTTGGTATTACAAACCCTGTCGCTGGACTGGAATGCCGATGCAGAAATTCTGGATGCCAAATTACTGCCGAGCGAAAAGCAGGAATTTTTAAGTCTGCTGGAGCGTCGTATTAATGAACGCACGCCAACCTCTTATCTGCTCAATCTGGCCTATTTCTATGGCAAGCCGTTTTATGTCGATGAGCGTGTACTGATTCCACGTTCGCCAATTGCTGAACTTATCGAAAACCGTTTTGCGCCATATTGTCTGGATGAAAATGGCCAGATGGGAGAAGCCAATAATAACTTGCCGGCCAATCCAAATCCGCAAATGCCACGCCGTATTCTGGATATGTGTACCGGTTCAGGCTGTATCGCAATTGCATTGGCTTATGCCTTCCCAGATGCGGAAGTGGATGCGACCGATATTTCTAAAGATGCTTTAGAAGTTGCGGCCATTAACACCGAACATCACAACATGCAGTATCAGGTGGCGCTGCTTGAGTCCGATTTGTTCTCTAAAATTCCGGCAGAAAATCAGTATGATCTGATTGTATCGAATCCACCGTATGTCGATGCCGAAGACATGGCAGACCTGCCAGATGAATTCCGTCATGAGCCAGAGCTGGCGTTGGCTGCCGGTCAGGATGGTCTGGACTTAGTGCGTAAAATGCTGGCCCAAGCGGCAGACTATTTAACCGAAGATGGCCTGATTGTGATTGAAGTGGGTAACTCTGAATGGGCCATGAAACAGAACTTTAATACCGTCGATTTCCACTGGTTACAATTCCAGAAAGGTGGTTCAGGCATTTTTGCCCTAACCGCAGCACAGTGCCATCAATACCGCGATTTATTCATTCAATCTGTTAATTCATAAAGGAGTCGTTGCACATGGCAGGTAATAGTATTGGACAACTTTTCCGTGTCACGACTTGTGGTGAATCGCATGGTGTAGGCCTGATGGCCATTGTCGATGGTGTGCCGCCGGGCCTGGAACTGACTGAAGCCGATTTACAGCACGATTTGGACCGCCGTAAGCCGGGAACTTCCAAATTTGCAACCCAACGTAAAGAGCCGGATCAGGTTGAAATTATTTCTGGGGTATTTGAAGGTAAAACCACCGGTACCCCAATTGGCCTGTTGATTCGCAATACCGACCAGAAATCCAAGGATTATGGCAACATTGCCCAGACTTTCCGTCCGGGTCATGCCGACTACACCTATACTCAGAAATACGGTTTCCGTGATTATCGTGGCGGTGGTCGTTCCAGTGCCCGTGAAACCGCGATGCGTGTGGCTGCCGGTGCGATTGCCAAAAAATATCTGGCAGAAAAATTCGGGATTCTGATTCGTGGTCATGTGACCCAGATTGGCACCGAAAAAGCGGAAAAGCTGGACTGGAATGAAGTGCCGAATAACCCGTTTTTCTGTGGCGATGCCGATGCTGTGCCACGTTTTGAAGCGCTGGTGACTTCACTGCGTGAACAAGGCACCAGCTGTGGCGCCAAACTGGAAATTCTGGCCGAAAAAGTGCCTGTGGGCTGGGGTGAGCCGGTATTTGACCGTTTAGATGCCGATATTGCTCATGCCATGATGTCGATTAACGCGGTTAAAGGCGTAGAAATTGGCGATGGTTTTGCCGTAGCGGAACAGTTCGGTCATGAAACCCGTGATGAACTGACCACTCAAGGTTTCCTGGCCAATCATGCTGGCGGTATTTTGGGCGGTATTTCCAGTGGTCAAACCATTCGTGTAGCGATTGCGCTTAAACCAACCGCATCTATTACCACACCGGGTAAAACTATTACTATTGATCGTGAAGATACCGATGTACTGACCAAAGGCCGTCACGATCCATGTGTGGGTGTGCGTGCTGCACCAATTGCGGAAGCGATGCTGGCGATTGTGCTGATGGATCATTTCTTACGTCACCGTGCACAAAATGCCGATGTGGTGGCGCCATTTGCACCGATTGAGCCTTAATTATCCCAGATTAAAGAAGCCGGACTGAATGTCCGGCTTTTTTTATGGCGATAGGTTGTATCCGTTTGAAATCGCCTAAGAAATACCGCGATCAATGAGATAAATACAGAAGTTGATTGAGCTTGAATCTAAATATTGGTTGCTTTATCACCACCTTAAATTAAGCATCCATATAGACATCAATTCAGATATAAATAAAAAGCGGGGTTGGATAAAAATAGATTTTAATTTTTAAAAGAGATCGGGCTGATCTTTTTTAAAGGATGTGGGAAATCATCTTGTGATGAAATTGTGCTGATCCCATTTTGTATCAGAATGGATCTCCCAGAAATTAAAAAGCTCCCCGAAGGGAGCTTGTTTCATCAAGAAAAGAACCAGGTGTAATAGCCCCAGATCATTAATGGCCAGGCCACAAATGGACTAAACAGCCATTTCCACAGCCAGAAACGTGGGACAAAACCAACACCATGGATAAATCCGCCGGAAATGCCAATCATGATGTACATCATGGCACTGTGGCTGTAATTGCCATCGGCATCCAACATGGCAGCTGGATGAAGTAATAACACGGCTGCCAATGGAAAGGCCAATAAGCAAGAAATGACCATCGCAAGTTTATTCGGTTTTTTTTCGATTACTGGAGTTTCCATTACAACCTCTGTCATGACTTATTCCTCATCCAGGTCTTGATGATGCTCGATATAGAGCGCACTCAGTACACCTGCAAAACAGGCCATCAAAATACCGAGAATCCAAGCAAAATACCACATAATCTTTACTCCTTTAGAGCATAGCCTTAGTACAGGCTATGCGAATTCTCTTTGATGTGTTTGTTGGTAATCACGCCCCACATCTTGTAGTAACACCAGGTGGTGTACAGCAAAATGATTGGCACAAAAATACAGGCTGCAACAGTCATTACCGTTAAAGTATTTTGACTAGATACCGCATCCCACATGGTTAAGCTAGATACAGGATCTATGCTCGATGGCATCAGGAATGGGAACAGTGCAAAACCTGCAGTCAGAATCGCACCTGTTACTGCCAGTGCAGAACCAGTGAAGCTTAAACCTGCTTTACCTTTAGAGGCTGCCAGAATCACAATGATACCGCCTAGAATACCCATAATTGGCGCAATCATGGTGATCGGGTAAGCCGAGTAGTTGTTCATCCAGCCCGGGTTGGCATTAGTCATCACTTCTTTGGCTAACGGGTTTGCAGCGCTACCGGTGTCATATGGTGTAACCAGGGTATAACCTTGGATGCCACCGAAGTATAACCATGCACCTGCCAGCAGGAAGCAGACCAGGAACACGATACCGCTGATTTTGGTGGCTTTGGCAGAACGCTCGCGTAAAGCACCATCGGTACGTAACATTAACCATGCACCACCATGCGCACACAGCATGGCCAGACTCATGATACCGCAGACCAAAGCAAACGGGTTAAGCAGGGCAAAGAAGCTGCCGGTGTAGTTGGATCGTACAGTCTCATCCAGTTCAAAAGGTACACCTAAGAACATGTTACCGAACGCTACGCCAAATACCAGCGCAGGTACTGCACCACCGATACATAGACCCCAGTCCCAGGCAGTACGCCATTTAGTGTTTTCCAGCTTGGAGCGGTAGTCAAAGCCGACCGGACGCAGGAATAGCGCAAACAGGACTAAAAGCAGCGCCCAGTACATGCCCGAGAAGGCAGTTGCATACACCATTGGCCATGCAGCAAATAGTGCACCACCAGCAGTAATGAACCAGACCTGGTTACCGTCCCAGTGTGGGGCAATCGTATTGATTGCCGCACGACGTTCTTCATCATTTTTTCCAACGAATGGCATGATCGCCATCGAGCCCATATCGAAACCATCGGTGAGGGCGAAACCGATGAGCAGTACGCCCACCAGTACCCACCAGATGATTTTGAGTAATTCATATTCGATCATGCTTGAGTCTCCTCAGATGCTTTTTTGGCAGCTTCCAATTTTTCGAAATGGTATTTGCCGGTATGTAACGAGCTTGGACCAAGACGAGAGAATTTAATCATCAGGTACATTTCAATGATCAGCAGTACGGTATAGAACGATGCTAATGCAATGATTGAACCCCATACATCGCCAGTACTTAAGCTAGATGCAGAGAGATACGTTGGTAGAACTTCACCAATAGTCCAAGGTTGACGACCTACTTCAGCCACATACCAGCCAGTTTGCGCAGCAATCCATGGTAGTGGTAGGGCAATCAGGGCGAATTTTAATAACCAAGGTTTGTTTTCTGCATTACGTTTTGCTACAGCCAGTGTTGCCAGAACGAACAGGAGTAGCATTAAGAAGCCAGAAGCCACCATGGCACGGAAGGCCCAGAACAAGCTTGGAACGTGTGGAATAGTGTCTGCTGCAGCAAGTTTGATTTGCTCATCAGTCGCATCTACCACGTTAGGTGTATATTTTTTCAGTAACAGGCCATAACCCAGGTTTTTTTGAGATTCATCAAAGGCCGCTTTGAGTTCTGGTGAGGTGTTACCTGCACGGAGTTGTTCAAGTTGCTGATAAGCCACCATACCGTTACGGATACGCACTTCATGCTGGGCAATCAGGTCTTTGATCCCGGTCACTTCTTCAGTGGTTGAACGTGTGGCAATCAGACCCATCACATACGGAATTTTAATCGCATAATCGGTGGTCTGGGTTTCCTGATTTGGAATACCAAACAGGGTAAATGCAGCCGGTGCCGGATGAGTTTCCCATTCCGCTTCAATCGCAGCCAGTTTGGTTTTTTGGACATCGCCCAGTTCATAACCAGATTCATCACCCAGTAAAATTACAGACAGGGTAGATGCCAGACCGAAGATAGCCGCAATCGCGAATGAACGACGCGCAAATGGCAAGTCACGTTTTTTCAGCAGGTAGTAGCTCGAAATCGCCAGAACGAAAATTGCACCTGTAACATAACCGGCAGAAACGGTATGGACGAATTTAACCTGTGCCACCGGGTTGAAAATTAGCGCACCGAAATCAATCATTTCCATACGCATGGTTTCATAGTTAAACGCAGAGCCGACCGGGTTTTGCATCCAGCCGTTAGCCACCAGAATCCACAGTGCCGACATGTTTGAGCCCAAAGCCACCAGCCAAGTTACACATAAGTGCTGTACCTTGGACAGACGATCCCAGCCGAAGAAGAACAGACCAATAAAGGTCGATTCAAGGAAGAAAGCCATCAAGCCTTCAATGGCCAGCGGAGCACCAAAAATATCACCCACGTAGTGCGAGTAATACGCCCAGTTTGTACCGAACTGGAACTCCATGGTCAGTCCGGTAGTTACCCCTAAAGCAAAGTTAATACCGAACAGTTTTCCCCAGAATTTGGTCATGTCCTTATAAATTTCTTTGCCGGAAATCACATAGGTGGTTTCCATAATGGCCAGAATAAAAGCAAGACCAAGTGTCAGTGGAACAAAAATAAAATGATACATCGCGGTCATTGCGAACTGGAACCGCGAGAGATCGACCACGCTTTCAGAAATCATCAACGTGTCTCCTTGATTTGGGAAGGATTGCTGGCAATACGCTCAGCAACTTGAGAGTCAAAATTTTCAGGAATGGTAGGGGCATCGAACCAGATATTTTTAATCGCCATTAAAATAACAACCTTAATTATTAAAATGGCTGCTATTTCTCGGGTTACGCGACGGTTCAAATCTTTCGGGACTAAGCTCATAGAAACAAGCCTGTTTTTTAAACTGTGTCTTATATTATTAAACAAAATAATACAAAAAATAAATAGTCTGCACAGTTAAAATAAAAATATATTGTTTATGTATTAAAATACAATAATTTATAAAAAAGTTTTTTTAATTTTTAATCAAAAAAATTCCAGTTAAAAACCTGACTAAAACGCTTGTATTTATAATAATGATTATTCTGACTAAAATAGTGCGAATTAAAATTTAATTCTGACTAAAATAGTTATATTTGAAAATTTTGACGATTTTATTAAAAATTCCAGCTTTTAATTTTTAACTTTTATTCAATAGTTGGGTGTTAAAAAATGGCTGTAAGGCTTGAGGTGTAGGCATTTGCGCGGAAAACAATCAAGCACCAAAATGAAGCAATTTGTAGCAAATATGCACAATGAAGTGCGATAAAAGTGCAATAAGCAGCGACACGGAAAATTTCTTTTTTAGTCTTCAACCTGGAGGGCAGAGTGAACAATCACAACGAACAACCACAGCGATGGTCATAATGTGCAGAACAGCTGATCTTGAGGCCAAGAGAAAGTGAATCGAGCAGCTTAAACGGAAAGAACGAACGTACACGGCAAGGAAGAAGGGAAAGCTGCGAGATACATGGCGTTGTAGCTTTATCTTGGACAAAGTAAGGATGTGTATCTGACTCGTGGCTGAAAGATGAGCGAGCTTAAATCAGCTGCTAGTTTCGCCATAGAACAGATTGTTCGAGGCGGAAATTTTCTTGGCAATGTAATAGGATTTTTTTTGCCGGATTAAAATCACTTGTGCCTGAAATTCCAGTTCACCAAATTCCGGCTCGACCTGCACGTAATGCAGCTGGCCGTATTCATCCCGAACCCGGGCCTGAGCCGAAAAACCGGGACGGGCGTTGCCACTGGAAATGGTGGCCAGGCGGCCCAGTAAATTGACATGCTGAATGGTTTTTTGCGGTTTAATCACCTGATCCAGACAGTGAATCATAAACACGGTAAAAAACAGGGCAATGATAAGCGCCGGTAAAATCAGATAGTACGATGGAACAAAACTTTGCTGCTGCGAATAGAGCGCAAACTGCAGGAAATAGCCTGCAACACTAAAATTCAGGAGCAGAAACACGAAAATTAGCAGTTTGGAGAATTTGACATTGAGTAAGGGAGAGTCTAGCAGCCGCTGCGGAAAGAGCTGCTTGAATATCGCGCTGGGCTTGAGATTAAAATAATGCCCCACAATTTCCGCCAGGCTGAGCAAGACAAGCGCAATCAGACTTAAATGAAAAGGAATTAAGTCGATGTCTAATACAAACTCAAGCATGGCGTAACCTGCAGATGGGGCTTAAAATTATTCTGTTAAGTAAATTCCGCCATCAGAATGCACGGTAATCTCTACTTTTTCAAGTGCTTGACCTTGGCATGGGCCAGAAATACATTCCCCGGTTTCAACCACAAACAGCGCACCGTGGGTCGAACATTCAATAAATTCCTGATCCCGGTCTAAAAACTGGTTTTCCAGAAATTCAAGCTCGACCTGTAAATGCGGGCACAGGTTCTGATAGGCATAGAACATGCCATCGCGCTGGGTAATAAAAATGGTATCGCCATCTGGAAGCTCGAACGAGCGTGCTTCGCGTTCAGGGATATCTTCGGTCATGCAGATTTTATGCATTAGGCACATTCCTTGTTATAGCTCTGAAGAAGGGTTGCGTACTGTTCAACCTCTAGACGTGGGCCAAATTGTGATACTACTTCACTGGAAATTAAAATGGCCAGCTCGGCAGCGGCTTTAAAGCCAAGGTTGGCATTCAAGGCATACAGGAATGCACCGGCAAAGGCATCACCCGCACCATTGGCATCAATGGCATGCACCTGACGGCCTGCAACGCTAAAGGTATGTTGACCATCAAAAATCATTGCGCCTTGCGCACTCATTGTAATGACAACGTATTTGCTTTTTTGCTTCAGCTGTTCCAAAGCGGCTTCTACCGTGTCGGTGCCGGTATACATCATGGCTTCCTGTTGGTTACAGAACAGCAGGTCCACGCCATCATCGAGTAATTCATCTAAACCTTGACGCGCATATTGCACCATTGCCGGGTCAGATAAGGTTAAGGCAATTTGGGTCTGGTGAGCTTTGGCAATTTCGCGCGCCTGTTTTACCGCCTGACGTGCGCTGTCCGAAGTCGATAAATAACCTTCGATATACAGCCATTTCGCGGTTTTTAAGGGTTCAAAGTCAATTTGTGCATCGGTGAGTTCTGCAGTAATACCCAAATAGGTATGCATGGTGCGCTCAGAATCCGGGCTGACTAATACCATACAGGTTCCGGTTACGCCTTCACTGACCGATTTTGCGGTGGTGCGAATGCCCGCATCATTCAGGCCATTCAGGTAAATTTCACCCAAGTCATCATTACCTACGCGGCAGGCATAAAAGGCAGAACCGCCCAATGCGCTAAAGGCAACTGTTGTATTTGCAGCCGAACCGCCTGAAGCTTGACCTTTATAGCTTTGCGTTTGCTGTAAGTTGTTGTATAAATTTGCTTGGGTTTCGCCATCGGTCAGCTGCATGGTGCCTTTTTGCAAATTTTGTTGAGTAAGGAAGTCATCAGAGACTTGAAATTCCTGGTCAATGAGTGCATTACCAATTGCAAAGAGGTCAACAGTTGCCATGTCGTTCAATCACATCAAAAAATAAATGCTAAGTTTACACCAATGCTCAGGATTGCTGTAGATTTGTGAATAAAATTCATTTTTTAGACGGTTTTATTCATTGAGGAAAGTTAGTAAAGCAGATCAGGATAGTGAAATGAATATCGAGATAAAAGAAGCGCAAGGATTACCAGAGCAAATTGTCGAGCTTGAAAAACAGGCATCGAAAGAGGGTTTTGCTTTTGTACAGCGTTTAATTGATGAGTATCAGAGTGCCAAGAATCGTTTCGATCAGCCTGGGGAATTTTTACTTTTTGCTTATGATCAGGACAAGCTGATTGCCTGTGGCGGCCTGAACCAGCAGTGGAATGATCAGGAAGTGGAACAGGGAATTGGCCGGGTGCGCCGTTTCTATGTATTGCCTGAATATCGTAAACATGGCGTGGGCAAGCTGTTATTGCAATACTTAGAGAAAAAGGCACGTCCTCATTTTTCGGCCCTATGTTTGGATACCGAAACCAAATCTGCGGCGCATTTTTACCAGAAGCAGAATTATGTCTATGTCGAAAACCATCCCAATTATAATTATTTTAAATATTTGGTTTAAACGGCAGCATGAGCTTCGGACTGGGGTTTGAAAATTGCCTGGGTTGCAAATTTCTATAATTTTAGTCGGGATTTAAGCGTGAATTATATCAAGAACTAAAGCTATAATGGCTTTAGTTTTTTTATTTTGATGATTAGGAGATCGCATGACTGTAGATGTCACTGAAACCATTTCTCAAACCGTTCATCCTGCGTTTCAGTTGGTACGTCAACACCATGTTGAAGCCTTAGACATTTTAGTGTCTGAATATAAGCATCGGGTTACCGGTGCGGTACATTATCATTTGGCCACCAATCATGATGAAAATGTATTTCTGGTGGCATTTCGTACCCAGCCTATGGATTCCAAGGGCGAAGCGCATATTCTGGAACATACTGCACTGTGTGGCTCTGAAAAATTCCCGGTACGTGACCCGTTTTTCCTGATGATTCGCCGTTCATTAAACACCTTTATGAACGCCTTTACTGCAGCTGACTGGACAGCGTATCCATTTGCCACCCAAAACCAGAAAGATTTCCAGAACCTGCTGGAGGTGTATCTGGATGCAGCCTTTGCAGCCAACCTGAATCCACTGGATTTTGCCCAGGAAGGGATTCGTATCGAGCTGGAAAATGGTGAGCCTGTATATAAAGGCGTGGTCTTTAATGAAATGAAAGGCGCGATGAGTTCGCCTTCAGATCAGCTGTATCACCAGTTGGCACATCATTTGTTCCCGGAAACCACCTACCATTACAATTCCGGTGGTGACCCGAAAGATATTCCAGACTTAACTTACCAAGAGTTAGTGGATTTCTATAAATCCCATTATCACCCAAGTAATGCGGTATTTATGACTTTTGGTAATCAGTCAGCGTATGACTTGCAAGAACAGTTCCAGAGCTTGGCTTTAGCCAAGTTTGAACAGGGCGAAACCCTGTATTCAAAACCTGAGCGCCGTTTGGCTGCGCCAGTGACCGTAACTGAAAGCTATGCGGTCGATGCTGAAGATTTAAAAGACAAAACTTACCATGTTCTAAGCTGGTTATTGCCAGAAGCCAGTGATATTAAACTGCGTTTGGGCATGCGTCTGGTCGAAGGTGTGTTACTGGAAAACTCGGCTTCACCACTGCGTCATTATTTAGAAACCTGTGGTTATGCGCAATCAACCGGGCCATTTATGGGCGTGGATGATTCCAACTTTGAAATGACTTTCTTCTGTGCCATTCAAGGTTCTAATCCTGAGCATGCAGCAACCTTTAAAGAGGGCGTCTTCAAGGTACTGCAAGAAGTGGCGTCTAAACCGGTCGACAGCGATACTGTCAATGCCATTTTACACCAGATCGAGCTGCATCAGCGTGAAATTAACGGCGATGGTATGCCATACGGTTTAAGCCTGATTCTAAACGGCTTGAGCAGCGCGATTCACCATAGTGATCCGGTGCATGTCTGGGATGTTGACAGTGCCATTGAACAGGTTAAAGAAGAACTGAAAGATCCAATGTGGCTGTCTCAGTTGATTCAGCAGCACTTGATTGATAATCCGCATCGCGTCCAAATGACCTTGGTCCCAGATGCCAGCAAATCAGCCAAAGATGCCGAAGCTGAAAAAGCCCGTCTGGCTGAAATTGGTGCGCAGCTGACCGAAGCACAAAAAGCAGAAATTATCGCCCAGACCGAAGCGCTAAAAGTGCGTCAGGATACCCCGGATGATTTAAACCTGCTGCCAAAAGTCGGCCTCGAAGATGTGCCGGCAGAATTGCAAATTGTACAGGGGCAGCTACGTGAGATTATCTGCAACCGCATTGATACACCATTAAACCTGTATCATGCCGGTACCAACGGTATTTATTACCAGCAGGTCTTGGTGCGTATTCCCGATGAGATCGTGAAATCGCCTTATTTTAATCTGCTGTCGATTTTAATGGGTGAAGTCGGTGCCGGTGAATATGATTATCTGGAACTGCAACAGCTGCAAACTGCAGTGAGTGGCGGTCTGGGTATGGGGGCATCCTTACGCTCTAAGGTCGATGACAAAAACCGGATTAGTGCCTGGCTGACCTTAACCACCAAATCACTGGTGAATAATTTTGATGCCATCCGCCTGCTAAAAATTGCCTTTGAGCAACTGCGTTTTGATGAAAAAGACCGGATTATCGAGCTATTACAGCAACGTAAAACGCGCTGGCAGTCCCGGGTATCGGGTGCAGGACATAGCTATGCCATGCAGGCCGCTTCACGTAACCACAGTGCTTTAGCGCTGCGTGACTATCACAATACTGGTCTGGGTGCATTGAACTGGTTAAGCGAGCTGGTCAGCAAAATTGAACAGGATGATGCTGCTTTTGATGCGCTGATGGATGAGCTTAAGCTGATTCACAGTATGTTGCTGCAAGCGCCAAAACAGTTCCTGCTGGTCTGTGAAGAGCCACAATCAGACCGTTTGATTGAAGAAATCCAGACCGTGTGGGACAAGCTGGCAATTGAACCGCACGAGGCAGCTTTAACTCAAGTGCCTGTTGAAAATAACAATGCAGATGAAGCCTGGCTGATTCAGGCCAATGTACAGTTCTGTGCGGCAGCGTATCCTGCGGTGGAAGTATCGCATCCAGATGCAGCACCATTGATGGTCTTGGCGGCGTATTTGCGCAATGGCTTCCTGCACAGTGCCATCCGTGAAAAAGGCGGTGCCTATGGTGGCGGTGCCAGCTATGATGGCAATGCCTGCTCGTTCCGTTTCTATAGCTACCGTGACCCGCGTCTGGCTGAAACCTTTAAGGATTTTGACGCCAGTGTGGACTGGTTGCTGAATACCGAGCAGTTACCGCATCAGCTGGAAGAAGCCATTCTAGGTTTGATTGCCAGCATGGATAAACCAGGCTCTCCAGCCGGTGAAGCAATTACCGCATGTTATGCCTTACTGCATGCGCGCACCCCGGCCTTTAGAACCAAACTGCGTGAGCGTTTACTGGCGGTTACTTTAGATGATCTGAAACGTGTGGCCGATGTCTATTTGCGTCAGCAAACCCCGGTGAAATCGGTGGTGGCACCGGTGGCGAAACGTGAAGCGCTGCAGGAGCTAGGTTTCCAGATCAAACAAGTCAATTAAAAAAAACAATAGAGGAAGTTCTATGGCGTTCAATCCTGTTGAGCGCACAAGCTGGTCGCTGAGTGTTACTGCACTCAGCGCTTTGTTTGTGACACATGTACAGGCGCTGGAAGCAACGGTGGTCACCATTCCGCCGACACCGGAAGCCTGTGTGGCGCTGGAGTCCAATGCCGAGCGTTTAGCCTGTTATGATGCTTTATTCAAGCTGCCGGAAGCGGAAAAGGCAGATCTGGTTTCCGAGCGTCAGGCAGCGCAGCAATTGGCCCCTCCACCAGAAACCGTTAAAGAAAAAATTGTGGCCGGGGTGAACAACCTGTTTTCACTGGAAGGTTCACATATTGATCCGAACGTGTCATTGCTGGATAAACGCTGGGAACTGGCACCCGAAAGCAAGCTGGGCACCTGGAATATCCGGGCTTATCAACCGGTGTATCTGATGCCGGGCTTCTGGACCTCCGATAAAAACGAACGTCCATCCAGTCCGAATGAAAACAATACCGTTACTGAAGCGCAGCAGCAGAACCTGACATCAACCGAGGCCAAATTCCAGTTGTCACTAAAAACCAAAGCGGTTGAAAACCTGCTGGGCGATAATGGCGATCTCTGGCTCGGTTATACCCAGTCCTCACGCTGGCAGGTTTATAATGGTGAAGAATCACGCCCATTTCGTGAAACCAATTATGAACCTGAAGCCAGTTTAATGTTCAGAACCAATTATGAGATTCTGGGCTTGAATGGGCGCTTGTTAGGCCTGACCTTGAACCATCAGTCCAATGGCCGTTCCGATCCGCTGTCACGGAGCTGGAACCGGGTCATTTTGAATCTGGGCTTTGAAAAGAACAATTTTGCGCTGATGTTGCGTCCATGGTATCGCATTGAAGAAGACCGCAGTGATGACAACAACCCGGATATTAAAAACTATATTGGCCGTGGCGATATGCTGGCATTCTACCGCTGGAAAGATCATGATTTCTCGCTGATGTTACGGCATAGCCTAAAAGGTGGAGATGATGCGCATGGCGCTGCCCAGTTTGACTGGGTATTCCCGATTAGCGGCAAATTAAGAGGGCATTTCCAGCTGTTTGATGGCTATGGAGAAAGCCTGATTGATTATAACCACCGCGCGACCTATGTCGGCCTAGGTGTATCGTTAATGAACTGGTTCTAAATTCATGCACCCGCAAAAAGCCACTGTAGACAGTGGCTTTTTTAATTTCAGTTGATAACGGAACTCGCGCATCAACCAATCTGAATATCGGTGGTGGGATGTTGCAGGCGGCTGCGTTTAGGCGTGGCAATTAAATAGGCTAAGGTCAGTGGGCCTAAACGGCCGGCAAACATCAGCAGCATTAAGGCCACCAGACTTAAGGGTTGTAATTCTCCGGTAATCCCGCGAGACAAACCCACGGTACAGGCCGCAGAAACCGCCTCAAACAGCAGATCCATAAACTCATGTTCAGGTTCCAGCAGCAACAGGCTGAAAACCCCGGCAAAGACTAAAAATGCAGTAATTGACACCACAGCTAAAGCTTTAAAGGTGGTTTTTTCTGGCACTGAATAATTAAACACCCGCACTTCATCGGCGCGTCGTAAAAAGCTGATCACGCTTAATACCACAATAATAAAGGTGCCGACTTTAATGCCACCGGCGGTACTTAAAGAGCCTCCGCCAATAAACATTAGGAACATGGTCAGTAAATTGGAAGCATCACTCATGCTGGCAATATCCAGACTGTTAAAGCCGGAAGAACGGGGTACGGTAGCATGGAACCAGGCATTCCAGGCCTGATCGGTCAGGCTCATGGCGGCCAGCGTCGCAGGGTTACTGGCTTCGAGTAACCAGATGGTGATAAAGGCAAACAGGTTTAAACCCAGAATGGTGGAGAGGATCAGCTTGCTGTTGGCGCTGAGTTTATGCCAGCGCCGGGTTTTTTTAATATCCATTAGCACCACAAAGCCCACACCGCCAATAATGTAAAGCATGCTGATGGTAAAGGTAATCAGGTACTGGTCGGCAAAGCTCATTAAACTGTTGGGAAATAATGAAAATCCGCCATTATTAAAAGCCGAGACACTATAAAAGGCGGCATAGAAAAAGGCTTCCAGAAAATCGTAATCTTGCAACCAGGCCAGGGTCAGAATAAAGGTGCCGATGCCTTCAAAAAACAGCGAATAGAGTAATACGCCTTTGATGGTAAAGCCTACCGTCGCCAGACTGGTCTGACCGATGGTTTCCTGGGCCATCATCTGCTGTTTTAAGCCAATTTTTGGTGACAGGCTCATGGCAGCCAGAATCGCGAAAGTCATAAAGCCCAGCCCGCCACATTGCAGCAACAGCATAATCACAATCTGGCCAAATACGGTATAGGCCTCGCCGACATTGACCACCGACAAACCGGTAATGGTCACCGCAGAGGTGGCGGTAAATAAAGCCTGTAACCAGCTCAGGTCCCCCTCATGGGCAAAGGGCAGTTTAAGTAGCAAGGTCCCAATCACAATAAAGCTTAAAAATCCCAGTGCGAGCAGACTCGGCGGGCTTAAATTGACCGTGGTTGCTGTGCTGGGCTTCGCCGTATTTTTATAGGCAGTCTTATTCTTCGTCATGTGGTTCATGGCTATTTAAAATGCTTGGATAAGCGTTTCAGCTGTTCAACCTGGCCTTCAAGCACCAGAATATCGCCTTGCTGCATAATTAACTGCGGATCGAGGCTGAACTGAATCTCGCTGCCGCGTTTATGCAGCAGGGTTTTCACTTCTGGCGCATGACCGATAAACTCATGATAGCGCGTACCGTTTAAGGCTTCAGTGACTTCCACTTTGACAATAAAGTGGTCATCTTCCAGCGCCATATAGCGGCTGACCATCGGATAACTCAGTGACTGGGCAATGCGGACACCCATATCTTCTTCCGGATGAATAATTTTGCTGACCTGCAGATGGGTCAGAATCATGTGGTGGGCTTTGGACTTGGCTTTGACATAAATTTTTTCCAGCCCCATATTTTTCAGATGCAGCACACATAAAATACTGGCTTCAATATCTTCACCAATGGCCACCACCACCGCATCACAGTTCTGGATATTCAGCTCCTGTAGCACGTGTTCGTCGGTGGCATCGGCAATCACGGCGTGGGTAATTTCCTCGGCAATATTTTCCACATACTTTTTATTAATATCGATGCCAATCACATCATGTTTCAGGCTGACCAGTTGCGTGGCAACGGTGGCACCAAAACTGCCTAAGCCAATGACTGCAAATTGCGCCATAGTGTGTTCCTAATTACATTTTTATGGTTAGCGTGAATATAAATTTATTTTAAAGATCAGGTGGATATTTACATCATTTTTCTTGGGGTGTTTGTGTAAACCAATAAAAAACCGCCAGAAAATGGCGGTTTTTTAAACTGGATTTTATTTCAGGAAGCGCTGATAACCCAGGTTATTACTAATTTCCGCATATGGATAGCTGATACTTTCCAGGGTTTCAATCAGCCCGTCAGGGTTCTGTTTGGCATCGCTGGCCTCCAGACCAACCAGCACACGCCCTTCGGCGGCGCCGTGGTTACGGTAATGGAACAGGGTGATGTTATGGGTTGGACCTAAACGCTCCAGGAAAGTCAGCAGGGCGCCTGGACGCTCCGGAAATTCCACCCGGAACAGACGTTCATTTTCAATATCGGCATGACCGCCAATTAAATAGCGGATATGCAGTTTGGCCACTTCATCATCGGACAGATCATCAACATCATATTGCACTTTTAGGGCTTCAAAGATGTCATGACGTTCTTTTTCACCACCTTTTAAGCTAATGCCGACAAAGACCTGTGCGGCCGATGCATCACTGGCACGATAGTTAAACTCGGTAATATTACGGCCTTGCAGGGCGCGGCAGAAGTTCAGGAATGAACCTTTCTGCTCTGGAATAGTCACCGCAAAAATCGCTTCTTTACGTTCGCCCAGTTCAGTACGCTCGGCGATGTAACGCAGGCGGTCAAAGTTCATGTTCGCGCCGCAAACAATCGACACGATATTTTTACCAATCAGCTCATGCTGCTCGACATATTTTTTGATGCCAGCCAGCGCCATAGCACCTGATGGTTCTACAATGCTGCGGTTTTCATCAAAAGTATCTTTAATTGCAGCGCAGATTTCATCGGTATTTACCAGCACCACATCCGGTTCAACAATCGGGCCAGAGTTATCTGATTTTTGCAGACGAATTACATCAAAGGGTTTTTCACCAATCTGTGCCACGGCGGTCCCATCGGCAAACAGACCGACCGAAGGCAGAACAATACGTTCACCAGCTTCTAAGGCTGCTTTCAGACAGGCTGATTCATCATATTCCACTGGAATGACTTTGACATGCGGAGCGACATCACCCAAGTACGCTGCTACACCGGCAATCAGGCCACCGCCACCTACGGCAACAAAGACATAATCGACATCGCGCCATTGACGTAAAATTTCATTGGCGATGGTGCCTTGGCCGGCCATGACCAGTTCATCATCATAAGGTGGAATGAAGGTCATGCCATCATCCTGGGCACGCTGAATGGCATATTTGTTGGCCACATCAAACGAATCGCCGTGTAGTACTACTTCGCCACCTAAACGTTTTACCGCCTGTACTTTAATATCTGGCGTGGTTTTAGGCATCACGATAATGGCACGAATCCCCAGTTTTTTTCCTGAAAGAGCCACGCCTTGAGCATGGTTGCCGGCTGAAGCTGTGATCACGCCACGTTCTAACTGCGCTTTAGGTAGTTGGCTAATACGGTTATAGGCACCGCGTAGTTTGAAAGAAAAGACCGGTTGTAAATCTTCCCGCTTGAAGCGGATGTTGTTATTCAGTCGTTCACTAATTCGTGGCGCTGCTTCGAGTGGGGTTTCGATTGCAACATCGTAGACTGTTGCTTGTAAAATTTGTCGAACCAAACGAGACAGCATGTTAATCTTCCATCTAACAGTTTAAAATAGGGGTTTATTGTAACAAACCCCTGTACATTTGGGCTGTAAAATCAGCATCAAATGTCAAAAAATAGTTGAGCGAAGTCATGAGTCTGTATGCAACCCAAGATGAGAAGAAACAAGCTGCGGCAAAAGCAGCCTTAAAACATTTGCCTAAAGGCGGGATTCTGGGTGTAGGCACAGGCAGTACCGTCAATTTCCTCATCGATTTATTGCCTGAATTGCAATTGGAAGCGGCTGTAGCCAGTTCTGAAGCAACGGCAGAGCGCCTGAAAAAGCTGGGCATTGAGGTCGTGGATATGAACAGCGTGGGCGGTTTAGATGCCTATGTCGATGGTGCAGATGAAATTGACCGTCATATGCACATGATTAAAGGTGGCGGTGCGGCGTTAACCCGTGAAAAAATTGTCGCGTCGATTGCGAAAAAATTTGTTTGTATCGTCGATGATTCAAAATGGGTTGAACAGTTGGGCCGTGAATTCCCGCTACCGGTTGAAGTAATTCCAATGGCACGTTCTGCCGTGGCACGCAAGCTGGTCGCACTTGGGGGTGATCCGGCGTACCGTGAAGGTGTGGTAACCGATAACGGCAATGTGATTTTAGATGTTTATAACCTGAACATCCTGAACGCACTGGAACTGGAAAAAACCATCAATGACATTCCGGGTGTGGTGTGTAACGGTATTTTTGCTTTAAACAAAGCTGATATTGCCATTGTTGCAACCAATAACGGTATTGAAGAGCGTACAGCAATTTAAACTTAACACCTTTAAGAGTTAATCTCCCCAAACCCCTCTTTAAAAAAGAGGGGCTTTTCTCCCTCCTTTATTAAAGGAGGGTCGGGGAGGACTCTCTAAAAAGAACAATAATGACATTATCCGACCTTCCTGAAATTCAAATCACCCGTAATGTTCGTGCGACGCGACTGCGTTTACGTGTCGATGGTCAGCAGATTAAAGTCACGGCGCCTGTTTTTTGTAGCAATCGTCAAATCCAGAAATTTATTGCCGATGCCGAAAGCTGGCTGTTAAAAACCTGGCAAGCGCAACAGGCCCAGTTGCAGCGGGTTGATCAGAGCCTGCCTGCTGAATTACAACTGTTTAATCTCAATACGCCTATTCAGATTAGTTATCAGAGCCAGAAACAGAATTTTATCTGGGATGAATCTGCTTTACAGCTGTGGATTAGTGATCGTCATTCTGAAGCTTATTTAAAAACTTTTATTATTGCCTATGCCAAGCAGCATTTGCCGCTGTATTTAGAACAGTTAAGTCTGGATACCGGGCTGAACTTTAACGGCTGTAATATCCGCCAGCCGAAAACCCGTTGGGGTAGTTGCTCGGCCCGCCACGATATTATGCTGAATAGTGCGCTGGTATTAATGCCAGAAGCGATTTGTCGTTATGTCTGTGTGCATGAGTTGGCGCATACCCGCCATTTTGATCATAGCCCACGCTTCTGGGCAGAGGTGGCGCGGCATGATCCTGAGTTTCAGGCGCATCGACAATTTTTAAAACGCTTTCAGTTGCCGTATTGGTGGTTGGGGTGAGGGTGCCGGATCATCCTTGTTGAACTCACCCATTCCTCGTTCATTTTCTTGAAAAATCAGTACTCTGATCGATCCAATAGATACATAAGACAAAAAACCATCAATACCGAGTAAAAAGGTTTAGAAAGCACAAACTTCCTGTCATACTACTGCTTTATTGAACATAGCACACTTGATTGAGGTATGAACGTGATTTCAGTAGGTATTGTCGGCGGTACAGGTTATACAGGCGTTGAACTTTTACGTCTTTTACTACGACATCCAGAGGTACAGGTCACTGTATTAACCTCACGTACTGAAGCTGGTCGCCGTGTCGATGATATGTTCCCAAGTCTGCGTGGTCATACCGATTTATGCTATTCAGATTTAAATATTGAAGATTTAAAACAGTGTGATGTGGTGTTCTTTGCTACGCCGCACGGTGTTGCCATGAAACACGCGGCCGATCTGGTTGCGGCCAATACCAAAGTCATTGATCTGGCGGCAGATTTCCGTTTACAGGATTTGGCCCAATTCGAAAAATGGTACGGCATGGAACATGCGTGTCCGGACATTCTTAAAGATTCAGTCTATGGTTTATCTGAACTGAACCGTGAGCAGATTAAAACAGCACAGGTGATTGGCAACCCGGGCTGTTATCCAACTACCGTGCAATTAGGTTTGGCGCCATTATTAAAATCTGCTGAAACCTTGATTAAACCTAAAAGCATTATTATTGATGCCAAATCAGGCGTATCTGGTGCCGGCCGTAAAGCCAGCCTGGGCATGATTTACTCTGAAAATGCCGATAACTTCAAGGCTTATGGCGTGGCAGGTCACCGTCATCATCCGGAAATTGTGGAAGCATTGGAAAATATTTCTGGTCAAAAAGATGTGTTTAACCACATTGTGTTTGTACCGCATTTAGTGCCGATGATTCGTGGCATGCTCAGCACCATGTATATTGACCTGACCGATGCAGGGGATGCGACAGATGTACAGGCGCTATATGAACAGTTTTATGCGCAAGAGCAGTTTGTAGATGTAATGCCAGCAGGCAGCTCACCTGAAACGCGTTCAGTACGCGGCGCGAACCAGTTACGTATTGCGCTGTACAAGCCGCAACCGAAGAAACTGGTGGTGCTGGTGGCACAGGACAATCTGGTGAAAGGGGCAGCCGGTCAGGCGGTACAAAACATGAACCTGATGTTTGGCTTTGCAGAGCAGGCTGGCCTCGAGGTGATTGGTCTATTACCATAAGAAACGCTTTTCGACTTCACACACATTTAGATTTCGATTTAAATGTGTGGTTTGAATGCAATCAAAACAAGAGATGACGATGCAGAATACGGATACCAATACCACGTCACAACCGACGCCACCGAAAAAACCTTTTATGCAAAGCAGTTTACCTCTCGTACTCGGTGCAGCTGTATTAATGTTAGGCAGCGGCTTTTTGGGCTATTCGGTGGGGCATCGTCAGGGTTTGACTGTGGTCGGTTATGATGCCGATGCAGAGCAGCTGGTTGAAGTCGTACAGGAGCAGAAAGTTCGTCTGGAAAGCCTGAATAAAACCCTGAATGCAGCGGTTCAGGAGCGTGATGTAGCGGTCAGCAATGCCAATGACCTGTATGCGGCCCTGAATCAGGCACGTAATGATAAAATCCAGGCCGATGGCATGGGCAATTTATACCGTGAAGTGCTGCGTGATCGGGGTGGTTTAAGTTTGACCATCCAGAATATTGGGATTAAACCTTTACCCGATAATGCCTATGAATATCAGCTCGATCTGGTGCAGATCAGCCCGAATAAGCGCCGTGCTTCAGGCAATGTTGAACTGCGTCTGATTCAGGGCACCGAGGTGCTGGTGGTGCCCATGGAAGACAATAATTTCAATTTTGATAATTATGAGCGCCTGACCGGCCGCTGGACCATGCCAAAAGGCTTTAGTCCGCAATTTATTGAAGTGCGTTTAACTGGTAGTACCCCTGTGACCAAACGATTCAGCTGGGCACGTGGAAAAGCCACGGAAGCGCCTTCTGCCTTTATCTCTGAAATACCGCAAGCAGAAGCCACTGCGCAATAACTGTGAAATAAATCTCTTATGCGAAGTAACAAACGACCAATTTGTTTAAACGAAATCAAACAGTCTTTTCAGCAGTCCGGCATGGTGGACTGGCATTTTAATCCGCGTTTAAGTACGGATGAGCCGAATGAGCATGAGGACGGAGACATTGCTGTACAGACGGCGCCGCCTGAATTAAAGCGTCCACCGTTATACGCTGTCGTTTTATTGAACGATGACTATACCCCAATGGACTTTGTAATTGAAATTTTACAACAATACTTTGCAATGAATCTTGACCAAGCGACTCAAGTAATGCTAACTGTACATTACGAAGGAAAAGGTATTGCAGGGGTTTATCCGCGAGACATCGCAGAGACCAAAGCAAACCAAGTCAATAATTACGCTCGATCTCAAGGTCATCCATTACTTTGTCAGATTGAGCCTAAAAACTAAGGGGGTTACATGCTCAGTCGTCAATTAGAAGTATCATTACGTTTGGCTGTTAGCATGGCTCGTCAAAAGAGACATGAGTTTCTGACGGTAGAACATTTATTATTGGCTTTGCTCGACAATGATTCTGCAGTAAATGCGCTAAAAGCATGCGGGGCAGATATTATTGTGCTGCGCAAAGAACTTGAAGAATATGTAGAACAGCATACCCCTAAACTCGGTGAAAACAGCGATCAGGCGCCGCATCCAACGGAAAGCTTTGACCGTATTTTGCAACGAGCAATTTTCCATGTGCAATCCAGTGGTGGTGATCGCACAGTCGAAGGCGCAGATATTCTGGTTGCGATGTATTCGGAACGGGATTCTTTTGCCGTATATCTATTAAAACGCCATCAAATTAACCGTTTAACCTTAACCCAGTATCTTTCTCACGGTACGCGCAAAGAAGAATCGCAAGCCGAAGAAGAAATTGAAGATCTCGATGGGGAAAGCTCTACTTCGGCCAATAGCGGTCCGCTGGAGCTGTATACCACCAACCTTAACAATGAAGCGGTGAAGGGCAAAACTGACCCACTGATTGGCCGTGAAAAAGAAATTGAACGCGCTGCGCAAATCTTATGTCGCCGTCGTAAAAACAACCCGTTGCTGGTCGGTGATCCGGGGGTTGGTAAAACCTCAATTGCCGAAGGTCTGGCCTGGTTAATCGTGAATGGTAAAGCGCCAAAACCACTGCTCAATTCAGAAATTTACAGTCTGGATATTGGTGCCTTGGTGGCCGGAACCAAATACCGCGGTGATTTTGAAAAACGCCTGAAACAGCTGTTAAATGCGTTAAAGAAAAAGCCGGAAGCGATTTTATTTATTGATGAAATCCACATGATTATTGGTGCCGGTTCCAGCATGGGCAGCACCATGGATGCCTCGAACCTGATTAAACCGGCGCTAGCCAATGGCACTTTGCGTTGTATCGGTTCGACCACGTTCCAGGAATATCGTCAGGTCTTTGAGAAAGATCATGCCTTGTCGCGTCGTTTCCAGAAAATTGATGTCAATGAGCCATCAATTCCTGAAACCATTGATATTTTACGTGGCTTGAAATCGAAATTTGAAGATTTCCACCATGTGCAATATGACGATAAAGCACTGGTTTCTGCGGTTGAGTTGTCATCTAAATACATCAATGACCGTTTCTTGCCAGATAAGGCCATTGACGTGATTGATGAAGCCGGTGCACAGCGCCGTCTGAAAGATGAACAGGAAGATCGCCTGATTACCGTGGAAAATATCGAGGATATTGTGGCGAAAATTGCCCGTATTCCACCGAAAACGGTGTCTAAAGATGACAAGACCGTGCTTGAGCATCTGGAACGTGATCTGAAACGTGTGGTGTTCGGTCAGGATGAAGCGATTGAAGCGTTAGCATCTGCCATCAAACTATCACGCGCCGGTTTGAAATCGCCAGATAAGCCTGTTGGTAGCTTTGTATTTGCCGGCCCGACCGGGGTGGGTAAAACTGAAGTCACCAAGCAGCTGGCCAAATTGCTGGGTGTCGACCTGGTCCGCTTCGATATGTCGGAGTACATGGAACGCCACGCGGTGTCCCGTTTAATTGGTGCGCCGCCGGGCTATGTCGGTTTTGATCAGGGTGGTTTGCTTACCGATGCGATTCATAAAAATCCGCATTGTGTGCTGCTACTCGACGAAATTGAAAAAGCCCATCCGGATGTGTTTAACCTGTTGCTGCAAATTATGGATCATGGCTCATTGACCGATAATAACGGACGTAAGTCAGACTTCCGTAATGTGGTGCTGGTACTGACCACCAATATTGGTGCAGAAAGTATTTCTCGTGTCAGCATTGGCTTTATGGAACAGGACAATAGCAATGACAACCAGGAAGCAATGAAAAAGGCCTTCTCGCCTGAATTCCGTAACCGTCTGGACAGCGTGATTCAGTTTAAAGCCTTGCCGACCAGCGTGATTGAAAGCGTGGTCGACAAGTTCCTGACTGAACTGCAAGCCCAGCTGGATGAGAAAAAAGTCATTCTTGAAGTAGATCAGGATGCACGTGAATGGATGGCTGAACATGGCTATGACCGTTTAATGGGTGCACGTCCAATGCAGCGCTTAATTCAGGAACACCTGAAGAAACCACTGGCAGAGATGATCCTGTTTGGTGAGCTGGCGGAACATGGCGGCAATGTAGCTGTATCGGTCAAGAAAGAAAACGGTAAAGCCACCGGTTTGAAACTTGAAGTATTTGAAGATCAAACCGCTGAACCGGCTTAATCCTGTACTTGAATATAAAAGCCCGTGTACGCACGGGCTTTTGTTTGCTTAAGGCTTACCTTTTTTGCCTTTCTATTGGAAAGCTGCGCGTCACTTGTATTGTGAGTTTTTATGGATTTTTCTATCACTAAAATTCTGACCACTGTTTGTCTGTTCTTGGTGACGGCGGTGGCGGAAATTTTGGGCTGTTACTTTCCTTATTTAATTTTGAATCAGGGGAAATCACATTGGCTCTGGTTGCCTACGGTATTGGCTCTAGCGGTATTTGTCTGGCTGTTAACCTTGCATCCGGCAGCATCAGGGCGAATTTACGCCGCTTATGGTGGAATTTACATTTTTACCGCGCTGATGTGGCTGAAATTTGTCGATCAAGTCAGTTTAAGTCGTTGGGATCTGCTGGGTGGTCTGGTGGTGATGTGCGGCGCGCTGATTATTATTTTGCAGCCACAAGGACTGGTGCGTTAATTTTTCTATTGTTATTGTGGGCTGAAAATGGGAATTTACTGCGGCAGGATTTACTACCGCAGTTAGTGATTAATCGGGTTGGTTTAGAATTGACATTCCGAATTTTTTAGCTGTAACTGATACTGCTGCTGCGCCGAGCTTAACTGCAGCTCAATCCGGTAGGGATTGACGCGTTGGAACTGATGCTCAAAAATCATCTCGCAATTCTGCAGTAAATTCTTTTTCATGATTTTTTTCACTTCGCTATGGCCAACATCCTGAGCAAACTGCTCGAAATCCGGGCTGCTAATCAAACCTTTCACTTCAACTCGGTCTGCAAATAGCTGCATCTGTTCAATAATCGTATCCTGATCGACCTGATACGGCAGGGTGCGTGAATCTTCCACACTAATAATATTCAGAATTTCATTAAGTCCGGTCGTATTCTTGATTTTGTACTCGGCATCAATGATCTGTTTTTGTTGCAGATACTGGTCCAGTTCACTGGCATGGCTGGTGAATGAAAGGGCACTGAGTCCGAGGGCTAAAACTGTCGACAAATAGATTTTATTGTTCATTCGAGTCACACATTATGAGCTGTATTCTAGACATTTATATCAACATGAATAGGGCGGATAAGCAACCATCCGATCTGGCTTTATCTCTATAAATTTAAGAAATATATAATCTATTTATCTATAAATTATTGTGTTTAAAGACTTTTTAACTAAAAAATTGATCAAAAATTACATTTTATTTTTTGTGTGAAGTTTCCATTAAAAGTTATATTGGCAACGTGCTTATGCTGTATCTAAGCAAAAATATCTCCTTATGTGGCAAGAGCTTATCGCCTCTACATGAGAAATTTCAATAAATTAAAAATGAGGAAGATAAACCTTGAGCCAAGCTTAAACCAAACAGGAAAAAGCCAGTCGAATTAAGGGAATTATCGGGGCGGCCTCGGGCAACCTCGTCGAATGGTTCGATTTCTATATCTATGCTGTATTTGCGGTTTACTTTACCCAAGCGCTGACTGCACCGAACATGGATAGTTCTACCTAGGCCATTTATGTCTGGGGGGTATTTGCGGCAAGCTTCTTTATGCGTCCGATTGGCAGCTGGCTGTTTGGACGTATTGCCGATAAACATGGCCGTAAAAAGTCCATGGTGATTTCCATCTGCCTGATGGCCTTCAGTTCCTTTCTGTTTGCTGCATTGCCGACTTATGAGCAAGTCGGGATGGCGGCACCGTTCCTGCTGTTGCTGGTGCGTTTGTTACAAGGCTTGTCGGTTGGCGGGGAATATGGTGCGGTTGCCACCTATATGAGTGAGCTGGGTTTAAAAGGTCAGCGCGGCTTTTTTGCCTCGTTCTAATATGTGACTTTAACCGGCGGACAGTTACTGGCCAGCTTGCTGGGTGTAATTTTCCTGAGTTTTATGACCGAGCAGCAGTTACAGGATGGCGGCTGGCGTATTCCGTTTGTGATTGGTGGTCTGGCTGCCATTGCCTCACTGCTGGCACGAAGCCGTCTGGAAGAAACGTTGTCACATGAAGACAGCGATAAAGAAGAGTCGGGCAGCTTAAAAGAGCTGTTTAAAAATCACTGGAAAACTTTCTTGCTGGTGGTGGGCTATACCTCGGCGGGTTCACTTAGTTTCTATGTGATTACGGTTTATTCCAAAACCTATCTGACCAATATCGGCATTGATTCGCAGACGGTCGGGCTAATCATGACGGGCTGTATTTTTATTCTGATGGTGGCGCAGCCATTCTTCGGGATTTTATCAGACAGGATTGGTCGCAGAAATTCGATGCTGCTGTTTAGTGGTCTGATGGCGATTGCCATTTATCCTGTTATGGCAATCGGGATGCGTGCCTTTAGTGATTCACCCATGATGGTGGCCTTGCTGTTGATTTTCCTGATGATGCTGTTAAGTCTGTATACCTCGATCAGTGGAATTGTAAAAGCGGAAATGTTCCCGCCGCATGTGCGTGCACTCGGTGTTGGTTTCTCTTATGCGGTTGGTAATGGAGTATTTGGCGGCTCAGCCCCTTCAGTGGCTTTACAGTTTAAATCAGCCGGTATTGAAAACAGTTTCTTTATCTATGTGATTGTGATGCTGGTGATCTGTTTCTTCTATAGTCTGCAAATTCCTCGTGAAGCGCGCTATTTAAAAGATGATCATTAATCCGGATTTCATGACTTGATCAAAACGAAAAAAGCACCGGGAATGAACGGTGCTTTTTTATCTTGATGCGGTTAGCAATTATTTTAAATGCTCGTTGATCAGGAATTCCATTAGGGCTTTTTGTGCGTGTAGACGGTTTTCCGCTTCATCCCAAACCACAGAATTTTTATGATCCAGCATATTTTCTGAAATTTCTTCACCGCGGTGTGCAGGCAGGCAGTGCATGAACAGACAATCTGGATGCGCTAGATCCATGAGGCGTTCATTAACCTGATAGTTGGCAAATGCCTGTTCACGGATTTTCTGTTCTTCTTCTTGACCCATGCTGGCCCACACGTCGGTCACGATTAAATCGGCATTGACTGCGGCATCTTCAGCAGAATCGACCAGTTCAACACAGTGAGCAAATTCAGACAGGAATTTTTCTTGTGGCTCATAACCTTTAGGTGCGGCTACTTTCAGCTTGAAGCCCCACATGTGTGCCGCTTCAATATACGAGTTACACATGTTGTTGCCATCACCAATCCAGGCCACGGTTTTGCCTTCGATTGGACCGCGATGCTCAAGGAAGGTTTGCATATCGGCCAGTAATTGACATGGATGATGATCGTCAGTTAAGGCATTAATCACCGGCACTTTGGAATAAGAAGCAAAACGCTCCACAATGTCATGTCCAAAGGTGCGAATCATGACAATATCCAGCATGCTTGAAATCACGCGTGCTGAATCTTCAATAGGCTCACCACGACCTAACTGGGTGTCGCGTGGAGATAAGAAAATTGCGCTACCACCAAACTGATTCATACCAGCTTCAAACGATACACGGGTACGGGTACTCGACTTCTCAAAAATCATGCCCAAAACTTTACCAATAAAAGGTTGGAAAACTTCATGCTGATGCTGCTTGCGTTTAAGTTCAATTGCGCGTTGCAAAATCTGGTTAAGTTCTAAAGTCGACAGGTCGCGTAAAGTGAGAAAGTGACGTAGAGCCATTCGTTACTCCACAATAATTGCTGAAATTGAAATCAAAACAACAATTAGTTGTTGGTTGGTTAAATAAAACAGGGAATCGGCTAATATACTATATTGAATCGAAATTGCAAAAAACTAGACGATTTGGTGACCTTGCAGAAAGTGATCGACACAGTAATGAATATAGTCATCTGTGGTTTGCGGGTCATCCTGAACAGGCAAGCCCATTAAAATCCGCCATTCCAGATTACGCAGAATGCCAAAGAACAGCTGCGCTGAATAAAGTGAATTCTCACAGCGAATCAGACCCTGGGCGGCGGCATGATCCAGCGCATGTGCAATGGAAGTTTGCAAATGCTTGGGGCCTTGTTCATAGATATAACGCGCCAGTTCCACATTGTGCTGGGTGCGCTCCAAAATTAACCTTAAAAAGGCAGAATTGGCCGGCACACTTAAATGGCTTTTAAAATTATCTAGTGTATGAATTAAATAAGCCCGTAAATCACCCTCAAAAGATTCAAAGGGTAAGCAAATGTCTTTAAAGAACTTTTCCGCACGATAATCACAAATGGCGGTAAACAGGCCTTCTTTATTGCCAAAATATTTATAGATAAAGGCCTTGGAACCACCGGCATGATGCACGATATCATCCAGCGAGACAGCATCGTAGCCATGTTCCAGAAACAGGTCATTGGCGCTCAATAATAAAGCCAGACAGCGTTCATGCCCACGCTTGGTCGGAGGGACATCTTTGCTAAAGGGTTCTAACTGAGCCAAATCATGCATAATCAGGGAGCAGGCCGCCAATTGGTAAGGAATAAATATAATTGTAGCAAATATATGACCGCTTGGCATGGAATAGCGTAGACGGAAATGTATTGACTTTTTTCTTACAGATTTACTTGAATATTTGACTAAAGTTTTAGGGACTTTATTCTAATTGGTCATGGTTTAGGCAAAGATTCTGAGTATACTCAAGCCTCAATAATTAGAAACTACTGTGGAAAGGACGATGACAGAACAAACATCTGCAGGCTTAAGATTCAGACAGGCGCTGGACACGGAAAAGCCCTTACAAATTATCGGTACAGTCAATGCCTATGCAGCCATGATGGCAAAACAGGTCGGCTATAAAGCCATTTATGTATCGGGTGCAGGTGTCGCCAATTATTCCTACGGTTTGCCGGATTTGGGCATGACCAGCCTCGATAATGTCCTGGAAGATGTACGCCGTATTACAGAACGTGTCGATACACCTGTGCTGGTGGATATTGATACCGGCTGGGGCGGTGCATTTAATATTGGCCGTACCATCAAGCAAATGATTGCAGCAGGTGCTGCTGCGGTGCATATTGAAGATCAGGTCGCGCAAAAACGCTGTGGCCATCGCCCGAACAAGGAAATTGTGACCCAGCAGGAAATGGTCGATCGTATTAAAGCGGCGGTCGATGCCAAGACCGATTCCAACTTTGTGGTGATGGCGCGTACCGATGCCTTGCAAAAAGAAGGTTTACAGGCGGTGATTGACCGGGCCTGTGCCTGTGTTGAGGCGGGTGCAGATGCAATTTTTGCAGAAGCCATGACTGACATTACCATGTACAAAACTGTTTGTGATGCAGTCGGTGTACCGGTACTGGCGAATATTACCGAATTTGGTGATACACCGTATTACACCACTGATGAACTGGCTGAGCAGGGCGTGCGTATGGTGTTATATCCATTGTCGGCAACACGTGCAATGCAAAAATCAGCACTGGAAGTGATGCAGTCGATTCGTGAGCATGGCACACAAACCCATGTGCTGGATAAAATGCAGCAACGCAAAGAATTATATGAATTTTTAGATTACCACACCTTTGAAAACACATTAGATAAACTGTTCAAGCAGGAGAATTAAAACAATGGCTGAAGGAAAAGTACTGACTGGCGCTGGATTGCGCGGACAAGTCGCAGGGAAAACCGCATTATCGACGGTTGGAAAAAGCGGTGCGGGTCTGACCTATCGTGGTTATGACGTGCAGGATCTGGCGGAAAACTGCCAGTTTGAAGAAGTCGCTTATCTGATCTTCTTTGGTGAATTACCTACCAGCGAACAACTAACCAGCTATAAAGCCAAGCTGAAATCTTTACGTCAGTTACCAGATGCACTAAAAGAAGTGCTGGAGCGTATTCCGGCCGATTCACATCCCATGGATGTGATGCGTACTGGCGTGTCGATGCTTGGCAATCTGGAAACCGAACAGTCGTTTGATGTACAGCAAGATGTTGCCGACCGTATTTTGGCCGCTTTACCGGGCATTATCTGTTACTGGTACCGTTTTAGCCATGACGGCGTACGTGTTGATGAAAATACCGATGATGATTCAATTGGCGCGCAATTCCTGCATCTGTTACATGGTGAAAAACCAAATGAACTGCATGAACAGGTGATGAACGTGTCGTTAATTCTGTATGCAGAGCATGAGTTTAACGCATCCACCTTTACGGCGCGCGTGTGTGCATCAACCTTGTCTGATATGCATTCATGTATTACCGGCGCGATTGGTTCACTGCGTGGTCCACTGCACGGCGGTGCCAATGAAGCGGCTATGGAAATGATTGAAAACTGGACCTCTCCAGAAGAAGCTGAGCGTGAAATGCTGGGCATGCTGGAGCGTAAAGAGAAAATCATGGGCTTTGGTCATGCTATTTATAAGGACAATGACCCGCGTAATGGCATTATTAAAGTCTGGTCAGAGCGTCTGGCCAAAGATGTAGGTGATACCGTACTTTATCCAGTATCGGTCCGCTGTGAAGAAGTGATGTGGCGCGAGAAAAAACTGTTCTGTAACGCAGACTTCTTCCATGCTTCGGCTTATCACTTTATGGGTATTCCGACCAAGCTGTTCACGCCAATCTTTGTGATGTCGCGTGTGACCGGCTGGGCGGCGCATGTGATGGAACAGCGTGCAGATAACCGTATTATCCGTCCAAGTGCGGATTATACCGGTCCAGAACTGCGTAAAGTGGTGCCAATTGCAGAGCGTACCTCGGCGGCTTAATCTGCCGTGTCATTGAATAAAGCCTCATTTGAGGCTTTATTTTTTGTTGCTATATTTTTTCCGCTATATTTTTGCTGTTATTGAGAATTGCTGAGCAGAACCGGATCTTCAATCGGATAGCCCATTTCAAACGGAATGCCTAAATATTTCACAGTCACCAGCATTTTGGACTGCTGCGGGATGTTATAGGCCTGGTGAATGTTCAAGCCTTGCTTGTAACTGGTGGATTGCTGGACGGTACTGCGGAAGTTCCCTGCATCAACGCGATAGCAATATTGCCACTGTGGTACCGGTTCCGTACCATTAATCCAGTCGGCACTACGTTTGCTACTGTGCAAAACCTTAATTTGCGCCTGTTGCGTTCTAACCTTGGTCAAGGGTTTTAGGCGGTTTTTAATTTTGGCCAACTCGGCATTAAAACGGGTAGGCGGCTGGTCATAGTCAATCTTTTTGGTCTTGGGATTAATATACAGCGAATTGACCTGAACCAGCTGATTCGGCTGTTTCGATTTAAAGTTGTAATAATACAGCTGCGGTAAACGGCCACGACCATCTTCATAATGGCGCAGCAGATAGACTTTTTGATCTTTCTGGTCATAGCCCAGCACTTCAATCCTTTGCTGGCCGCCGACGGTGGCAAAACTGATGATGGGCAGACAGGCTAAAGCAGAAAATAATAATGGTTGAACCAGTTTCATACTTCGACTCCACATTACAGGATATGGTTTTACTTTAAGCCAAAATCATGGAGAAAAGATGAGAAACAGTGTATCTAGGCGGGTGAAGATAAAATAAGCGCCAATACTTCCTGTGCTACCAATTGGGTCAGCTGATCCAGCCGTTCAATCGGGCTGCCATCCAGCAGATAATGAAAATTATGCAATTGCTGCTGATAGTGAATGGCAATATAAAAAGTGCCTTCAGGTTTCTCTGCGCAGGCGCTGCCACCGGGTTTTAGCAAACCGGTACAGGCCACCACAATATTGGCCTGTTTAAACAGAGCCTGGCCATGCAAGGCCATCTGCGTGGTAATTTCCGCAGATTCCGCCGTGTAATGCGCAATCAGTGCCGGATCAATCTGTAACAGGTTGGCTTTAATGCTCGGGTCATAGCTGACCAGCGCCCCGAGTAAAATATCTGCGCCGCTATTCTTATAAATTGAAAACTGGCTGCATAAATAGCCTGAACTGGCACTTTCAATAAAGGCAATGGTCAGTTGCTGTTGTTCCAGCGCATCACAGCAGCGTTTCAGCATGATGAATCTCCATTTCTTCTTCTTTTCCAAGCGATTTTAAGCGAGATCGGCCTCAATCTTGTTGCGGATTCAGGCATTTAGCGCTAAAGATCGCGCGTTCCGGTTTCAATTGTATAGCAGTTAGGCGAAACTCGAAATTATCGGTTTATTCTGCTGCAAAAGAATGGTAAAACTAAAAATAAAGTGCTTAGTGAAAGTAGGTTAATACAATGAAAACGATTGTGAAATATATGGTCTTAAAAGACCTCGACTATCAGTTAGGAACCTTACTTTTCCAGGAGGAATTACAGGCCGATGCTTTATATTTTGACCAGATTCCTGCAGTAATTTCTTATCAGAACCATCAGTTTAAAGTGATTAGTAAAGAACTGAAACGCGTCCAGAACGCAGCAGAGCCAGAAAACCTGCAACGTATTATTGTCAAAGTCGTGACTGTGGCATAATACGGAAAGTCGCCTGCGGGCGGCTTTTTTATACGCCTTATTTTTAAAAACTGTTGCAATAACAAAGCCTGAATTAACAATAAAGCTGAAATATTGACCAAAGCCATACAGCGCGGCTGTCTTAAATCATGAACAATAAAAACAGTTCAACACAACAATAAAGACAGGAGTCGATGATGGCTAAACCAGAAAAAACCTCGAATGAAAAGACCCAGCAACAGCAACCTCAACCCAAGACCGATTCACAAGTGATTCCAAATAAAAAGAATCCGCATCCACAACATCCAAGAGATAAACAGGATACCGCCGTACAGCGCTAAGTCTGGGGGATGTTTATCCATCAGCTCCTTTTCTCATAGTTAAATCAAACGTGTTGCAGGGCAGGAAGCATCAGTATAGCGCAGAGCTCGCAGCAGTTTGATCAAGGAGATGCAAGATGAAGATCGGTTTATTATTTGGCATGTTTGCCAGTTGTACGCTGATGGCATGTCAAAGCGTACCTTCTATACCAGCACAACAGGTAGATGTAACCAAGTCCTTAGGTTTAAAGCAGTGTGAGGGGGATGATCCCAAAGTGCGTTTACAGCAGCTGAAAGAGCAACTGCAGCAGGCCGGGATAGAAGTTTATAATGAAGCACTCGGGCATGATGGTCTGGTACATATTACCGTATGTGGTGCCAGTACCGGCCAGACTGCCATCTTTACCATTTCGGCAACACAACTGGGTGCGGCGCAAGGCTTGGGTTATCAGCTAACGCCAGCACCTTAGTCAATAAAATGTGACAAGTAACGTTTTGAAATTACTTTGAAAAATATGACTTATCGTTTAAAAAAAATAAAAAATGGAAGCTTTTGCCAATGCTGGAAATCCAGGAAAATAGGACAATTTTAATCAGGAAATATGCGCTGTAAGTTCTTATTTTCTCTTGACTTTCCTCTTTATGAGTTTGGGTCCATACATCCCTCGTATGGACTCTTTTTTTTTCAGTTTTTAATGGAAATGTAATTTATTAAAATATTTTAAACAATGGTAAAAATCGAGCAAAGCTAAATAACTGATATTTTTTATATTATACATATATATATTATTTTTTCTATATTCTTAAAAATGAAACTTTTGCTACTTATATTTAAAACTAATGAATAAAGGTTAAAGTGAGGTTAAAGCAGATGAACGATGTCAGCTTGGAGTTTTTAAATCAGGCCATTGATAAGTGCCTAAAAGAAGGCAAGAAACCGAAAAAACTACGTTTGGGCTATAAATTGTATGCGCATTTTATGCATGATATGCGTTTTTCCAAGGAAGTCCGAGATTCTGCACTCGATCCGGACAAGCGCCGTTATCGTGGAATCAAGCTAAAAGTGACCCAAGATGAGTATGAATTAAGTTTTGTGGAAAAAGAATAATCCGTATTTTTAAATAGATAAAAAGTAAATGTTATTTTTTGCTAATTTTGGTGATATAAATTTAATATAAATTACCAAGTATTCTGGATTTATATACATGTAGGGGATGTATATTATAAATAGGTGAGCTTTTGTAATATAATGCAATTGGTCATATCACTATTTCTTGGTATAAGAACAGAACAATAATAAGAAAGGAGTATGGATATGAAAGTGAATACACGACGGTCTTTAGATATTACGGTTCTGGTGAGTGCTTCATGTATTATCACCTGTCTGATTTACTTATTAGGGCAAACCAGAGTCGTGCTCTTTTAAAAATAAAAACCACCTTCGGGTGGTTTTTATTTTCCAGTTGAGATTCGTTAAACCATATTAACCTTCAATCTGACAGGCTTCTGCGCAGGCACGACAGGCGCGGGCACAGTTTTGACAATGTTCATCTTCATGCTGGCCACATTCTTCGGCACACAGTTCACAGGCTTTGGCACACAGGTCCATGGCTAAATGATGTAGCTCCGAGTTGCGAACTTCAAAGGCAACACAGAGTTTGCAGGTTTCAACACAGTCCAAACAGCGCTGGATGCAGGTTCGCATCATCTGCACATGTTCTTCGTGTAAACAGGCATCTGCGCAGCGTTGACAGGCAACAATGCATTCCAGACAGGCCTGTATTGAAAGCGAAGATTGTTGAACGGATGAAAGATGCGGCAGCTGATTCATAAGCAGATCCTCGAATAAAGTCCGGTTGATATCAAAATTTATTGCGGTATTTCAATCCAGGTTTCTTGTACTTCTTGCAGGTTTTTAATCAGGATTATACGCTGCTCACAAATATCACCCACCCAAGATAGCGGGATCAGATGTGCTTTGCCTTCGGCATCCTGACTTAGTTGGATTCGATCTAAATCCAGAAACTGTTCAATTTGGCCCAGATGAACGCCGTTAGCGGTAAAGACCTCCGCATGTTGTTGCAGTTCATGATGACGAAACTTGGCCATACTGCTGCCTCAAGAACAGGATTTTTTTCACTCTACTGCAAGCTATCGCGCAAAAGATGAAAAGCAATAAAAGCGATACAAATCAGCGGCAGATATTCACGTCGTATTAAACGGTTACATGCTTTTAAATAGAATAAAGAGAGGCGTGGGTTTTATTTATATACAAAAGTATTTTATTTATGACAGGCTTTGTTGCATAAATATGTAAGCATCTGATTTAAATAAATTTAATTTTGGATCAAAAAATAATCAAAACTTTTAAAATCATATAGTTATGAAATCTTTGTGCAACAAAGCCATCTGTTCTTGTTTGCTCGGAAACCGGACAAATGCAACGTAGCGCTCCAGATTTGGGGTGATCACACATTCATTCGATGACGGGTGATATGACAAACGAAAAAATTTGTGACTTATATAAACAATCTTAATAGCGCCCATTGGTCAATTCTAGGCTTCGATAAGAAGCTTGTAATAGATTGCGCTACTAGACGATTTATTGAGTTAAATCGCCCAGATGATCAGTGATCACGAAAGATAAGGGGCTTCTGGCTGCATATTAAATGATCTGCATCTGATCTCATCTTAAGGATTTCTTTTTTCAATCTGTTGAGTTGCGTCACAAAGCAAGTGCTAAAATACTGAAATTCGGCAGAGTTTCTCAGCAGTATCATCCTCAACTGCAAGCAAAGGCAAATACATGCAACCCAATGCACTCATAAAGTTCCATCACAGATTTAACATGCAAGGATTGGGCGGCTAATGCGATCACTTGCAATCAGTACACGGCTCGGCGGTTTCTACTTCTTTTACTACGCCATTGTTGGAACCTTCATGCCGTTTTGGAGCCTGTATCTGGAAGATCAGGGCTTTAATTATCAGGAAATCGGGATTCTGTCTTCCATTGCAATTATCACCCGGTTTTTTGCGCCTTTTATTTGGGGCTGGATTGCCGATAAATCCGGTAAACGTATGTTGCTGGTGCGTATTGCCACCTGGATGGAAGCCTGTATCTGGTTCATGCTGTTTATCATTCCGAATAGTTTTCAGTCAGTCGCGTTGTTGATGCTGATTTTCAGCTTTTTCCAGAATGCCATTTTGGCCCAGTTTGAAGGGGTGACTTTATTCTGGCTGGGCGATCAACGTGAACAGCTGTATGGCAAGGTGCGTAAATGGGGATCGGTCGGTTTTATTGTTGCGGTATTTGGTATCGGCGCGTTGCTGGAAATTATTCCAATCTCCATGCTGCCAGTATTGTTGCTATGTATCGCGTTTCTGGCATTTATCTGGTCTTTTAGCATTAAAGAACCCAGCGCTGCACCTAGTTCCCAAAAACAGCTGGAACCTTTGTGGCCGGTGTTAAAACGACCTGTGGTGGCCTGTTTTTTCCTCATTGAGTTTATTCTGCTGTTTTCGCATGCGCCGTTTTACAGTTTTTATAGCAATTATCTGAGTCAGGCTGGTTTTAGTACTTCAATAATTGGTTTGTTGTGGTCAGTAGGCGTGATTGCGGAAATTATCATGTTTGCTTATGCAACCTTTTTCCTGTCGCGCTGGTCATGGCGAACGCTGGTGATGGCCTGTTTGCTGCTGACCGGTTTACGCTGGATTATTGTGGGTATGTTACCTGACAGTTTTATCGCCCAGTTTTTTGCCCAGACCATTCATGCCTTTAGTTTTGGCTTATTCCATGTGATTGCGATGCGGGTGATTTTTCAGAATTTTAGTTTGGGTCAGCAAGGGCGAGGGCAAGCTATCTATAGCACTATGTGGGGTATGGGTGTGGCGTTGGGAAGTATTCTGGCCGGTTATTATTGGGATATTTTTTCAGGGCAAACGGTCTTTATCTGGGCTGGCTTATCTACATTGCTGGGCTTGTTACTGGTCTTTGGTTTGCCGAAACAGCTGCAAAAACAGGCGTAGAAAAAGCCGGTCATATCGACCGGCTGTTGAATCAGGCTATTCAAGTCTTTAAATTTTGATGTGTTGATATTGCGGGAACCACGGCTGAGCCTGTTCCAGTTGTGCAGCCAGTTGTAGTAATATATCTTCACGGGCGAAAGGTGCAATAAACTGAGAACCTAAAGGCAAGTGCTGTTTATTCCAGTACAGTGGCACAGACATCGCCGGTAAGCCGGTAATATTGGCCAGCTGGGTAAAAGGTACCCATTTCAGGTTTTCCCGTACAATCTGATCGACCAGTTTGCCTTGGGTTAACAGATGCGCCTGTCCGACTTTCAGCAAGGCTTTTAACACCGGTTTTTGCCAGGCTGGGGTTTTAACTTCGCCATTCTGGGGTGCCACAGAGGCTGTGGCTGGGGTCAGATATAAATCATAACGGTCAAAGAACTGGTTCATTTGCGTGGTATAAACGCCCCAGTTATTCAGGTTATGAATATAATCCAGCGCAGAGGTTTTGGCGCCAAATGCGGCCAGCGCCAGTGAATCCAGCTCGAAATCATCATTGCGTGAAGGATACTGCGCGCGAATCTGACTCAGCATATAAGAGAACTGACTAAACCAGGTGGTAATAAAATCTTTGGCTAGTTGCATGCCATCAATAGCCGGCTGATCTTCAATTACTTCATGCCCAAGGCTGGTTAAGAGTTTTACAGTGTGCTCAATCGCCTGAATAGCATCTTTAGATACAGCGGTGCCAATTGGAGAGCGGGTGCTAAACGCAATTTTCAGTTTTTTTGGTGCTTGCTGCATCAGCTGCAGATATTGACCTTCCGGGCGCTGAATCTTAAATAAAGAGCTGTGTTCTTCGCCGTGGGTTGCATCAAGCATGGCAGCGCTATCCCGGACACTGCGCGTCAACACATGCTGAATGGCAGCGCCGTGCATGGCTTCACTCATGGACGGTCCCCATGGGGTACGGCCACGACTCGGCTTTAAACCGAACAAGCCGCAATAAGAGGCAGGAATACGAATCGAGCCACCGCCATCGCCGGCACCGGCCAGTGGCACAATACCGGCGGCCACAGCAGCCGCAGAACCACCCGATGAGCCTCCACTATTATGTTTTAAATGCCACGGGTTTTTACAGCTGCCCCAAGCATCCGGTTCGGTAATGCCTTTGATTCCGAATTCAGGAGTGTTGGTACGGCCAAAAGTCACAATTCCGGCCTGTTCCCAACGATTGACAATTTCAGCGTTTGTTTCGGGAATATAGCCCATTCTTTTTAAGCCTTGACAGCCATAAGAAGTTGGGTAGCCCGCATATTCCTGAAACAGGTCTTTGACCAGAAAGGGTACCCCAGCAAATGGACCAGACAATGGTCCTTGTACGCGTTGCTGGGCATGTTCATGCATCGGAATAATAATTGCATTCAGGCTTTTGCTTTGTTCGGCGCGTTGTACGGCCAGTTCCAGCAGTTCCGATGCCTGAATTTCTTTTTTTGCCACTAATTCGGCCAGCCCCAGACCATCATATTTTAAATATTCTTGTAACTTCATTTTCAATCCTGAAAATATAAATTGTCAGAAACTGTTGTAAGAGATTTTACGCAAAGTTGCAAGGCGAGATTAAAATTTAAACAGTAAAAAAATAGCGATTTTGGGGCTTAAAAAAATTGTTGAGTTATGTTTATGCACTAAGTTTATTGCAAAAAATATGCTAACGTTAGCGGGTACTTTATATCATTGAATCAATGTATGAAAAAACTTTATCTCACCAGTTTAATGTTAGTATGTTGCACTGCCGTGATGGCCAATGAAACAAAAACGACAACAACAAATAGTGCTGCGGCAACCGCTGCAAAAGCGCCTGTCAATGCCAATACCGTTCGTGTCATTACCCGTCCTGAAATTGTGGGATTGTGGGGCATGGAAATTCCAAATGACCGCAAATGTATTGAATATTATAATTTTCGGGGTGATAACGATGTCATTATCAAAAGCGGTCAGGAATGGTCGTCTGGCATCTATGACTATCAGCCGGCAGAAGATCCGGCCAGCAGTTTACCTGCCTTAATCATGCAAATTAAATATGACAATAATGAGGTCGATTGTTCCGGTTATCAGGAAGATCAGACCGGGGAAATTTCACAATATTTTGTGCAATGGAAAAACCCGCATACTATTCATTTCTGTAGTAATGAAAAAGCCGAACAGTGCTTTGCCACTTTGCGCCGTGTTTTGCCTTAAAGCTGAAATTCAGCCATAAAAAAACCGCTGAAATCAGCGGTTTTTTTATTTTCACAAGGAAACGCTTAGGCTTCCTTGTTGGCACCTTCAAGCTGCTTTAACAAATGCTTTTCCAGGTAGTGAATATCCATTGCCTGTTTGCAGAAGTTTTCATCTTGCAAGATCAGATCTTTATGTAATGGAATATTGGTTTTCACACCGGTCAAAATCATTTCATCCAGCGCCTGACGCATGCGCGCAATACTGGTGCTACGGTCTTTACCATGCGCAATCAGTTTAGCGATCATCGAGTCGTAATAAGGCGGAATGCTATAGCCCGGATAGATATGTGAATCTAAGCGGATACCGGCACCACCAGACGCGTAGAAGTTTTCAATCTTGCCTGGTGATGGCAGGAAGGTTGATGGATCTTCCGCATTGATACGGCATTCAATGGCATGACCTTTCACCTGAACATCTTCCTGCTGAATGTCGAGGCCTAAACCACCGGCAACGCGCAGTTGTTGTTCAATAATATCAATACCTGTGACCATTTCAGTTACCGGGTGTTCTACCTGAACACGGGTGTTCATCTCGATAAAGAAGAACTCGCCATCTTCAAACAGGAACTCGAAAGTACCGGCACCGCGATACTGCATCATCTTACAGGCGTTGACACAGGCTTCTAAAATATCTGCACGTGCTTGCTCTGGCAGGTTTGGTGCTGGTGCTTCTTCCAGAACTTTTTGATGGCGACGCTGTAAAGAGCAGTCACGGTCATACAGATGGATGGCATGGCCGTTACCATCGCCCAGTACTTGCACTTCAACGTGACGAGGCTTTTGCAGGAAACGTTCCATATAGACCGTATCATCACCAAACCACATTTCCGCATCACGCTGCGCCGCTTGTACCGATTCCAGCAGGGTATCGACACGTTCAACAATACGCATACCACGACCACCACCACCGGCAGCTGCTTTAACAATCAGTGGAAAGCCGATTTCTTTGGCTTCAGCCAGGGCATTTTGTGGTGTTACTGCATGGGCAGAACCTGGTACCGTCGGTACGCCGGCTTTACGCATGGCGGTAATGGCAGAAACCTTGTTCCCCATTAAGCGGATGTGTTCTGGACGCGGACCAATAAAGATAAAGCCTGAGCTTTCTACAATTTCGGCAAATTCCGCATTTTCAGACAGGAAACCATAACCCGGGTGAATGGCATCAGCACCGGTAATTTCTGCTGCGGTAATAATCGCAGGAATATTCAGATAACTGTCGCTGCTCGCGCCCGGACCGATACACACGGCTTCATCACAGAAACGTAAATGCATCAGGTCTTTATCGGCATCGGAATAGATACCGACAGTTTTGATTCCTAAAGTTTTGCAGGCCCGGGTGATGCGAAGCGCAATCTCACCACGGTTTGCAATTAAAACTTTTTGCAACATTGTGAGTCCCCGTGGTCTTAAGCGCGGTAGCGGAAGAGTGGTTGACCAAACTGAATCACTTCACCATTTTTAACTAGAATTTCTTCAATCACACCGCTTTGAGTCGCTTCAATCGGGTTCATGATTTTCATGGCTTCGATAATACCTAAGGTTTCACCTGCAGAAACGGTTTGACCGATTTTCACAAAAGGTGCTTCACCTGGGCTTGGTGCTGCATAGAACACACCAACCATTGGAGAAGTTTCAACTGCGCCACGTGGAGAAGATTTCGGTGCTGATGGCAGATCTGCTGCTGGTGCAGGCATTGCTGGAACCGCTGCCGCTACTACTGGACTGCGACGAGTAAGCGCAATCGCCTGATCGCCTTCTTTAACTTCAATCGCTTGTAAGTCAGATTCAATCATCAGGTCGATGAGTTTCTTGATTTTACGGATATCCATGAGACAGTATTCCTAATTAAGATTGCGAAGTGAGTTGAATTTTTTCGATAACGTAGTCAAGTGCAGCAGCATAGCCTTTTGCACCCAATCCGCAGATCACGCCTACAGCTTTATCGGACAAATATGAATGATGTCTAAATGCTTCACGTGCATGCACGTTAGACAGATGGACTTCAATAAACGGGATGGCAACGCCAAGAAGTGCATCACGTACTGCGACTGAGGTATGGGTCAGGGCTGCAGGATTAATAATGATGAATTGAACGCCTTCTTGACCTGCCTGATGAATTCGGTCGACAATGGCACCTTCCCAGTTACTCTGGAAAGTTTCTAGCGAAAATGATGCATTTTGCGCTTGTGTCATGAGCTGCTGATTTATATCCTCAAGGGTAAGGTGTCCATAAACCTCAGGTTCTCGCTTTCCTAGCAAATTTAAATTCGGTCCATGAATAACCAAAATGGTTGAACTCATCCAGCCTGCTCCAATTAATAAGTTGCAAATAGTCTTTGCAAGATGTCTGCAAAGTTTGCTTATTATGGCATGAAATTCCACATTTTTTTTATAATTTCTTTAAATTTACGTGAAAAGCATGTCGCAAAATATGGCTATATCATGCAAACTTTGCATACAATTCGCAATGTTAAAAGATTCCAAATTTGCACGAAATTACGGTTTTTTACATTGTAATGAGAATTGACCAAAACCATTCACAGGTTTGCCGCAAAATAGTTTGATGAGTTTAAGCCCAAGTAGATGGCCTGCATGTGCATCCGGTTTTATCTCTGGATTTCCCCCGGAATGCTATCCCTGAATTTGGGGAGTTTTTATCCTCCTCCTGATTTCTATATTGAATTGGCCGCGTTTTAAAATTTATACCATTCAATATATCTGCTGAGAGGTTGCCGCTATAGATTCTGTTTTATCTGGCTTTAAACTACCGTGTTGCTATCTTAATTTATTATTGAATTACAAATATTTATCTTTATTCTGTGCTTGGGATATAGTACTTAGATCAGTCATTAGCGTGCTGTTTAGATCAGTTTAGCATGTGCTTTATAGTTGGGCTGATCTTTCAGATAGAGGGTGTATTCGAGTATTTAAAGCACCAATAGGAAAAGAGCAATCCTGATCATGGATAGTCATTGTGACGAACACGAGAGCAGGTTGAAGTCAAAAGCGTTAGATTTATTTTCAGGAAGTCATTGACCAATTCTTTCATTGAAAAAGACAGTTTTGTGTCTTTCTGTACGAAAGCCGTTCAGGCAAGGTTGGCAAAATTTGATAGTTCACGTATTGCCTAAACTGGTTTGGCGAGTAGGGCCTTGATTTTAGAATTAAAAAATAACAGTATTGCTTTAATTAAGGGGAAATCTTCTTAAAAGCGACAAATATCTTAATTTAGCCTAAGTAAGACAGATCTATCTAATTCAGCCTGTGACAACTCTGTATCGGCGAAGTGCTGTATAAATAGACAAATAGCCCTGATGTGCTAAGATAAAGACATATTACACACAGTGTGAACAGGAGTTGTCCAATGACAGCTTATACGATTATGAAAGCAGGCAAGGTGGAGGATGATATGATTCCAAAACTGGCGATTCACGCATTTCGTGATGCCTTTAAGCAGGCATGTGCGTCTTCAACTGTGGTGTATGTGAAAGATCAGCAACTGGTACAGCGCCAGCCGAATGGTCAGGAAAGCGTAATGAAAGATGTATCGGCGGCTTATCGTAGTGCGCAGCATCTTCCAAAAACCTTGACACGCAAAAAGAAATTACAGACCGTTCACTAATTTATGCCACAACCCCGCATCAGGATGTTTGCAGGTCCGAATGGTTCAGGAAAAAGTACCATTAAGGAATATTTGTTGCCCCATCATATTGGGGCATATTTAAATGCAGATGAACTCGAATATCAGCTTAAACACTCTGCAGTTTTGCATTTGGACCATTATCATCGGGCATTGAATGCAGCCGCTTTAATTTCCTTTCTAGAACAAAAACAACGACCGCAGGCAAATACATGGGTGCCTTTATTACGTCAGCCACCGGTGTTAATCAGTGCAAGCTGCGTACAGTTTGATCCTGCAGAAATCGATTCCTATTTATGCGCGCGTATTATTGATTATATTCGCCTGGAATTTTTACGTTTAAAGGTGAGTTTTACCTTTGAAACAGTGATGTCGCATATTTCCAAAGTGGAATTTTTACATGAGGCAAAACGCCACGGATTTAAAACCTATCTGTACTATGTTTCCACGGTTGATCCGCTGATTAATATTGCGCGGGTGCAGTATCGCGTAGAGAAGGGCGGGCATGGCGTGCCTGAACAAAAGATTAAACAGCGTTACTACCGCAGTATGGATTTATTAATGCAGGCGGTGGATGCCACAGATCGAACCTACTTTTTTGATAACTCGACGGATGGTCAAGCCGCATCTTTTCTGGCCGAGATTGAAAATGCCGAGCTGTTAAAAATAAATCCCGAGGCGCAGGTGTTGCCAGAGTGGTTTGTAGAGAAAGTTTTAAATGCTTTTGAGTAAGTCAGTTCACTTGGATGGGTACTCATCTCTATTTCTGATCAGCAGCTTTAAAACGCCAAGAAATTAAAGCCAAACTACATAATATTCTGCCGAAGTACAAAATTCCCCGAGGATATATTCGGGGGATTTGCCCAACTATCAAGATCAGCTAATTAATTCACATGATTTTTCTAGCAAACTGTTTTCCATTTACGACCTGTAAGGCGGTTTATTAAACTAAAATAGTCTTTATCCAAGTCCTATTTTAGAGATGTGCTGGCCGCGCTAAGCCTCTAGTCAGTGGAAGCTTTTTTATTTTCCTTATTTTTTAAACGCTTCATTCTCATTCCTTTATCCCTAAAATAGCCTAAGCAATACTCTCCTTAATCAGCGAATGACAGCGTAAAAGCCAGAATAAAGGAAAGGGGAGGTGATTAGCTCTTTGTAAACAAAGATAGCTATTTATTGATATTTTATATATTATAAAAACATATAATGTTTTGAGTGTATGGCGATGCATGATTTCCTGATTGCGTTTTTAGGTGGTCTTTTATTAGGGGCCGCCGTGGTCGGCTATTTATATGTGAACGGACGAATCGCAGGGATTAGTGGTTTGCTGGCTCAGGTGATGCAGCCAAGCACCATCTTTAAAACACCGGCGCTGTGGTTTTTATTGGGACTGTTTGTTACGCCGTTTATTTATGGAATCTGGCAGCAGCCACAGATTGAACTTGACGCCAGACCACTCATGATGGTGGTGGCCGGTATTTTGGTTGGTTTTGGGACCCGTTTAGGTTCGGGTTGTACCAGTGGTCATGGTATTTGTGGAATCAGCCGTTTATCCAAACGTTCGATGGTAGCGACCTTGACCTTTATGCTGACGGGCGTATTGACAGTGTATGTCATCCGCCATATCACAGGAGCATTCTAAAATGAAAAATATCTGGGCGTTTCTATTTGGCGGATTATTTTCATTGGGCCTGATGATTTCGGGTATGTCCAATCCGGAAAAAGTACTAGGTTTTCTGGATATTTTTGGGGATTGGGATGCCAGTCTGGCTTTTGTGATGATGGGTGCCATCGCCGTGGCTTTTATTCCGTTTCAAAAGGCAGTACGTCAGGCCGAACCTAAGACGGTGTATCATGAGGCCATTGAGTTACCGCGGCAAAATCAGCTAGATTCTAAACTGATTATCGGCAGCGCTTTGTTTGGGATTGGCTGGGGAATTGCCGGCATTTGTCCTGCACCTAGCTTTACGTTAATTGGTTTGGGCTATTATCAGGCGCTGTACTTTATTGCTGCGATGATGTATGGCATGTATCTCCATCATCGACTTTTAGGGAAAAAATCATGACCGCTACGCCAGTTGTACAACATTTTTTTGACAAAGAGACCAATACATTCAGCTATGTAGTGACCGATCCGGCCACGCAGCAATGTGCAATTATTGATAGCGTCTTGAATTATGATGCGGCTTCGGCATCTACCTCGACTGAAGGTGCAGACGCAATTATTAGCTATATTCAGCAAAATAGCCTAAGCGTTGAATGGATTTTAGAAACCCATGTGCATGCAGATCATCTGACCGCAGCCCAGTATTTAAAAGAAAAGCTGGGTGGAAAAATTGCCATCAGTAACAAGATTATTGTGGTGCAGGATACGTTTGGCCGTATTTATAATCTGGATTTGAAATATTTGAATGCGCATCAAGCCTTTGATTATCTGTTTGATGATCATGAGCAATTCAGTATTGGTGAATTAACGGCCTACAATATTCCAACACCAGGGCATACACCAGCCTGTTTAAGCTATGTGATTGGTGATGCAGTCTTTGTCGGCGATACCTTGTTTATGCCGGATTATGGCACTGCGCGCTGCGATTTCCCGAAGGGTAGTGCAGAGCAACTGTTTGATTCCGTGCAAAAACTGTATGAGCTGCCAGCGCAGACACGGGTATTTTTATGCCATGACTATCTACCTGAAGGGCGTGAGGTCTTTATACACGAAACCAGTATCCAGCAGCAAAAAGCCGAGAATATCCATATTCACGATGGCACGCAAAAAGCTGAGTTTGTAGAAATGCGTAATCGCCGTGATGCCGGTTTATCGATGCCAAAACTGATTCTGCCTGCCATTCAGATCAATATGGTGGCCGGACATTTCCCTGAACCGGAAGCCAATGGCACGCGCTATCTGAAACTGCCACTCAATTATTTCAACAAATAAACTGGATCGGCCAATGCTTTCGTGCAACTGGCCGATATTTTTGGCCTGATACAAAATAGCCTAAGCAGAAATACAATTTTAATAAAACACTTATCCTATAATATCGAGAAAGCCAAAACCGATGCATTCAAGGAATCAAAAATGCTGCTCAATTTCCAGACTTCACAACAACATCTATCAAGCACCGACATTCCGGTTGTTCTTATTCATGGTTTATTTGGCAGCCTGAGTAATTTGGGTATGTTGGCACGTGCGTTACAGGAACGTTATCCGGTCATCCAGATTGATGTGCGTAACCACGGAAAATCAGAACATCGCCAGAGCATGAGCTATACCGAGATGGCGCAAGATGTACTGGAAACCCTGGATGCGATTCAGGTACAAAAATTTATCGTGATTGGCCATTCCATGGGTGGAAAAATTGCCATGCAACTGGCTGACCTTGCACCAGAGCGGGTAGAAAAACTGGTGGTGCTGGACATGACGCCATTTGCCTATCAGGAAAATCATCATGACCAAGTGTTTGAGGCGTTATTTGCCGTCAAAAAAGCACAAGTGGAATCACGCCAGGATGCCACCCAGATTATGCAGCAGCATTTGCGTGAAGATGCAGTGATTCAGTTTCTGATGAAATCGTTTAGTAAAGGGCAGTGGTTATTTAATGTTGATGCACTTTATGCATCTTATCCGAAAATTTTATCTTGGCAGTCAGTCAAGGTGGATGCACCAAGTTTATTTATTCGTGGCGGCGCCTCTCCGTATTTATCTAAACCGGAACACTATGCTGCCATTGAACAGCAGTTTAGTCAGGCCAATATTGAAACTGTTGAAAATGCGGGGCATTGGCTGCATGCAGAGAAAACTGCTGAAGTGGTTGATAAAATCCAGCAGTTTTTATCTGCATAAGCCCGGTATTGTTTTAATCAAGTGCATTGGCCATCAGCTGACCTTCCGAGGTCAGCTTTTCTGCCATTTCCCGGGTTTTCTTTAAGCCTGGCATCCGGTATTCGGTATGGCCGTAATCTTTAATGGATTTCCAGCGGCCACCCCAAGTCAGGCCGACCGACTCCGCCACTTCACCATACAGTTCATAACCGCGCATTGCCCATGGGTCACGCTCGGAAATCACCACTTTGCCATTACGTTTAAAGGCCACATCGGCGGCTAAACCAAATTGATGATAGCTTTGATAACCACGGGCACGGGTGGTGTTTTTATTTTTGGACAGCGAGTTTTGTCGCTCCGGACTACGATAACCCTCCAATAGCACCAGCTCATAGCCATGGCGTTCTTTCATGATTTTAAACACCATCAGCAGGCGCTGTTTATAACGTGGATTCATCTTGTGCCATTTCCGATCAGCGCTGACAATTGATGGATTGACATGAGAGTGAGCATGTAAATCTTCTACTGCCGGATCATAATTATGCTGATCTGCCGGCACAGCCGCCCACTGATTTTCCAGTTGCATGGCCTCAACCACGGCGGCTTCGACCAGTGCTTCTTCTACTTCAGGTGGTGGTGATAGCATTTCACCTTCAAGCAGGGCATAAACTTGAGGATCGACTTCTCTTAAATAGTCGGCTTCAATTTTGGTGGCGCTAATCGGGCGGGTAAAGGCAAACAGAATGATGCTGGAAAACAGAAAAAATCCGGCAATCAAAATCCACCATTGCTGAATATGCCAATGGGTTTGAATCTGTTCTGCTGCAGCCGCATGATTAAACTGTTGAGCCAGACTTTTCACCGAGCTCAACTGTTTTTTACTGTTAGGAATAAGTGCCTGAAAACCGGATAACACCTTGGCGCGTAATTCATAAGACAACAATAGCGCTAAGCTACAGGCCACAAGCACAAAGGCAATAAAAATAACCGCAATCATGGATGAACAGCAGTGTCCTGTACGCTTACAGTTTCAACTTTTTCCACCGGTTTACGGGTGACCGAAATTTGGACACTGGCCTGTGGTGTTTCTTCTGGTTCTACGGCGGCCATTGGCACCACAACCGGTGCGGCCGGTTTAGCAGGACCAGCTTTGGCTGGTGCTGGAGCTGGTTTTTGTACAGATGGCTGTTTTGCTGTCACCACAGGAGTACTGGCCATGTCTTGCGGAAAGTTCGGAGCTACACGCGCTTGATTTGGCGCAGGCTGGGCAGCAACTTTTGCTGGTTGATGGGAAAAGATTTTACTTAGTTCACCATCATTGGGTTGCTGAAATTCAACCGGATGTTCAGTCTGCACATCTTCGAGTTCTTCAAAACTACTAGAGTGATCGGTCATCTGGTTTTTTAATTCTTCCAGTTCTGCCGGCAGTTCCGATGGAGTAACCGCTGGCGCGGCCATTGCCTGAGTGGACTCTGCTAGTGTTGTCGATGGCTGGCCTGCATAAAAATAGGCATAACCGGCTAAACCGGTGACCATGACCCCCGCCACAAAACCGCCCAGACTATATAAAAGTGGCGACGGCGATTTTGGCTTGTTACTTTGTAAAATCCGTAATGAAGTTTGTTTTTCGTTTGCCATGTTTTATCTAAATTTTATGGTAAATGAATGGTGATATGCGCCTGTTCCGTTGGTGCAGTAATCACGTTTTGATATTGGCTCATTGCGCTATTATTCTGGTTGGACAGCATGTAACGCAGGCCGGCAAAGGACAATAAGGCAAAAAGGGCTAAGAACAGCAAAATCCAGAAAAAAGGTAATTCACGGTGAATAATATGTTTGATCTGATCCGGTAAGGCGGCAAAAGGCGAAAACGCGGTTTTCTTGCCTTTCAGATAATCAATTTCATCGCCAACACGCGCCACAATATGGTTTAGTGCTTCCATCGACTCAATACGATATTTGCCCTGAAAGCCCAGCAGCATGCAGTAATGATAAACCTCCAAAGCCGCCAGACGTTCTTTGCCGCGACTTCTGAGCTGTTCCAGCATTTCAAAAAAGCGATAGCCGGCCAGCTGCGAACCAAACAGATTGAGTTGTAGGGGATTAATTAGCCAGTGATTCTGCAAATCAAAAAACTGCGGGTCTTGCTGGGTCACAATGGTTTCATCCAGCAAGGCACAATACGCATATTTGGCATCGTGAATATCATCGGCTGAAAACTGCAATTTTTTTGCTTGGGTTTCAAAACGGTTCAGCATATCCATGATTTTTTCGCGGAATGCTTCAACATTGCCCGGCACATACTGGTTCTTGATCAGGAACACAATATAGAAGCCGTCATGAAGTAAATCGACCAGATTAGAACTATTGCTGATTTTCGGGTTGACCTGTGGCGGGGTCAGACCGGTACCAATCTGACCATCATCAAATAAGGAAGGTGCATGATGTGGAGTATTCATGAAAAAATGTCCTTAACCGTTCATGACAGCAATAAGTTCAATAGAAAGATCCTGGAAGCCAGCCGGTACATAAATACAGATCGATTCCGAGTCGAGCATACGTTGATACAGGTCATTATTCGGCTCAATTTCAAAATAACTCACTCCGGAACGTACTGGAATGGCAGTCGGCACCTGCATCAGGTGATGAATTGGAATAGCCGGTAAGGCGGCCATCACACGCTGTTCAACATCAACCGTATTACCGACTTTAAAACGCAGCGGCACAATCTGGATCAGTTCATGCGCCTGCATCATCGAGCTGGACACGGCAATATACAGACGGGTATCGCGGGTAATTTTGTCGGATTCCAGACTGCCGACCCAATAAGACGGACGGATTTCTTTCAGGGCGATGCTGATATAACGGCTGGAAATAATGGTATCCAGCAATTCTCTGAGGATGACATCCAGCTGTTCAAAACTGTCCTGTAGCTGATGATGCTTATAACGCGGCAACTGATCGACTTCATAGGCCGTCGAGAAGGTCAGCAAAGAACCGGTTAAACGTAATAATTCAAAAAATAGACGTTCCGGATGAATCTGAGGATATTGCAGAACATGACTTAAAGTCGCATGTGCAGTATTTAAGGCATTCACCAGCCAGAACGAAACAATATCGCCAGAACGGAATTCAATCAGTTTCTGTTCATTTTCCCGGTTATTGGTTTGAATGGTTTTGATTTTGGCTTTAATCACATTCAAGGTGCGGCGCAGGCTTTGCAGCAAGCTGTCGCTCGATTCAATATGTAAAATTGGTGGAATAAATTTGCGCTCAAACTCGAAATGGCCGGAACTGTGACGTTTGATTTTGGCCACCGGCAAATAGATAAAGCCATCCATTTCATGATTTGGTTCAAACTGGGCATCCAGCAGTTTAAATTCGGCACGGCGTTTCAGCAGGGTAATATCTGCCGGGGTAGCGTCGGTGAATAAATCATGGGTTTGAGTGAGATGTGAATGGTAACGGCCCGGTTGAGCGCCAGATTCAAACACCACATTATTTTTATTTGGCTGTACAATCGGTAGCGCTAGATAAACCAGCATTTCACCACGCAGATTCAGGTCATCCAGCTGTACTGGTTCAGGTAGTAAATCACGTGCTGGCGCCTGATAGATTTCTCCATCTTGCCACAGCATTTCAATACTTTCTAAAGCCAGCACATGGGTATTTAGCTGTGCTTCATCAAACTTTATAGATTGCACGCCATAAGCAAATGGAATGGTGGAACGAACAGTATGGTTCAGGCGCTGTTCATGATAGCTGTCTTGCAACTGAAAATGTTGCGGGCGTAAAAATAAGCCTTCGCCCCAAAGAATTTTATCTGCTTTAAACATGGCACTTACCAATCACTATTTGTTTCATTAGAGCTTTGCACACCCAGTAATTCCTGAATATTTTCAAGCGGGTTGTCATTTTTAATTACCTGAGTCAGCCATTCATGCAGCGGCATCTGACTCCATTTAATGGTTTTTTGCAGCATGTAGCTGACCGGGCTATGGGGTTCATTGGCCTGAAAGTAATCGGCAATTTCCTGTAAAACCTGCATGGCCTGTTCACGGTTGGCCAGATGGTTTTGAGGTTGCGGTTGAAAACCGGTCGGTGAATTCATGATGGGCATCGCTATGGCAGGGGCTGCTGTAGTATTAATGGCATCAGCAGTCACAATGTTATTCTGTTCAGATGCTTCAACCAGAGTCTGCGCGGCAAAGGCATCTGTTTTATATAATTTTTTAAGCGTGGAATGAATCGAATCGAGCTGTGAGTCAATGGCGGCAAAACTTGGTGCATCCAGGCCCATCAATTGATCCAGTACTTCTTTTAAACTTGACCACTGCTGCAAAATGTCCAGAAAGTGCTGGTAATTCTGGTATTGCAGCGACTTCGAGGTATTCAACAGCGCCTGATCAAACTGCTCCAGCTGTGGCGTGGCTGCTTGATCAGATGAATCTTCACTTTGCTTGCGACGCAAATTGTCCTGATACAGAAAATTGTCATAATCACGCAGGCTCAAGTGAGGTGCAGTCACAATCGGCACGGTTTTAATCAGCACCGGAATCTGGTTAATCAAACCTTGCAATAAACCAATACGCTGGTCCAGATCATCATCTTCAATTTCCGGATGCAGCTGCAACCAGTATTCATTCAAGCTTCGATGGCTGAGTTGAATAGCCTGAGCAATGCCCTCAAAGCCATACAAATTGCTCCATGCTTCCAGCAGCCAGCCATATAAACGGATATCCTTGGTTTTACTTTCCAGTAATTCAGTCGATTTGCTATGTACAAAACCCCAGTCGGCCTGTTTGGGTTCGGAGACCCAATCGCCCTGATCGAGAAGCGGATCATCCTGAGTTTTGGCCTTTTTAATGGCATGAAACTCATTGGAAAAAGAATAATCTTCTCCGCAAGGCTGTTCAGCCGAAATGGGGTGTAACAATACATCGAGGTTGAGGTTCATTGCTGTTCTGAATCCTTGATCACGCTTCAGTCATCTTTGCTTTTTTACTGCTTCGTTTTTTGGCCGTTTTTTGTTCCGGATCGAGCTGATAGATGATTTCATCGTCTTTGACATCAATATGAATCAGTTGCGGAATTTTTTGCTCGGCCAGTGCCATCAGGATTTCTGTCGCCAAGGCCGGAAGCACCGAAGAATTCAGAATATTGTCGACATTACGTGCACCACTATCGACTTCGGTACAGCGACTCAGCAGTAATTCAATTAAATCGTCGGAATAGCTGACTTTGGTCTGGTACTGCTGTTCCAGACGCGCGGTAATTTTACCGAGTTTGTGCTGGATAATTTGCACCAGTAAATCATCATGCAATGGGTAATACGGCACAATCCGCATACGTCCTAAAAAGGCCGGTTTGAACTGCTTGTACAAACTTGGTTTCAGCTTTTCAATCAGCTGTTCTGCGCTTGGCCATTCATCTACCGGCAGCGGCAGGCAACTTTGCATGATGGCGCCGGAACCGGCGTTAGAGGTCAGCAGGATGGTGGTATTTTTAAAGTCAATCAGGCGACCTTCACCATCTTCGAGCATGCCTTTATCAAACACCTGATAGAACAGTTCCTGCACATCACTATGCGCTTTTTCAATTTCATCGAGCAGGACCACGCTATACGGATTACGACGTACGGCTTCCGTCAGCACACCGCCTTGACCATAACCCACATAACCCGGCGGCGCACCTTTTAAAGATGAAACCGTATGCGCTTCCTGATATTCCGACATGTTGATGGTAATCAGATGCGATTCACCACCGTATAACTCATTGGCCAAGGCCAGGGCAGTTTCAGTTTTACCAACCCCACTTGGGCCGACCAGCAGGAACACGCCTTGCGGTTTGTTTGGATCTTCCAACTTGGCTTTTGAGGTTTTAATACCTTGCACCAGTTGATGCAGGGCATAGTCTTGCCCCATAACACGCTCAGAAAGTTTATCTTCTAAGGTCAGAACCTGCTTGATTTCATCATTAATCATTTTTCCGACAGGAATACCGGTCCAGTCCGAGATAATTTCATTAATAATCTGGGCATTGACGCGTTCAAATACCAGCGGATGTTGACCTTGCAGTTGCTGCAACTGGCTGCGTAACTGCTGCATCTGGGTCTGGCTGTTTTCATCGGCTTCGGTCTGCTGTTCTAGCGTCTGAATCTGCTGAACCAGTTCCAGTTCTTGTTGCCATTGCTGTTGTGTATCGGCAATTTCCTGCTCAAGAGCAGTAATTTTCTGATTTAAACCGTCTAAACGTTCATGATGAATCGGGAAGTGTGCATGTTCTTTTTCAACAATTTCGCGTTCAAGTGTTAAATTGTGCAGCTGCGCCTGTAACTGATCGAGTTTCACCGGCTGGGCATTTTGAGTCAGCGCCACACGTGCAGCGGCGGTATCTAATACACTAATCGCTTTATCCGGGAGCTGGCGACCACTGATATAACGATGTGAGGCATGCACAGCCGTGACAATTGCTTCATCATCAATATTCAGCTTAAAGTGATTGGCCATCACCGGAATCATGGCGCGCAGCATATCAATTGCGACTTCTTCAGTTGGCTCTTCAACTTTGACCACCTGGAAACGGCGGCTGAGCGCGGCATCTTTTTCAAAATACTGTTTATATTCGGCCCAAGTGGTGGCCGCGATAGTACGTAACTCACCACGAGCCAGTGCTGGTTTCAGCAGGTTGGCGGCATCATTTTGACCGGCCTGACCACCAGCACCAATTAAGGTATGCGCTTCATCAATAAACAGGATAATCGGATGAGTCGAAGCCTGAACTTCCTGAATCACCTGTTTTAAGCGGTTTTCAAATTCACCTTTAACACTGGCACCAGCCTGTAACAGGCCCATATCCAGCACATGCAGATGCACGTTCTTCAGCGCATCGGGTACCTGGTTATTGGCAATTTTAAGTGCCAAACCTTCTACCACCGCAGTTTTTCCGACACCCGGTTCACCCGTTAAAATCGGATTGTTCTGACGGCGACGCATTAAAATGTCCAGCATCAGACGGATTTCAAATTCACGGCCAATCACCGGATCAATTGCGCCCGTTCTGGCTTTTTCAGTCAGGTTAATGGTGTATTGATCCAGCGCAGGTGTTTTTTTGCTATTTGGTGCAGGCTCGATAGCTGTGACGCTTTCAGTTTCAGCCGTTTCCGGGACAGTAGCGTTTTCATTTTCGACACTTTTGACACATACATCTAAGAATTTGTGCTTCATGGTGTCAATTGGGAACAGGTCAAACAGGCTCGAAGCACGCACTGCAATCTGATAAAGATCAGGTGCGGTTAGCAAAGCAACCAGTAAGTGACCGCTACGAATTTGCGGATTTTGCTCGGCCGAGGCTAATAACCAGGCTTGCTCTAACAGACGAATGATAGATTTTGCAAAGATAGGTGTACGAGAATTACCCTTTGGCAGGTGACTGACACTTTCTTTTAAATCATGAATGAGATCATCTTTTAAAATTTTATATTTATCGAGAAGGAGACTCAGGTCATTTTTATGGTCTTGGGTTAATAATTCTAGGAAAAAGTGTTCTATTTCAATTTCGTAGTTCTGCTGATTAATACAGGCATTGGCAGACTTTTCTAAGGCTGTTCTGGCATGACTTGATAGTTTATTAATCAAAATTTTTAAATTATTCATAACACGCTCTAGTTATAATTCCAGTCCAAATGGGTTAAAGTAGCGACCATGGGCTGAACATCGTTTTCAGTAAATAAAATAAATTTTACTTACATATCAATAACTTGTATTGATATAAATATTAGGGTTGTAGTATTCTACCTAAAATTTTTTCAAAAATGAAAACAAATAAGACAAAAATAATTTTACCTGAAACAAAAATATGACAATTATTGTCGATAGTTGGCAGAATTTGTCTTGACGCCAGAAGTTTATTTTTTGTTAAATTTGCGCTATGTTTTTTTTTGATAAAAATTGTTCGTGTTCAGTTTTCAAATACACCCATTCACTATAAATGAATTTAGAAATTAGAGGCTCGTTTTGAAAAAAAGTATTCTTCTTTTTCCCCTAATGGCGACACTTTGTGCCACCCCAATTGCTTATGCAGATGAGCAGATTGAGCTAAAACGAGGCTGTATCAAGGATTATCCGCTGGTTAAGGGAGAAACTGATCAGGCATTGTTGGGGATTTATCAGCAAGTGTGTGCCAAAGAAAATAAAAAAAATCAAGAGGTGAAACAAGAACTGCAAGTTCAAGCCGCAAAACGTTTTCAGGAACTTGGTAAAAATATGAAGACCCTGCAGCTGGTAGAACAGCTGGAAAACCAGGGCGTACGCCATCCAGACCTGACTGATGCGCACTTTTTAGCAGGCGTTTCGATTGCCAAAAATGCCTTAAACTATATGCGTACCGAGCAAATGCGCTTTTTATCTGACGAAGTGACCTATCCAGCGGCCAAGGAATTATCGGATACTATCCGCGCTTCAGTGCCTGCTCCGGATACCAGTTCTGCCAAGGCCATTACCAATGCATCGCTTGCCAAAAAAGCTGCAGCCCAACGTGCTGCAGCACGTAAAGCAAGCAGTAATGCAAGTCGTGCTAAAACCACACGTACCGCATCGACCAAGGCAGCAACTGCAACAAGAACAACTGCTCCGGCAGCAAAACCAGCGGCTTCAAATAATCCATTTGAATCGCTACGAAAATAATAAAACAGGATCACTGTATTATGGCTAAACGTGAAAGTGTACAAAAGAAACTTCAGCGCATTCGTCCTCCACGTGTTCAACTGACTTATGATGTTGAAGTGGGTGATGGCAAAGAAGTGAAAGAATTGCCTTTTGTGGTGGGGGTATTGGGGGATTTCTCTGCTGCTTCTGAACTGGAAAAGACCAAATTAAAAGATAAAAAATTCATTAATGTTGACCTGGATAACATTGATGAAGTGATGGAATCTTTGGCGCCACGCGCAGCATTTGATGTGGAAAACACCTTAACCGAAGAGGGCGGTCGCATGTCGGTGGATCTGACCTTCACTTCCATGGAAGATTTCCGTCCGGAAAGCGTGGTGCAACAGGTTGATCCGCTGCGTAAACTGGTCGAAGCACGTGAGCGTTTAACCGATTTGCGTAACAAGATTTCCAATAGCGAACGTCTGGAAGATCTGCTGGATGAAGTATTAAAAAATACTGACCAGATTCGTAAATTAAGCGCGGAGGCAGATCATGACTAATGCTCAGGCCGTTCAGGCACAAACCCAGACTGCAGAAGAACTGACTTTGCTGGACTCGATTGTCGAGCAAAGCCGGATTGCCCGCAATGAAGAAGAACATGACCGTGCCAAAAGCCTGATTGGCGAACTGGCCAAAGAAGTCATGGCCGGCACAATCACTGTTTCTGAAAACATGACCTTGTCGATTGACAAGCGTATTGCTGAAATTGATGCGCTGATTTCTGCCCAGCTCAGCAAAATCATGCATCATGAGCAGTTCCAGAAAATTGAATCGACCTGGCGCGGTTTATATTATTTCTGTCAGGAAACACCGTCGAATCCGCTGATTAAAATCCGCATGCTGAATACGACCAAAAAAGAACTGGTCAAAGATTTCCAGGGCGCGACTGATTTTGATCAGAGTACCTTGTTCAAGAAAATCTATGAAGAAGAGTATGGTTCATTTGGTGGTGCACCGTATGCGACTTTAATTGGTGACTTCGAGTTTGACCGTACGCCTTCAGATATGTATCTGCTGGAGCAGATTTCGCACGTGGCTGCGGCATCGCATGCACCATTTATTTCTGCGGCAAGTCCGAGCATTCTGGGGCTGGAATCGTTTACCGATATTGACCGTCCACGTGATGTATCCAAGATTTTCGAAACTGCAGAATATGTACAGTGGCGTTCATTTCGTGACAGCGAAGATTCACGTTATGTCGCATTGACCATGCCGCGTGTATTGGGTCGTCTACCGTTCCATCCGAAAGATGGTGCAGCCACTGAAGGCTTTAACTTTATTGAAGAAGTGTCGGGCCAAAACCATGATGAATATTTATGGATGAATGCGGCGTATGCCTTTGGTACCCGTTTAACCAATGCCTTTGATATGCATGGCTGGTGTGCGGCAATTCGTGGCGTTGAAGGTGGCGGTCTGGTCGAAGGCCTGCCGGTCCATACCTTTAAAACCAGCGATGGCGAAGTGGTCTTCAAGTGTCCAACTGAAATTGCCATTACTGACCGTCGTGAAAAAGAATTAAGCGATTTAGGCTTCATTCCACTGGTACATTGTAAAAATACTGACTACGCGGCGTTCTTTGGTGCGCAATCTGCACAAAAACCGAAGAAATACGACAGCGATAGCGCCAATGCCAACTCGGCCTTATCTAGCCAGATTCAATATATTATGGCGGTTTCGCGTATTGCCCATTATTTAAAAGCCATGATGCGCGACAAGGTCGGCAGCTTTGCCTCTGCTGGCAATGTTGAAGCCTTTTTAAATGACTGGTTATCGCAATACGTCTTGCTTGACGACGGTGCCTCTCAGGAAGCGAAAGCACAATATCCGCTTCGTGAAGCATCGGTAAAGGTTGTAGAAAATCCTGCTCAGCCGGGACACTACAAGTCTGTGGTTTTCTTAAGACCGCATTTCCAGTTGGACGAGTTGTCGGTTTCTTTGCGACTTGTTACTGAGTTACCTCAGTCCTCAAATTGAGGCAACTTATAATAACTTTTAACTAAAACAGGAAAATTTATAAAATGAAAGATATCTACGTACAGTTTCGAGGGAAGTATAAAGTTGATGGCGAATCGCGTGACGCAGAGCACAAAGATTGGCTAGAAGTAAATTCTTGGGCGCACAATATCCGTCAGCCTAAATCAGCAACTTCTTCAAGTGTAGGTGGTCATACTGCTGAGCGTGTGGAACACTCAGACATGGTTTTTGTTAAAGATTTGGATGCAACCAGTCCAAAACTTTGGGAAGCATGTTCTGCGGGTTATACCTTCGATGAAGTACAGATCGATTTCTATCGTGCTAACGGTGACAAGCGTATCAAGTACCTGCAAATCAAACTGAAACATGTACTGGTTTCAAGCGTAACGCCAACTGTGAATGAAGAAGGTGTTCCAACTGAATCATTCGGTTTGAAATATGCCGCAGTCGAGTGGACTTATAACCAGCAAGATATTAACGGTACCCAAAAAGGTGCAGTTACTAAAAAATGGTCACTTTCAAATAACACAGCATCTTACGCTGCTTAATTTGTATGACCACGGGAGGCTGGCGCTATGCCAGCCTCTACCTGATTTTATACTTAATTAGTAATACATGAATTTAGACCAGCTTTATCCGTACGGTTTTAGAACTACATTATTTGACCGGCTTTTAACTACAGAAGATTATCATTTAAAGGGGTTGTCATTACAGGAACTTCGCGAATCTGTTGCTGCAGATCTGGAAGACCTGCTCAATAGCCGCATGGCATCTTTGCATGAACAGATTGATGATTTTCCACTGGTTAAAAAGTCCATTATGCAGTTTGGGATTATTGATTTTGTCGGCTTATCGACCGCTAATCCAAGTGACCGCGATAAAATCTGCCAGTCTATTGCACAATCCATCGCGGCACATGAACCGCGTTTAAGACAGATTAAAGTTGAAATGTTATTAGATGAACAGGATATGGGGGCTTTGTGCTTGAGTATTCAGGCCTATATCAATATTCATCCCTTATATGAACCTGTGATTTTTGATGCTTTATTAAAACCAACAACACAACAATATGTTATTTCGGCACGTGCATAAGTGGGATTCCTGTGATTGAAGACTTGTTACCTTATTACGAAAAACAGCTGCAAGAATTCGGCCAGCAATCTCGTGAATTTTCCCAGAAATATCCTAAAATCGCGCAGCGTCTGTCTTTAAATCAGGAACAGATTGATGACCCGCATATCGAGCGTTTAATTCAGGCATTTTCACTAATAGCCGCGCGTATTGATAAAAAACTGGCAGACAGCTACGACATTTTTACCCGCGCCTTGTTTGAGGTCATGTTTCCACAGTACCTAAAGCCATTTCCGGCCTGTTCTGTGGTCAGCTTTGAAGATCTCAATAAAATTAAACAGCTGACCGAAGCACATATAATTCCCAAAGGCACGGCGTTAAAATCCAGAAGTTTCAAAGGCGTTCAGTGCGAGTTTTCCAGCACACACACTGTGAATTTATTGCCAATTCAGCTCAACAAGCTGGAATTCAAGAGCAATCCGAGTGCGCATATGCACTTGAACCAGAATGCAACCTTAAGTCTGGGTTTTGAAATTTTTAATCAGGCACACACATTGCTGCAACAACAGCAGTTGCCAATTTATCTTGATGCGATTTCCAATTTTCCGCTTCAGGTACTCGATGGTATTTTCAGTCCCAGTACCGGATTTTCATTAAAAATTGGCCAGCGCCAAATTCAGATTGCTAATCCGTTTCAGCTGATGGGCATGCATGAGCAGGAGAGTGTACTGCCGCTAGATGAGCATACCCATCATGCCTACCGGTTATTGCTGGAATATTTCTGCTTTCCGGAAAAGTTTAATTTCCTGAGTCTGAATCTGGATTTTCTGCATTATTTCGAAGATCAGAGCCAGTTTGAATTGCTGATTCATCTGAAACTGAACCTGAATGATCAGATGGTGATTCGCAATTATTCCGAACTGAACGTGGCTAACTTTAAATTATTTGCCACACCGGTGGTGAACCTGTTTGAGAAGCAGGCCGAACCGCAAAAAATTGATCACAAGCAGCTGGAATATCCACTGGTGACCGATGCGCATCATCCTGAGTTTTATCAGATGTATAGCATTCAGGAAATGAACATGATCCGGGAAAAAACCAATCAGGATCAGGTGGTTTTTCCGGTTTATCCATTTTTTGCCATGAGTCATTATCGGCATGAAGATATTCAGTTTTATTACGCCCTAAATGCCAAGCAGCTGCATAACCGTTTTGTGGAAACGGGCTACAGTGTATTGTCAAAGCAATTACAACCGCAGCACACCAAGTCGGATTTTATCAGCGCCAAACTGCTTTGCTCAAACCGTGACTTGCCACATGAGGCTTTAAGCCAAGCCAATAATATTTTAAATCTGAATGACAGCAGTCTGGCACGGCGCGCTCTGGTACTGAAGCGTCCGAATAAGCCGTATTATTTTGAGCAGAATAAAATGGAACAATGGCGGGTGATCTCGCATTTATCCTTAAACACCTTGTCTTTGATGAAAGGTGATGCGATCAGTCATATCAAAGAGCTGCTTGAACTTTATAACCTACCAAAATCTAAAGAAAATCATTTAATTATTGACTCAATTAAAGCGGTCGAGTTTTCGTTAACCCAGAAAATGGTCGAAGCTAAACCCTTTCCTTTATTTGTCCGTGGTCTGAAAGTGCATCTGGATATTGATCCACAGGTATTTCGTGGCCATAGCCTTTATATTTTCAGTACCTTGCTCAGTCATATCTTTAACTTAAAAGTTCAGATGAACAGCTTTGTGGATGTGGTGGTGCGCGATGCCAACAGCTTACAGGAGTTATACCAATGCGTGCAGAACGTTGGTGGCAAGAAACTTCTGTAATTGCAGATCTGGTTGAACAGCCGACGGCGTATGAGTTTATTCAGGCCACGCGGCTGCTGCGTCATGCACCTGAACAGGCCGTACAGACCGACTGGAAAAAGGGCTTTCAGTTTCAGACCTCGCTCAATCTGAATTTTCCGGCGGCAGAAATTGAAACGTTGGCGGTTGAAGATGATCAGATTCAGCTGACCAATTTAATGGTGGGACTCACCGGCATTCAGGGGGCCTTACCGTATACCTATACCCAGCGCATCCGCCAGAGTCCACGTATCCAGCGTGAAGAAACCGTGCAGTTCCTCAGTTTGTTTAATAACAAACTGACCGGCCAACATATTGAAGCCAGCTTGGCTTATAACTTGCCGGTACGTTATGAGGTCGAACACGACAATCATTATCTGGATATTCTGCATGCGCTCAATGGTTACATCCGTTCACAACATGAACAGGATGAGATGGATCATTATTTTGCAGAATTTTCAGGCCTGATGCAGGGCCAGAACAACACCGCACATGCCTTAAAAACCGTGCTGAACTGTATTTTCAAAACCGATTTTACTGTACATGAATTTATTGAAGAAAAATTCAAACTGGATGATGCGCATAAAACCTGTTTAGGCGGCAGCAATCCGGCCTTGCTTGGAGTAAATACCTTTTGTGGGGAAACCATCCGCCAGATTGATGGCAAGATTGAAATTGAAGTCGGACCTTTAAACCGGCAGCAATATCAGGAATTTTTACCGGGACAGCGAGCCAGCACTAAACTGAAAAAACTCTTACAGACCTGGTGCAGTCCGACTCTAATGGTTGACTTGCGTTTGGTGCTGAGCAAAGAAGACATTCAGCCTTTGTGTCTGAACTCCAGTCATCATGCGGAGCTAGGGCAAGGGGCTTTTTTAATGCCACAGGCACGGGCAGATAATCGTGATAGCTGTTATCCGCTGTTGGGGGATCAAAGATGATCAAGTGGATCATTGGCACTTTTGTCAGTATTTTTATTCTGGTCAGCACCGCCATTATCTTTTACTGGCGCGATATTCAGCATGATCCCGATACGGCAGATATGCTGGCATTTTTTGTATTTTTACCTTTGGCGATTACGCTGCTGCTGACGTCACCTTTCATCATTTATAGCGCAGTCCAGCATTATAAAAAACGACAGGAAGAACAAAAACAGCAGCAGGAGCAGGCAGCACTTGCCCAGCAGCAGACTCCTGAAGAAAAAGCGGAGCCGCTCAGAACGGTGGCGCTGAACCTGTACAGTGGTTATAGCCAGCATGCTTTTGGTGAAAATGAACAGATTGTCGAAGAATTAAAAAATTTCACTAGTCCGGAGCTGGATCATCAGCTGTTAAATGCCTACGGCTTGCCAATTCTGTCCTATCGGATTAAAGACCTGGATGATGAAATTGAGCTGGACGACGATGCAGATGAATATAGCGTTGACAGCCAGCGCAGTTTACGTATGCGCCGGCTGGTCCAGCAGCAGCTGGTTCAGCACAGCGATGTACTGATGCAAATTGCCGAACATTTAAAACAGTCGGCACTGTTCTATGACAGCGAGCTGGCCTATCAGTACCGTATGCATCCGGGCTGGAGTGATCCCAACCATCAGGAAGATGACAGCCTTGAACCTGAGCCGGTGCAACCTGTTATGCGTTTAAACCGGATTAATATTCATGTGGTGCTGGCAGAAGATTTGCTGCATTTGTGGAATGAAATGGACAGCCAGCAGATGATCATGGAGTTTATCCAGGATTTTCAGGTGATTCCGGAGCAGATTCATATCGAGCATCATTACTGGGGCAGTAAAAATGCCTATCAGGACTGGTTTGAACTGCTGGAACAGACCGCAGCACAAACCGAAGACGTATCACTAATTGTGCTGGTCGATTCTGAAATTGATCAGGACGTGATTGATGAAAAAACCTGGCTGACCGACCATTATTTACCAGCTGAATTTGTCTCTAGCTGTATTGTGGCCTCCACCGCGGTGCAGATTAACCAGTTAGAACCATTCAAAATGCTGCAGCTGGTGTTGAATGAAAAAAATATTGCCCATTACCTGCAGCAGCATCAGATGACAGAACTGGCGCAATTCGATCAGGAACAGCCTTTTGTGCTGATGCCAGATGATCCGACCCAGATTAAAGTCGTGAAGCAGATTGAACAGAGTTTTGCTGAGTCTCAAATCGAAACTCATCATTTTTTATATACAAAACAAAGTATTGGTCATACCCAACACTTATCGAAAGTGTTTTCTTTCATGTTGGGCATGCATCTTCCAGAGGGAATTATTTCCATGATTTACAGTACCGAACATCCGGCCACCCACGTACTTTTTATGCCGGTTTCCCATGAAACCCCACAGGGCTGATGTTGCAGTATCGCGCGAATTTTAGAACAACGAGAACAGTATGTTTTATACCATTTTAGGCTATGTCTGGCAGTATGTGACTAATCCGAAAGCGATTATTGCACTGTCTATTTTTGTGGCACTCATAGCATCTTATAACACCATTCCGCGCAATCTATTCTGGGCGCTGATGGCAGTGTATATTCTGGGTGTGGTCGGATACGGGATTTATGCCTTGATCCAGCGTTATCGTCATGAAAAGCAGGGCGAAGAGCTGGCCGAAGCCATCAGTAAAGACACCGAAGCTGAATACGGCAAGCAGAAAGACAAAGAAGAATTACAGCTGATTCAACAACAAATGAAAGAATCGATTCAGCTGATCCGCAAGTCTAAACTGGGCGATAAAAAGGGCAATGCGGCCTTATATGAATTGCCGTGGTATATGGTGATTGGTAACCCGGCCGCCGGAAAAAGTTCGGCGATTTATAACTCCGGTCTGAAATTTCCCTTTGAAGAAAGTCATCAGAAAATGGTGTCTGCCGGTTTAAGCGGTACCCGTAACTGTGACTGGTTCTTTTCCACCGAAGGGGTATTGCTGGATACAGCCGGGCGTTATTCGGTCTATTCCGAAGATCATTCTGAATGGCTCGGTTTTTTAGGTTTGCTGAAGAAAAACCGTTCTCAAGCGCCAATTAATGGCCTGATTGTAATTGTCAGCATTGCCGAGCTGGTCAGCCAGAGTCCGGAAAAATCAATTAAACTGGCCAAGAATTTACGTGCCCGGATTCAGGATTTAACCGAGCGTCTGGAAATTTATCCTCCGGTGTATCTGGTGTTTTCTAAAATGGACCTGATTGCCGGCTTTACCGAATTCTTTGAATGTTATGAAGTGAATGAGTTTGATCAGGTCTGGGGTGCAACCTTGCCCTATGATGCGGAATCTTCTCAAAATGCGGTCGAGCTGTTTGAAAAGCATTACGGCATTTTATATGACGGTTTAAAAGGCGTAAGTACTACCCATTTAAGCCGCCGCCATTCACAGAATATTTCTCCAAGTGTCATGACTTTCCCGCTGGAGTTCAAGAGCTTAAAGCCAGCGCTGAAAACCTTTATTGGTACCTTGTTTGAAGATAATCCGTACCAGTTTAAACCGGTATTCCGTGGCTTCTATTTCACCAGTGCCTTACAGGAAGGCACCATTGAAAGCCCGATGACCGAGCAGATTGCACAGGACTTTTTACTGACCAAGATTCCCAACAGTGAACATGGTGTGCCGACCCGTTCGGTTTCACAAAACCATGGTTACTTCCTGAAAGGGCTGTTTTCCGATGTGATTCTGAAAGACAAGAATCTGGTCAAACAGCATATTAATCCACTGCGTAAACGCCAGCGTTATGTTGGCTTTATTGCCGCATTGTTTGGTGTGTCGATTATTCTGGGACTGTGGGTCTGGTCGTATCGCAATAACCAGCAGTTAATTGCCGAGGTGCAGCAAGACCTGAATAAAGTGGTGCAGATTGAGCAGCGCTCTGGCACCGAACTGGCCGGACAGCTTGAAGCCTTGCTGATTCTGCAAAACCGTATGTCACAGCTGGACAGTTTTGCTGAAGATCGTCCATTAAAATTTGGCTTTGGTTTATACCAGGGCAATGAGCTGCGTGAAAAGCTGAAGACTGAATATTTGCAAGGCGTGCAGCAGATTGTGCTGCAGCCGGCACAGCAAAACATGGCACAGTATCTGCAACGGGTAAAAGCCAATGAAGAAACCCTGAAGGCCAATCATGCCAATGTGGAAATCAAGCAGGTGGCCAATCAGCAGAAATATCTGGAGCCATCGGACAGTAATCCGCAAGATGCGTACAATGCACTGAAAGCCTACTTGATGATGAGCAATCCGGAATATCGTGAAGCTGGTCATTTAAGTGATCAGGTCACGCGTTTCTGGCGTCCGTGGTTAGATGCCAACCGGGGGAATTTGGCGCGCGGCCAAATGCTGAAAGATGCCGAGCAGATTTTATCTTATGCCATGACCCTGGCCAATGATGCCAAATTCCCGAATCTGGAAGCGGATACCTTGGTGGTTGATCAGTCACGTCAGGTGTTATTGTCTGTGGTACGTGGTATGCCGGCACGTGATCGGGTCTATAACGAAATTAAAATGCGTGCAGCGGTACGTTTCCCGGCCTTAACCGTCAAACAGATGGTCGGTGAGAATAATCAGGCGGTGGTGCTGGGCAGTTATGCCTTACCGGGTGTATTTACCCAGAAAGCCTGGGCAGAATATGTCGAAACCGCCATTGATGAAGTCTCCAACCGGCCAACAGATTCTAAAGACTGGGTGTTAAACAGTACCCAGTCCGATGACCTGACCTTTAGCGGCAGCCCGGATCAGATCCGTAAACAGCTGACCGATCTGTACAAGCAGGAATATATTGCAGAATGGCGTAAATTCCTGGCTGGTGTGCACTATGCCAAAGGCAAGGAATTTAAACAGTCTGCGCAGAATATTGAAAAACTGGGTGAACCGGAAAATTCACCAATCCGTCAGATGATTACCCGGATTGCACAGGAAACCTCGTGGGATAATCCGGTGGTTCAGGCAGAACTAGCCGCACCGCAAAAAGGTTTTATTGCCTGGTTTAAACGTAAAGTGTTGAACCGCGATGAAGCGAAAATGGCGGAACAGGCCGTAGCCAGAGCACAAGGACCAATTTCCAAAGAATTCCAGATGTTCTATCAGCTGGTACGTAAGCGTGATGACCAGCAGAACAAGTCTTTACTGGATGAGTATATGCAAGCGATTGCTCAGGTGCGCAGCAAGTTCAATGACCTGAAAAGTGCGGGCGATATTGGTCCATCGGCCATGACCTTGGTGAAACAGACCATCAATGATCAAAGTTCGGTGTTTAACAGTACCCAGAAACTGGTCGATGAGAAGATGACGGTGGGCTTAAATGAACGTGACCAGCAGCTATTACAAAAACTGTTGATCAGTCCATTAACGCATTCATTTGAAAGCCTGTTAATTCCGGCGCAGGATGAGATCAATAAACTCTGGACCATGCAGGCTTATCAGCCATTTAGCGCCAATTTAAGCAAAAAATATCCATTTAATTCCTCTGCGACCTTACAAGCGACCAGCAATGAAATTAGCCAGATTTTTGGTGAAAATGGCAGTATCGCCCGTTTTGTGAAAGAGCATTTAGATCCGCTGGTGATCCGTCGTGGCTATACCTTAACCTCAAAAACCTGGAAAGATTTAGGTATCAGCCTGAACCCGCAATTTGTGATGAATTTCCAGAGCTATGTCGCGCCTAGCAATGGCATGGCGACAGGTGAATTGTCTCAAACCGCGGCGCAAGCACCGGTGAATCAGTCCAACTTCCAGTTCTATCCATTACAGAATCCGCAATTACTGGCCTATACCATTGATATTGATGGGCAGCGTATGGTTTATGAAAATGGCATTCAGCAATGGGTGAATTTCGTCTGGCCAAATCCGGGTGCGATTCCGGGTGCGCGTATTACAGCGGTGGATTTAGAAGGTAAAACCCATACCGTCTTTGATGAACCGGGTGAGTACGGCATTAACCGTCTGATTGACACGGCTCAGCGTACCCAGCAAGGCGGCAGCTTTGAAATGGTCTGGAAAAGCAAGCAGGACCCGAATATTGCGGTGAAACTGAACTTCCGACTGATTAGCGGCAACTCGGGTAATATTGGCTCAAGCCGTGGCTATGCGGGTTTACAGCTGGTTGATCAGGTGGTTACCAATAAATCGGTACGTGTCGTGGCTGCGCAAACAGCACCGACACCTGCCACTGCACGCACCAATAGCACATCGCCTTTAAAAGGAATTGAAGGAGTACAGCCATGATCAGCCAGAACAGGCGAGTGGGAGAGCAGGGATGAATGAGCTGAAAACCCTGCCATTTTATTATGGTAAATGTCCGGCCCGAGGCGATTTTTTGAAAACCAAAGGCCAATCTTCACTGATTCAGGTACTGGATCAGTGGATTACTGAGGCGCTGGAAAAAGCGATGCAATCTCCAGAGTTTCAAAGCCGCTATACGCAGTTGCCATCACTGGATTTTTTCATTGCCAATCCGCAGGAATATAAATTTCTGGTGGCCAACTTAATTGCCAGCGAAGACAGTTCGGGACGACAGTTTCCGATGGTACTGAGCCATCTGTTAGATGTAGATGTCCCCCTGGAGCATTTGCTGTACGCACCGTATCGCTATAAACAGACCCTGATTGATCTGTTTCAGAAAAACCGGGTGCTCAAGTCGATTCGTGATCCTGAGATTTTGCTGGACAAGCTGGCCAAACTGAATAACCAGATTCAGGTGTTTGATGTGCATGAAAGTGCAGCATTTTATGAACATCATACGACACATTCTTTTGCCCAGTTGATGAAAATCAGCACCTATGAGCTGGCACAAAGCATGATTGGACTGGGATTATTGCTGCAACCGGTGATCCATCAAGGCACCAGTAAATTAAATAAAGTGCTGATTTTGCCGATTAATAATCATGCCTATTGCTATGAAATTGCAGCATTTTGGGTCAGTCTGATTAGCCGTTTTGTCGCCAATCAGAACACAGAATTGCTGGTCGGTTTACTGCATTATGACAAACCCTTGCTGATTTTTGGCTTTCATGGCGCAGATATTCAGGCTTTAAGCGAAATTTTCACCCAAAACCTGGACAGTTCACATTGGGTCTCATTGGTCAATGCCAGCTGGATTGATCCGTATCTGGAGCAAAATGCAGGTTTGGCGGCGTTGGAACAGGCTTTATGTGAACGCCAGCTTAGCTTAAGCCAGGGAATCAAACTCTTTAGACAGACTTTTATAGATGGATAAAATGATTAAAAATCAATTAAATACATATAAAAAACAATGGCTGTCTGTACTCTTGTTCAGTGTTAGTAGCTGGGTATGTGCACAGCCGATTGTAGTTGAAGGCGTGGTCCCGAATGAAGCCAGCAAACAGGCCATCCTGACTAAAATGCACAGTGTGTATGGTGTGGACCAAGTAATTGATAAAATTCAGGTTAAATCGGTTGCTGCACCCAATGGCTGGAGCGAATCGGTCACACGAATGATCACGCCAGACCTAAAAAAAGTGAAGCAGGGTCAATTGTCGGTACGCGGTACGCAAATTGATTTAAATGGAAAAATGTCCAATCAAAATGATATCCAGCCAACCACAAATGCTTTTCAGGGCTTGGTACAGGCGCCATATCGTTTTAATGCACAGTTATCTGTAAATCAGGCCGAACAGAAAATTATTGATGATGCCTTGAAAAACCGGATTATTGAATTTGAATCTGGCAGTGCGGTTTTAGCCGCATCTGGGACAAAAATTCTTGATGAGATGGCGATTGCCTTAAATAAGGTTGGTGGCAAGCAGGTGAAAATTATTGGCCATACTGATAGCTCTGGTGATGCCAATAAAAACCTGATCTTAAGTAAAGAGCGTGCACAGGCGGTAAAAGATTATTTGATTGGCAAAAATATTCCTGCAGATAGTTTGAGTGTGGAAGGTTTAGGCGCCAACAAACCTGTGGCAGACAACTCAACAGCTGAGGGTCGTAAAAAGAACCGTCGTATTGAGTTTGAAGTGATTTAAGTGGTCATTAAAGGAATAAGAGCCATCTACAGGATGGCTTTTATTTAATATGCTATTGTTATTCCAAAGTAGAAATGTCCTACCTAATAACCAAATAGAAATGTCCTATATGGACATTTCCAAGTCAAGCACAGGATTTAGATTTCGTTCTTGAATTGCTGTTTTCTGTGCACGTCTGCT